>CAVHCH010000050.1:0-70685 GCA_963634265.1 Bacteroidaceae bacterium | reverse complement strand
CCCACATGGGCCGCCTGCGCATCACCGGGCCGGAGCGCAAGGCGTTTTTGCAGCATGTGCTGTCCAGCAACGTCAGCGCCCTGGATCTGAACATGGCCCAGTACTGCATCATTCCCGACAACGACGGCGGCGCGGTGGACGACGCCTATCTGTACCTCTTCGAGGAGGACAGCTATCTGCTGGTGGTGAACGCCGCCAACACCGACAAGGATCTTCAGCACCTGTACGAGGCGCTGAAGGGCTTCGACTGCCAGATCGAGAACATCACCGATAAGTGGGCCGCCATCGCGGTGCAGGGCCCCAAGTGCAAGGAGATGCTGACGGCGCTGGCCGGCGGTGCACAGTTGACCGAGCCCATGAAGAACGCCCTGGGCACCGTCACGCTGGAGGGACACACCGCCCGGGTGGCCAAGACCGGCTACACCGGCGAGCCTCTGGGCTATGAGGTCTACGTCCGCAGCGAGGACGCGGCGTGGCTGTGGAACCGTCTCGTCGAGCTGGGCGCACGTCCCGCCGGTCTGGGCGCCCGCGACACCCTGCGTCTGGAGGCCGCCCTGCCCCTGTACGGCCACGAGATGGGCACCGCTCCCGACGGCAGCGTGATCCCCATTTTCGCCGTTCCTCTGTCCAAGTTCGCCGTCAGCTTCGCCGCCGAGAAGGGCGACTTCATCGGCCGTGAAGCGCTGGAAAAGCAGCACGAGTCCTTCGTCCGGCACATGGATCGTGATTTCAGCGACCTGAGCGTGCTGCCCCGCAAGATCGCGCCCATCGCCCTTTTGGATCGCGGCGTCATGCGTGCCGGGATGGAGATCTATAAGGACGGAAAGCATGTGGGCTGGGTCACCAGCGGCACCATGGTACCCTATTTCAAGAGCGAGGGCGAGGGCCTTGAGACCGTGATCCTGGAGGCCAGCGGCAAGCGCGCCATCGGCCTGTGCTATATCGACAGCGACATTCTGGAGGACGACACCGTGGAGGTGGACGTCCGCGGCAAGCGGCTGAAGGCCGTGATCCCCGCCCGCCACATGAGCGTGGCCGCACCTCCCTACGCCCGTCCCCTCATCTACGGCATGCAGGAGGAGGAACACAAGGTGGGCAGCGGCGACCGCGCCCCCAAGGCACTGGAGCTGCTGACGAAGGCGCTGGAGAATCACCAGTGGCGGCAGGAGCAGTGCATCAACCTGATCCCCTCCGAGAATACCCCCAGCCGCGCCGTCCGCATCCTGTCCGGCAGCGACCCCTGCTGCCGCTACGCCGAGCATAAGAAGGTGCTGGCCTTCTACGATAAGGACATCTTCTACTATCAGGGCACTCAGTTCATCGACAAGGTGGAGCAGCTTCTGGTGGAGGAGATGCGGGCCTACTTCGGCTGCACCGAGGTGGAGACCCGTACCCTCAGCGGCCAGATGTCCAACATGGCGGTGTTCTCCTCCCTGATGGACTGGAAGAACCGCTTCGACCGGAAGGTGGAGGCCAAGCGCCTGGGCTATGTGATGAACAACCACATCATCAAGGGCGGCCACCTGTCTGCCCAGCCCATGGGCGCCCTCCACGACTACATCGCCATCGACCCGGTGACGGAGAAGCCCGCCGTGGTGAACTTCCCCGTCTGCGCCGACAACCCCTACAAGATGGATGTGGAGGAGACCAAGAAGCTCATTGACCGCTACCGCCCGGAGCTGATCGTCTTCGGCAAGAGCATGGTGCTGCACAAGGAGCCCGTGGCCGCCATCCGCCGGTTCGTGGACGAGCAGAACATCCCCACCACCATTATGTACGACATGGCCCATGTGCTGGGCCTCATCGGCGACCATTTCCAGAATCCCTTTGCCGAGGGCGCGGAGATCGTCACCGGCTCCACCCACAAGACCTTCTTCGGCCCCCAGCGCGGCGTCATCGGCGTGAACTACAAGGAGGACGACCTGAAGTACGGCCTGTGGAAGACCATTGAGAGCCGCACCTTCCCCGGCAGCGTCTCCAACCACCACCTGGGCACCCAGCTGGGTATGCTCATGGCCGCCTACGAGATGAACCAGTTCCGGGATGTGTACCAGAAGGCCGTCATCGACAACGCCAAGTCCTTTGCCCGCAGCCTGAAGGCCCACGGGCTGGATGTGGCCGGCGACCCCGCCATCGACTACACCGAGACCCACCAGGTCATCGTGTCCGTGGGCTACGGCGAGGGCCCCGAGATCGCCGAGCGCCTGGAGCGCAACAACATCGTGGTGAACTACCAGGCCACCCCCGACGAGGAGGGCTTCACCGCCTCCGGCGCGCTGCGCATGGGCGTCAGCGAAATGACCCGCTTCGGCTTCGAGGCCGCCGACTTTGACCGCCTGGCCGCCCTCATGGCCGACTGCATCCTCCGGGGCGTAGAGGTGAAGGAGGAAGTGCAGAAGCTGCGCAGCGAGCACCTGGAGATGCGCTACTGCTTCGACGACGCCGAGATCGACGAGGCCCTGGAGGACCTGGCCGCCAAGCTGGTGTAATAAAAAAAGCATTACGCCCCGCCTCTTCGGGGGCGGGGCTGCGGAAGAAAACCAAACACAATATTATATTTAATGGAGGTAAAGTATCATGTTGTATCCTGTTGAGCTGCAATATTCCAAGTCCCACGAGTGGGTGAAGGTAGAGGACGGCGTGACCGTGGTGGGCATTTCCGACTTTGCCCAGAACGCCCTGGGTGATGTGGTGTTCGTGAATCTGCCCGCCGAGGGCGACAGCGTTGCCGCCGGGGATGCCTTCGGCGATGTGGAGTCCGTGAAGGCCGTTTCTGACCTGGTTTCCCCCGTCACCGGCACCGTGTGCGCCGTGAACGAGGAGCTGCTGGACGCCCCGGAGATGCTGAACAGCGATCCCTACGGCGCCTGGATCATCAAGGTGGAGAATGTGGAGGGCAGCGAGGAGCTGCTGGATGCCGCCGCCTACGAGGCGTTCTGCACCGAGGAGGGCTAAAAGATGGGCAGCTATGTTCCCTCTACCGGGACGCAGCGGGAGGAGATGCTCAAGGCCGTGGGTGTAAGCAGCACCCGCGACCTGTTCCGGGATGTGCCGGAGCAGATGCTTCTCACCGAGCCGCTGCATATCCCCGGCGGGATGAGTGAGCTGGAGGTCAGCCGCGCCATGACGGCTATGGCGGCGGAGAACCGTGTGTACGGCACGGTGCTTCGGGGCGCCGGGGCCTACGACCACTATATCCCCTCTATTGTAAAATACATCCCCGCCAAGGAGGAGTTTCTCACCGCTTACACCCCCTATCAGGCGGAAATGAGCCAGGGCCTTTTGCAGTCTATTTTCGAGTATCAGACCATGATCTGCGAGCTGACGGGCATGGATGTGTCCAACGCCTCCGTGTATGACGGCGCCACCGCCGCCGCCGAGGCCGCCGCCATGTGCCGCGACCGCAAGCGCCGGGTGACGCTTATCTCCGGCGCGGCCCACCCCGACACCATCAACACCGTCCGCACCTATTGCTACGGCACCGGCGACGAGCTGCGCATCGTGCCCGTCAAGGACGGCAAGACCGACATGGACGCCCTGCGCGAGATGCTCACGGCGGAGGTAGCCAGCTTCTATGTGCAGCAGCCCAACTTCTTCGGCCAGTTCGAGGACGCGGAGGCTCTGGGCGCTCTGACCCACGAAGCCGGCGCGCTGTACATCATGGGCTGCAACCCCATTGCTTTGGCTATTTTGAAAACGCCCCGGGCCTGCGGCGCGGACATCGCCGTGGGCGAGGGCCAGCCCCTGGGTCTGCCCATGGGCTGCGGCGGCCCCTATCTGGGCTACATGGCCTCCACCGACAAGCTCATGCGCAAGCTGCCCGGCCGCATCGTGGGCGAGACCACCGATCACGATGGCCGCCGCGCCTATGTGCTGAGCCTGCAAGCCCGGGAGCAGCACATCCGCCGGGAAAAGGCCAGCAGCAATATCTGCTCCAACGAGGCTCTGTGCGCCCTGACCGCAGGGCTGTACATGGCCACCATGGGCCCCGACGGCATGGCCCAGGCGGCGGAGCAGTCCATGGCTAAGGCACACTATCTGGCCGGGGCTCTGTGCGCCATTGACGGCGTTTCCCTGGCCTATACCGGCGAATATTTCCACGAGTTCGTCACCCATATGCCCAAGCGGGAGGAGGTCCTCTCCGCCCTGGCCGAGGGCGACATTCTGGGCGGTCTGCCCGTGGGCGAGGACGGCATCCTGTGGTGCGCCACGGAGAAGGTCTCCCGCTCCCAGCTTGACAAGGCCGTTTCCATTGTAAAGGAGGTGCTGGCAAAATGAAGCTGATCTTTGAAAAGAGCGTTCCCGGACGCCGCTGTACCATTCTGCCCGCCTGCGATGTGGAGAGCGTTTCCCTGCCCGCCGCCCTGCGCCGGGAGGAAAAGCCCGCCCTGCCGGAGCTGAGCGAGACGGACATCTCCCGCCACTACACGGAGCTGTGCAAGCAGGTCCACGGCGTGAACTGCGGCTTCTATCCCCTGGGCTCCTGCACCATGAAGTATAACCCCCGCATCGACGAGGAGATGGCGGCCCTGCCCGGCTTTGCGGGCGTACACCCCCTCTCTCCTGCCCAGGACCGCAAGGGGATGCAGCAGGTGCTGGACACCGCCGCCGAATACCTCTGTGAGATCACCGGCATGGACGGCATGACCTTCCAGCCCGCAGCGGGCGCCCACGGCGAGTTCACCGGCGTGCTGCTCATTAAGCAGTACCACGATGCCCGGGGCGACAAAAAGCGCACGAAGATCATCGTGCCCGACAGCGCCCACGGCACCAATCCCGCCACCGCTGCCATGTGCGGCTACGATGTGGTGAACATCGCCTCCGGCTCGGACGGCTGCGTGGATCTGGACGCCCTTCGCGCCGCCCTGGGCGAGGACACCGCCGGCCTGATGCTCACCAACCCCAACACCGTGGGCATTTTCGACAAGAACATTCTGGAGATCACCCGCCTGGTACACGAGGCCGGCGGCCTGTGCTACTACGACGGTGCCAACCTCAACGCCGTTATGGGCGTGGTGCGCCCCGGCGACATGGGCTTTGACTGCATCCACATGAACCTGCACAAGACCTTTGCCACGCCCCACGGCGGCGGCGGTCCCGGCGCAGGTGCGGTGGGCTGCAAGGCATTTTTGAAGGAGTTCCTGCCCCACAGCGCCCTGGCGGAGGAGCCGGGCCATATGCAGGTGCGCAGTTTCCAGGGCAACTTCCTGGTGGTCGTCCGCGCCCTGGCCTATCTGCTGGCCCTGGGCAGGGAGGGCATCCCCGAGGCGGCGGAAAACGCCGTGCTCAATGCCAACTACCTCATGGCAAAGCTCAAGGGCACCTACACCCCCGCCTATGACCGGCTGTGTATGCACGAGTTCGTGCTGGATCTCAGCGGGCTGAAGAAGGAGACGGGCGTGTCCGCGCTGGATGTGGCTAAGTCCCTCATCGACGAGGGCATCCATCCGCCCACCATGTACTTCCCGCTGATCGTCCACGAGGCGCTGATGCTGGAGCCCACGGAGACCGAGGGCATCGAGACCCTGGACCACGCGGCGGAGGTGCTGCGCAAGCTGTATCACAAGGCCTTTGAGGACGCGGAGTCCATGCACACCGCCCCCCACAACATGCCCATCGGACGGCCCGACGAGGTCCAGGCGGCCCGCAAGCCCGTCCTGCGCTGGAAAAAAGCATGATCAAAAAACTCTACACCTATTCCGGCAGCGGCACGGACCCCTACCGCAACCTGGCCCTGGAGCGCTATCTCACCGAGACCGTGCCGGAGGATGCCTGCATCCTCTATCTGTGGCAGAATCAGAACACGGTGGTCATTGGCCGCAACCAAAACGCCTGGAAGGAGTGCCGCACGGGCCTCCTGGAGCAGGAGGGCGGCGTGCTGGCCCGGCGGCTCTCCGGCGGCGGCGCGGTGTTCCACGACCTGGGCAACCTGAATTTCACCTTCAGCGTCACGGAGGAAAACTACGACCTCCCCCGGCAGCAGCAGGTCCTTGTGGAGGCCTGCCGCCTGCTGGGGCTGCGGGCGGAGCTCTCCGGGCGCAACGACCTGCTGGCCCAGGGGCGCAAATTCTCCGGCAACTCCTTTTATTCCCACAATGGCCGGGCCTTTCACAACGGCACGCTGCTGGTGGATGCCGATATGGCCAAGATGGGCCGCTATCTCAGCCCCTCCACCGCCAAAATCGAGAGCAAGGGCGTGGATTCCGTTCGCGCCCGGGTGGTGAACCTGCGGGAGCTTTGCCCCGGCCTGACCATCGAAAAGATGGCGGAGGCCATGAACCGGGCCTTCCAGCAGGTCTACGGTCTCACGGCCACGCCCCTGCGGGAGCAGGACTTTGACCGGGCCGCCCTGGACGCGCTTTACGCGCAGTTCAGCAGCCGGGACTGGGTCTATGGCCGCAGCGCCCCGCTGGACTTTGCCTGCGCAGGCAAGTTCCCCTGGGGCGAGGTGAGCCTGCACCTGCGGGTGGAGGGCGGTCTCTGCCGCGACGCAGCGGTGTATACCGACGCCATGGACGCGGGCGTGTCCGCCGCCCTGGAGGGCGCTTTGAGCGGCTGCGCCTTTTCCGCCGAGGCCCTGTGCCGCGCCGCAGAGAGCGCGGCGGTGGCGGAGGAAGTGAAAGCGGACCTCTGCGGCCTGATCCGCGCACAAAACATTTGATCCACAGGAGGAATTCCTATGTCTGACTATCAACTGCTGGTCATCGGCGCGGGGCCCGGCGGCTATACCGCCGCCCTGCGTGCGGCCAAGCTGGGGCTGCACACCGCCATTGTGGAGCGCCGGGAGGTGGGCGGCACCTGCCTGAACCGGGGCTGCATCCCCACCAAGACCCTGCTCCACGCCGCCCAGGTCTACCACGACGCCGCAAACGGCGCGGGCGTGGGCGTTCACGGCACCCTTTCCTATGACATCGGCGAGATGTTCGCCTTTAAGCGCAGCGTCAGCGAGAAGCTGCGGGGCGGCATCCACGCCCTGCTGAAGGGCGCAAAGGTGGATGTCCTGGAGGGCACGGCCCAGATCACCGCCCCCGGCCAGGTCAGCGTCACCGCCGCAGACGGCACCGTGACCGCGTACACGGCGGAGCGCATTCTGGCCGCCACCGGCTCGGTGAATGTCCGTCCGCCCATCCCCGGCCTGGACCTGCCCGGCGTTATGACCTCCGACGAGCTGCTGGAGGGCACGGACACGCCCTATGGGTCCATCGTCATCATCGGCGGCGGGGTCATCGGCGTGGAATTTGCCACCTTTTACAGTCACCTGGGCTGCCGCGTGACCCTGGTGGAGGGCATGGCTAATCTGCTGCCCCAGCTGGACCGGGAGCTGGGCCAAAACCTGGCGCAGATCCTGAAAAAGCAGGGCGTGGAGGTGCTGACCTCCGCCATGGTCCAGTCTCTGGAGCAGACGGCGGAGGGCCTGTGCGTCCACCTGGAGCAAAAGGGCAAGGCCCTCACCGTCACCGGCGAAAAGGTCCTGTGCGCCATTGGCCGCCGGGCATATTTCGACGGTCTGTTTGCCCCCGGCCTGACCCCGGCGCTGAAAGGCAAGCGCCTGCTGGTGGACGAAAACTACCAGACCAGCCTCCCCGGCGTGTACGCCATCGGCGATGCCTCCGCCGCTGTGCAGCTGGCCCATGTGGCGGCGGCCCAGGGTACGGACTGCGTGGAGCGGATGTGCGGCGGCCAGGGCAGCATCGACCTCACTGTGATCCCCAGCTGCATTTACAGCGCCCCGGAGATCGCCGTGGTGGGCCTCACCGAGGCCGAGGCCAAGGAGCAGGGCCTCCCCGCCGTGTCCGGCAAGTGTACCCTGTTCAGCAACGCCCGCACCATCATTGAGGATCCGGGCCGGTGCTTCATGAAGCTGGTGGCCCGCAGCGACACCCACGAGATCATCGGCGCGCAGCTTATGTGCCAGCACGCCAGCGACATGATCTCCCAGCTGAGCACCGCCATGGTGAACCACCTGACGGCGGAGCAGCTTCTCTCCGTCATGCGGCCCCACCCCTCCTTCGAGGAGGCCCTGAGCGAGGCCGTGGAGAATCTGTCCGCCAAACTGGCATAAATCGCAGCAGGCAGAGGAGCACACCGCTTCTCTGCCTGTTTTTTTGAGGTGTTTTTATGGAAACGATACAGCAGCAAAAAGCCGCCCTGCGCCGGGCACTGGCCGCGGTGGAGCGGTCCATGACCGAGCGCGAAAGGGCGCTGTCCGACGCCGCCATCGTCCGCCGGGTGCTGGAAGCCGAGGCATACCGCCGCGCCCGCACGGTGTTCGCCTTTGTGGGGCGGGGCCGGGAGATCGACACACGGCTGCTGCTGGAGCGGACACTCTCCGACGGCAAGCGGCTGTGCGTGCCGCTGTGTACCGGCCCCGGCGTCATGGAGTGCCGCGAGGTGCTTGACCTGTCCGTGCTGCGCCCCGGCGCTTACGGCATCCCGGAGCCGCCCCCGGACGCCCCGGTGGTGCCGCCGGAGGACATCGACCTGGCGATCATCCCCTGCGCAGGTGCAGCCGCGGATGGCCGCCGCCTGGGCCGGGGCGGCGGCTACTATGACCGCTTTCTGTCGCAGTTTTCCGGCGAAGCCCTGCTGCTGTGCCGGGAAACCCTTCTGCGCCCGGACATCCCCCAGGAACCCCACGACATCCGCATCCCCGCCGTCATGACCGAAAAGGGAGTTTCGGCGCTATAACCGCAGCAAAACACTTTTTTCTCCGGCAGGCGGGCTTACCCTTGTCCATCGCTGGTATTGTGCGCCTATTCTTTGTCAAATCTTCGGTTTTATCCCACGGGAGGAATTTCGCTTTTTTCATAACCCCGCAACGGGTCGCCATTGAAAATTTATAGAAAAATTTTACCCGAAAAACAGTTGCAATTCGTGCTTACTTGTGAAAGCAACATATAGAAAGGCCAAAAAATGTTGGAGGCCCACTTGTAATTATAGTATATAGCAAAACCTCCGGCGGGGCCGGAGGTTTTTTATTTTACCCTTTGCAAGTATCAATAGCCTCTTGCAGGCGCTGCAAAAAGCGGCCTGCGTGGGCGCCGTCCATTTGGGTGTGGTGGAACTGGAAGGAGAGGGCCAGGGTCGTTTTGAAAAGGCCCCGGCGGTAGCGGCCCCAAATCAGGAACGGGTTATTGAAAATGCCGCTGTTCATGCCCACGGCGCCGTCGATCTGGGTGTCCACGATGGCGGAGGTGCCGATGACCATGCTATCGGGCAGGTCGTGGTTTTCGCAGCTTTCAGCAACCGTGCGGGTCAGGCGCAGGTAGTCGGCGCTGAAGCGCGCAAGATCCGGGGAAAAGGGCACATCGCAGGAGCTGACCTGCCCGGTCTTATTGCGCACGATGGTGTTCACGGCCAGGGTGTCGTATTGCAGAAGCTGCCGCCCCACCGGGAGCAGGTAGAACTCCCCCACCCCGCTGGCCGCCCGGCCGATGCACCAGCACAGCAGCATATTGAACTTATAGCCCCGCCTCCGGGCCAGGCGCACCAGCGGCGTCACATCCAGGGTCTTGAAAAAAGTCACCATAGGATTCGGCGCGTCCATCCAAAGGGCAAAGGCCTCGGCCCGGGCGGTGGTCTGCGGATCGACGGTCCTGGGTTTCATAAAATTTCCTCCTTCTCCTTTGCGCAAAACAGGTGCAGGCCCAGGGCGGCGTTGAAGCCTGTGGCGGCGAACACGCTGCACCGCTCCACAACGCCGAAATACGCGGCGGGCACCAGCTTCATGCCCACCGCGCCCACCAGCATCATGCCCAGGGCGATGGCCGCGCACAGGCCGTAGGAGCGGCAGGCCCGGCTTTTGGCCCCGGCCACAAGGATGACCGTCAGCGACGCTATGGACAGCAGCACCACCAGCGCCGTGACCACCATGTGCATGGTGTCCTGCAACGCCCCGGCGTAGCCGCTGCTGGACAGGGGGAACATCCGGTAGCCCACGGCGGAGACCCACTCCATGGCGGCGAACAGGTAAATTCCCGTGCGCAGCAGCCGGGTTTTCTTTCCCTGGATGCCGAGGCAGACCACGGTGACGCACACCACCTCGCAGGCATTATACAGGGCCGAAAGCTGGTTCCACAGGGACAGGGACGGCGCATCGGCGGCGCTCAGGTCGCTGACGGCCTGGGCCATCCAGTTGTACCCCGGATAGGCCAGCGGCGCGAACACCACCGCCGCCGTGTACGAGAGAAAGCTGACAAGGCCCAGCAGGCCCAGCTTTTGCAGCAGAGATCTTTTCATGGTTTACCTCCTGTAATAAACAAAAAACGCAGCGCACGACCACAAAAAATGCGGTCAGCTCTGCGTCTTTGCGTCTGGCTGATGAATCATTTCAATTTCAAAATTTTCCGCGTTGATAAGGCGCTCCTGCTTGCACTTGGGGCAAAACAGCGGAAAGTCCCGCAGCACCGTCCTTTGCAGGAGCCGCAGCCGGGTCTTTGCGCCGCAGGCCGGGCAGCGGACCCATTTTTCCTCCGGCTCACCCATGCTCGTCCCCCCTTTCCGCGTGTACCATGCGGTAAAACAGCTCCACATGGGCCCGGAGCTTATCCAGGCACTCCCCCTCCCGCTCCGGCTGGCGGTCGCAGATGCCGATGAGCGTCAGCACCGGGGCCACATACAGCAGGGCCAGGGCCTCCGGGTCCCGGTCGCAGATCTCGCCGGAAGCTATCAGGGCCCGAAAAATCCCCGCGTGGTACTGAAGCAGCCGCTCCACATAGCGCCGGGAGTAAAGCGCCGCCAGCTCCGGCGAGCGGAACTGCTCCAGGGTCATCATGCAGCGAAAGCGGCTGATGGATTCGTTATGCAGGGAGTAGTCAAAGATCTGCCGCACCTTTTCAAAAAGGCCCTCCGGGGTGATCTCCGTGAAAACGGGAATGTCCTGCCGGGCATCCTGCACATGGATATTGACCCGGTCCGTGTCCGCCTCATACTGCGCCGCCGTGGACTCCACAAGGGCGTCGAAAATGGCCTGCTTGCTGGGAAAATGGTTGTAAAGGGAGGGCGCCTTGATGCCCACCGCCGCCGCGATCTCCCCCACGCTGACGGCGTCGTACCCCCGGAGTGCAAACAGCTCCAGGGCTTTCTCCAAAATTTTCTGCTTGGTGGCTTCCTGTTTCATGGCCGGGCCTCACTAACTAATGTTCGTTAGTATTATTATAATCCCTTTGCGCAAAATGTCAAGGACAACCTGCCCGGGTGCTGGTCCTCTCCCCTAACGGCGGCAAAAAGACCCGGCGGCGTATTGCGCGCAGCCGGGTCCTGGGTATTTCTATGGCGGCAAAGCCCCCTTACGGGGCGGGGTTTTCCTGCAAATATTTCTTCAAGAACTCAATGAGCCGGGTGGCGGCGGGGGAGGTTTTCTCCTCGCTGCGCATGACCAGCATGATGTCTCGGTAGTTCTGGGGCTGGGTGGGGCGGCTGACCACCCGATAGGAGTTGCGGGTGAGGATGAGCTGGCCCATGTAGCCGATGCACAGGCCGTTTTCAATGAGGGAGAGAATGAGGTTGTCGTCACGGCTGGTGTACTCCAAGCAGGGGATGATCTTGCTGCGGCGGAGCACGCCCATGGCCTCCTTTTGGCTGCCCTCGTCAAACATAGCCATAGACTCGGTGCTGAACACGGACAGGGGCACGGTGTCCATGGCGGCGTAGGGGCTGTCCTCGGACACCACGGCCATAAAGGGGTCCCGGCGCACCAGGAAGGCGTCAAAGCCCGCCGGAGCCGGCGCGTCCACAAAGCCGAAGTCCACCTCGTCCCGCTGGAGCATGGCCGTGACCCCGGCGTCGTCGCCCTCGCGTATCTCGATGCTGATATTGGGATAGGCGGCCTTGAACTCCTTCAGCACCGGCACCAGCACATGGCAGGACACGCTGGAAAAGGTGCCGATGCGGATGTGGCCCATCTCCACGCCCTTGAGCTTGGCGGCCTCCACGGTGACGGCGTCCGCCGCCTCCTGGAGCCGGCGGATATAGGGCAGCATCTGCTGGCCGTTGGCGGTGAGGGAGACGCCGCTCTGGCTTCGGTTCAGCAGCACCATTTGCAGCTCGTCTTCCAGGGAACTGACGATCTGGCTCACGGCGGACTGGGAGTAGCAGCAGTATGTGGCGGCCTTGGACATACTGCCCAGCTCCGCCACCTTCAAAAACACGGCGTACTTGGATGAAGACACAGAGAACGCTCCTTTCCGGTAAAACTCTGCTATTATCATATCAAATTTTCCGTGTTTCTGTCAATCCTATGTGAAAAAGTGGCAAAATTTTATAAAAACCGCATCAGCCGGCCGGCAGAAAAAATCGAAGTTTTTTCGCCAGCCTACGCAAAACGCCCCGGGCCATAGCCCGGGGCATTCTGCTAAGTAAAGAAAATGGAAAAGAAAAGGAGTGGCGAAGTTAATTCTGCAGCTGGCCGGACTTGAACTTGTCGCGGATCTCGCGCCAGAGGTTCATGTCAATATGGTCAAAGCCCTTGACACCCTTGAACTGATCGGGGTCAAACACGGGGTCGATACCCAGCTTCTGCTGGCGCTCGAAGTCGCGCAGCAGCTTGATGGCCACGGGGCAGCTGAGGAGCAGGAACAGGTAGTTGATCCACACGATCAGGCCCAGGCCGGTGTCGCCCAGATCCCAAGCGCGGCTGGCAGCGATGACGGAGCCATAGACAGCGGCCAGGCAGAACACAGCGTAGCAGACCTTGGTGACCCACTTGGGCTCGTTCCCCTTATCCATGAAGAAGTAGGACACGGAGGAGGCGGTGCTGTAGCACTGGTTGAGGATGGTGGTGAATGCGAAGAAGAACAGCGCGATAGCCACGAACTTGGAGCCGAAGGTGGGCATCAGGGTGCTCACGGCAGCCTGGACCCAAGTGGCGTCAGCGCCCACCTCACCCATGCCGGTGAAGAGGAAGCCGCCGTCGGTGCCCTGGACGCTGTAGCAGCCGGTGATGATGAGCATCAGGCCGGTAGCGGTGCAGACGAACAGCGTGTCAATGTACACGGAGAAGGCCTGGACCAGGCCCTGCTTGGCAGGGTGGGAAACCTCGGCAGCGGCAGCGGAGGGGGTAGCGGTAGCCATACCGGTCTCGGAGGAGAAGATGGCGCGCTTGGTGCCCCAGATCATAGCGCTGCCCATGGCGGCACCGATGATCTGATCGGCACCGAAGGCACTCTTGAAGATCAGAGCGAAGGCAGCGGGGATAGCCTGATAGTTCACCACCAGGATGATAAGCGCCACCAGGATGTAGATGCCGGACATAATGGGCACCACGATCTCAGCCACGCGGCCAATGACCTTCACGCCGCCGAACACGATGGCAGCCAGAACGATGGCCACCACGATGCCGCAGGCGATGGGAGGCACATTAAACGCGTTGGCCAGAGCGGTGGACATGGCGTTGGAGTGGACCAGTGTCTGGGTAAAGGCCAGGGTGGCGATGAACAGGACGGAGCAGATAGCGCCCACGACCTTCCACTTGTCGCCGATGTAGTAGACCCAGCCGCCCTTGTACTCGCCGTTGATCTTCTTCTTATGAAGCTGGGACAGCGTACATTCTACAAAAGTGGTGGCGGAGCCGACGATGGCGATCATCCACATCCAGAACAGAGCGCCGGGGCCGCCGGCACAAATGGCGGTAGCCACACCTACGATGTTGCCGGTGCCCACACGGCCGGCGATAGCCAGCGTGAACGCCTGGAAGGAGGAGAGGCCGTGCTCGGAGGCTTTGCCGTTAAACAGCAAGCCTACCATTGTTTTCAGTTTGCGGACCTGCACGAAGCGCAGACAGATGGTGAATACCAATCCGGAGCCCAGCGCCAGGACCAGCATGGGGTTGGACCAGAGGGCAGTGTTGATTTTACCAATAAAGTTCCATACTGCTTCCATTGTTGTCTCTCTCTTTCTATTAGATTTTTTGGCCGCGCCGTCGTCGCCGGGCGGCGAATGCCATGTACGCATTATGCCATAAAATTTGCGGTTTTTGTTATCGCTGGCTGTGAAGTCCCGCTTCGCAAATTCTTATATCCCCCCTATTGGGGCGAAACTTTACTGCAATTTTTACAAAAAGTTAACAGCGTTTTTTACAAATTTATGAAGAAAACAGTATTCACACGAAAAAAATCGCCTTTTGGCGAAACGGTAGAAGAAAAAGTGAATCGCCATATCGCATTTGCTGATTATCACCACCCGGCGTTTTCCGCTATAATTCAAACTAAGACGGCGGCGCGAGCACCGTGTGAACGAACCATTGCATTGAGAAAGAGAACCATAAGTTTGAGGAGGTCAACACAATGTCAAATAAAAAAGTCATCATGGACGGCAACGAAGCGGCGGCGTATGTGTCGTATGCTTTCACGGAGGTAGCGGGTATCTTCCCCATCACGCCGTCCTCTCCCATGGCGGAGCATGTGGACGAGTGGGCAGCCAACGGGAAGAAGAACCTGTTCGGCCAGCCCGTGCAGGTGGTGGAGATGCAGTCTGAGGGCGGCGCGGCCGGTACGGTCCACGGCGCCTTGCAGTCCGGCGCTCTGACCACCACCTATACCGCATCCCAGGGCCTGCTGCTGATGATCCCCAATATGTATAAGATCGCCGGCGAGATGCTGCCGGGCGTGTTCCATGTGTCCGCCCGTACCCTGTCCGCCCACGCGCTGTCCATTTTCGGCGACCACAGCGATGTCATGGGCGTGCGCAGCACCGGCTTTGCCATGCTGGCCTCCTCCTCTCCCCAGGAGGTCATGGACCTGGGCGCGGTGGCCCACCTCAGCGCCATCCACTGCCGGATGCCCTTCCTGCACTTCTTCGACGGCTTCCGCACCAGCCACGAGATCCAGAAGATCGACGCCCTGGACTATGAGGACCTGCGTCCCCTGGTGGATATGGACGCCCTGCGTGCCTTCCGCCGCAACTCTCTGAACCCCGAGCACCCCGCCACCCGCGGCACCACCGTGAACCCCGACATCTTCTTCCAGTGCCGCGAGGCCTGCAACGAAAAAGTCGCCTCCATTCCCGAGGCCGTGGAGCACTACATGGCGGAGATCAGCAAGCTCACGGGCCGGGCGTATAAGCTCTATAATTATTATGGTGCCCCCGACGCCGAGCGTGTGGTGGTCCTCATGGGCTCCGCCGCCGAGACCGCCAAGGAAGCCATTGACTACCTCACCGCCCAGGGCGAAAAGGTGGGCCTGCTGAATGTCCACCTGTATCGTCCCTTCGCCGCGGACAAGTTCCTCTCCGCCATCCCCGCCACCTGCAAGAAGCTGGCGGTACTGGACCGCACCAAGGAACCCGGCGCTATGGGCGAGCCCCTGTATCAGGACATCTGCTCCATCTATAAGGAAAAGGGCATCGCCATGGACATCGTGGGTGGCCGCTATGGCCTGTCCAGCAAGGACACCACCCCCGGCCAGATCATAGCCGTGCTGGATAATCTGAAGCTGGACGCTCCCAAGAATAACTTCACCGTGGGCATCGTGGACGATGTGACCCACACCTCCCTGGATGTCACCTGCGACATCGACACCTCCCCCGCCGGTCAGACCAGCGCCGAGTTCTGGGGCATGGGCTCCGACGGCACCGTGGGCGCCAACAAGAACTCCATCAAGATCATCGGCCACGCCACGGACCTGTACTGCCAGGCCTACTTCGTCTACGACTCCAAGAAGTCCGGCGGCCTGACCCAGAGCCACCTGCGCTTCGGCAAGGAGCCCATCCGCTCCCCCTACCTCATCCAGTCCGCCGACTTCGTGGCCTGCCACAACCCCTCCTATGTCCATAAGTACGACATGGTGAAGAACCTGAAGGAGGGCGGCGTGTTCCTGCTGAACTGCGCCTGGGATATGGATGGCCTGGAGAAGAACCTCCCCGCCTCCATGAAGCGCGCCCTGGCCGAGAAGAAAGCCAAGCTCTACACCATCGACGCTATCAAGATCGCCCGTGGCCTGGGCCTGGGCAACCGCACCAATACCATCCTGCAAGCCGCTTTCTTCAAGCTGGCGAAGGTCATCCCCCTGGACCAGGCCGTGGCCGAAATGAAGGACGCCATCTATAAGACCTATTATAAGAAGAAGGGCCAGGCCGTGGTGGACATGAACAATGCCTCCATCGAGCACGGCATCAACGAGCTGGTGGGGATCGCTATTCCCGCCGCCTGGGCCACCGCCGAGGATGCCCCCGTGGAGCGCAAGGCTCCCGACTTCATCCGCGAGGTGGTGGATGTGATGAACCGCCAGGAGGGCGACAGCCTGCCCGTCTCCGTGATGAAGAAGTACGGCCTGGAGGACGGCACCTGGCACGCAGGCTCCACCAAGTATGAAAAGCGCGGCGCCGCCGTGGAGGTCCCCCAGTGGGATATGACCAAGTGCATCCAGTGCAACCAGTGCTCCCTGGTCTGCCCCCACGCCGCCATCCGTCCCGCCCTGCTGGACGAGAACGAAGTGCAGAACGCCCCCGCAGGTTTCGAGACCAAGAAGGCAAACGGCCTGGCTCAGTACCAGTACCGTATGCAGGTCTCTCCCTACGACTGCACCGGCTGCGGCAGCTGCGTGAACATCTGTCCCGCTAAGGAAAAGGCCCTGACCATGCAGCCCCTGGAGAGCCAGCTGAATCAGGCCGAGAATTGGGACTACGCCGTGGAGACCGTTACCATTAAGAAGGACGCCGTCAGCGACAAGACCGTCAAGGCCTCCCAGTTCGCCAAGCCCTATTTCGAGTTCTCCGGCGCCTGCGCAGGCTGCGGCGAGACCCCCTATATCAAGCTGGTCACCCAGCTCTTCGGCGACCATATGTACATCACCAACGCCTCCGGCTGCTCCTCCGCTTACGGCGGCTCCACCCCCAGCTCCCCCTACTGCACCGACTGCAAGGGCTGCGGTCCCGCCTGGGCCATGAGCCTGTTCGAGGATAACGCCGAGTACGCCTATGGCTACCTGCTGGGCCAGGATGCCATCAAGCGCCAGCTGAAGGCCGCCGCCCAGACCTTGGCCGAGCGCGGCGTTGCCCCCGAGGTCTGCAAAGAGTATATCGACAAGGCCGAAAGCTCCGCCGAGTCCCGCATGGCCGCCGACGCCCTGCTGGCCGCCGTGTCCGGCGACAAGAGCGACGAGGCCGAGTTCATCCGCAATAATAAGGAGTTCCTGACCAAGAAGAGCGTGTGGGCCTTCGGCGGCGACGGCTGGGCCTACGACATCGGCTACGGCGGTCTGGACCATGTGCTGGCCTCCGGCAAGAACATCAATGTCCTGGTGCTGGATACCGAGGTCTATTCCAACACCGGCGGCCAGTCCTCCAAGGCTACCGCAGCCGCGGCCATCGCCAAGTTCTCCGCAGGCGGCAAGGTCACTAAGAAGAAGGACCTGGGCATGATGGCTATGAGCTATGGCTATGTGTATGTGGCCCAGGTGGCTATGGGCGCCGACCCCGCCCAGACCCTCAAGGCCATCCGGGAGGCCGAGGCCTACGATGGCCCCTCCATCGTCATCTGCTACTGCCCCTGCATCGAGCACGGCATGAAGGCCAGCATGGGCCTGAGCCAGATCGAGGAGAAGAAGGCCGTGGAGTGCGGCTACTGGCACCTGTACCGCTACGATCCCCGTCTGAAGGCCCAGGGCAAGAACCCCTTCCAGCTGGATTCCAAGGCCCCCACCGGCGACTTCCAGCAGTTCCTCATGGGCGAGAACCGCTATGCGTCCCTGAAGCTGTCCTTCCCGGAGAAGGCAGACGCCCTGTACCACAAGGCCGCCAGCGACGCCAAGGAGCGCTACGACGGCTATGTCAAACTGGCGAACGAATAAAAGGAGGAATCGACAATGGCACTGATGACCGCAAAAGAGTACATCGACTCCCTGCGTAAGCTGAACACCCGCGTGTATATGTTCGGCGAGAAGATCGACAACTGGGTGGATCACCCCATGATCCGTCCCTCCATCAACTGCGTGGCCATGACCTACGCCCTGGCCCAGGATCCCCAGTATGAGGATCTGATGACCGCCACCTCCAGCCTTACCGGCCACAAGATCAACCGCTTTACCCACCTCCACCAGTCCAGCGAGGACCTGGTGAAAAAGGTGAAGATGCAGCGCCTGCTGGGTCAGAAGACCGCCTCCTGCTTCCAGCGCTGCGTGGGCATGGACGCCTTCAACGCCGTGTTCTCCTCTACCTACGAGATCGACGAGAAGTACGGTACCCATTACCATGAGAACTTCAAGAAGTTCCTCATCTACGTGCAGGACAACGACCTGACGGTGGACGGCGCCATGACCGACCCCAAGGGCGACCGCTCCAAGGCACCCCATGAGCAGGCCGACCCCGATATGTACGTCCACGTGGTGGAGCGCCGCCCCGACGGCATCGTGGTCTGCGGCGCCAAGTGCCACCAGACCGGCTCCATCAACAGCCACTGGCACATCTTCATGCCCACCATCTCCATGGGCGAGGCGGATAAGGATTGGGCTGTCAGCTTTGCCTGCCCCACCGACGCCGAGGGCATGTACATGATCTACGGCCGCCAGTCCTGCGACACCCGCAAGCTGGAGGAGGACGCCTCCATCGATGTGGGCAACGCCAAGTTCGGCGGCCAGGAGGCCCTGGTGGTGCTGGACCATGTGTTCATCCCCAATGAGTACATCTTCCTGTGCGGCGAGTATGAGTTCGCCGGGATGATGGTGGAGCGCTTCGCCGGCTACCACCGCCAGAGCTACGGCGGCTGCAAAGTCGGCGTGGGCGATGTGGTCATCGGCGCGGCGGCCCTGGCTGCCGAGTATAACGGCGTGGAAAAGGCCAGCCACATCAAGGACAAGCTCATTGAGATGACCCATCTCAACGAGACCCTCTATTCCTGCGGCATCGCCTGCTCCTGCGAGGGCTGCCCCACCAAGGCGGGGAACTATCAGATCGACCTCCTGCTTGCCAATGTCTGCAAGCAGAATGTCACCCGCTTCCCCTATGAGATCGTGCGCCTGGCCGAGGACATTGCAGGCGGCCTGATGGTCACCATGCCCAGCGACAAGGACTTCAAGTCCGCCACCGTGGTAGGCCGCGAGGGCGAGACCATCGGCGAAATTTGCAATAAATACTTCGCCACCCACGAGGGCGTCAGCACCGAGGACCGCCAGAAGATCCTCCGTTTCCTGGAGAATATGTGCCTGGGCGCGGCGGCTGTTGGCTACCGCACCGAGTCCCTCCACGGCGCAGGCTCCCCCCAGGCCCAGCGCGTCATGATTGCCCGCCAGGGCAACATCCAGGGCAAGAAAAAGCTGGCGAAAAACATCGCCGGCATTCAGGACTAAAAAGGAGACAATATCATGGACGAAAAATATTTTTCCAAGGCAGCGCGCAACTATCCCCCCTCCGGCATCCGCAAGATGTTTGACCTGGCGGCCAAGTATCCCGATGCCATCAAGCTGACCGTGGGCGAGCCCAACTTCGACACCCCCGCCTATATCAAGGAGGCCGCCAAGAAGGCCATGGACGCCGGGGAGACCCACTACACCCCCAACGCCGGCATGACCGTCCTGCGTGAGGCCGTGGCGAAGAAGTATCAGAAGACCCATTGGGACGGCTACACCGCCGACCATGTGATGGTCACCGTAGGCGCCATGGAGGGCCTGATGCTGACCATGATGCTCCTGCTGGACCCCGGCGACGAGATCTTGGTCCCCGACCCCTGCTTCCCCAATTACTACGGCCAGGCCTCCCTCACCGGCGCCACAGCCAAGCCCGTGCCCACCTATGAGGAAAACGACTATCGCATGATGGCCGCCGACATTGAAAAGTGCATCACCCCCCACACCAAGGCCCTGCTGCTGAACTCCCCCTGCAACCCCACCGGCGCGGTGCTGACCAAGGAGGATGTGCTGGCCATCGCCGAGGTGGTGAAGAAGCACGACCTGTGGGTGCTCTCCGACGAGCCCTACGACAGCATCGTCTATGACGGCGTGACCCCCTTCAGCATCGCCCAGGTGCCGGAGGTCCGGGACCGGGTGTTCGTGCTGAACAGCTTCTCCAAGTCCTATGCCATGACCGGCTGGCGCGTGGGCTATGTGCTGGCTCCCGACCCCGCCTGCGTTAAGAAGATGGCCCAGATGAACGAGGCCATTGCCTCCTGCGTGTCCTCCTTCTCCCAGGTGGCCGCCGCCGAAGCGCTGCAGAGCACCGAGTGCGTGCAGCAGATGGTGGCCGACTATACCCGCCGCCGTGACATCCTCATCGACGGCATCAACGCCATCCCCGGCTTCAGCTGCAAGAAGTCCGCAGGCAGCTTCTACGCCTTTGCCAATATCAAGGCCTTTGGCAAGACCTCCCAGGAGTTCGCCGAGGAACTGCTGGTGGGCGCGGGCGTCGTCACCGTCCCCGGCTCCGCCTTCGGTGCCTGCGGTGAGGGCTATCTGCGCCTGGTGTTCGCCAATTCCGACGAAAACCTCAAGGAAGCCGTCCGCCGCATCGACGCCTATATCCGCAAGACCTATCCCGATATGCAGTAAGCATCCTATCCATTACACCGCAGAAACCTTCTCTTTGCTCGCGCCCACCCAGGCCGATGCGCGGGGCCGACACACACTTCCCCATGTACTTCATTCCTCTTTTTTGTGATCTGTCTACCCCAACCATCTTTTGCACGCCATCCCGCCCCCGCATCCGCCCGGGCCCTGGGCCATCTCTATTTTCTCTGTCTCTCAATAAACACACAGGGCGATACCCGTTGGGTATCGCCCTGTGTGTTTTATAATTCCTCACTCATCCCTTTGCAGAATATAGTCCACCACATCCGAATTTTTCTTCAGCGGCTCCCTCTCTGCGTCCAGCAGGACGGGCATGGTCCCTATGCTGCTGCTATCGGAGACCACGAACACATCCAGCACCATGCCCCCCTCAATAGGGCTGATGTAGGTAGTCGCGCCGTGCCGGAAGGCGTACCACTGGGCCTCCTCCGGCAGTCCCACCCCGCAGTAGATCATCACGGCCTCTCCCTCGGGGCTTCCAAACAGCCAATCGTCCATCTCCCCCACCGTGATCCCGTCGCTGCCGCCGCTGCTGCCATCCGCCCGCCAGCGGTCCGTGAAAACGCTGTCTCTTTCATACACGCACATATACCAGGCCCCGTCCGCGTCCGTAAGCAGCGCTGCCATGTAGCCGCTCCGCCGCTGGGTCCTCTCCAGGTGCAGGCCCTCCACTTTCAGGTAGCTCTCCGCCTGCTTGGTCAGGCCCTCCGCGTCGCCCTGCCGGGCCGTGCCCACCCAGTGCCGGGCGAAAAAGCTCCCCGCCAGCACGGCCAGCACCGCCGCCGCCAGCAGAATGCCCATCACGGCCACCCGCCGGTCCCATTTTCTCTTCATCGCCTTCAGCGCCGCCGCGTCCCGCTCCGGCTCCTCCCGGGGAACTCCGTCCGGCACCTTCAGCTTCTCCAGCTCCGCCCGGCACGCCTCGCAGCCCTGCAAATGCTCCTCTACGAACGCCGCGCTCTCCTCACTGAGCATCCCGTCCAGGTACAGCGGCAGCATATCCCCAATGATACGGCACATATTCTTCATACTTTTTCCTCCCATCTTTTTCGGATCATGGCTCGCGCCCGGTGATAGGTGACGCAGGCCCAGTTTTCCGACTTGCCGAAAACCTGCCCGATCTGCTTATAGCTCAGGTCCGCGTACACCCGCCACAGAAAAACCTCCTTGTACGGGTCCGGCACGCCGTGGAGGATCTTTTGCAGCCCCATAGCCTCGTCCCGGCGGCCCAGCTGCTCCTCCAGGGACTCCTCCGGCGCCGAAAGGTCCTCCCAGTCCTCCACGCGCTCCACCCGCCGCTCCTTTTTCAGGTGCGAGTAGTAGCAGTTTTTGGCGATCTGGCACAGCCAGACCCGAATGTCGCAGTCCCCGCGAAACCCGTCAATGGACCGCAGCGCCCGGCAAAAAGTCTCGCTGGTAATATCCTCGGCCAAATGCACATCCCCGGAAAGCCCCCGAATGTACCGAAACACCTGGTCAAAATATTCCCGGTAGATCCGCTCAAACTCCGTCACCCTATCACCTCCTTTCACCTATAAGACTTTGGAAAAAGGAAAATCTTACAAAAATTCTTATTTTTTCCCCGGCGAAGGTCGCCCCGCGCCGGACATATCTCCCCTCCATTATACAGAAATATACACATTTCGCAACAAAAATGTGCAATTCTGTTCGCCGCGTCCATAATACAAGTCCACCGTTTCTTCTCAAGCACCGGGTCTGTGCTAAATTTTTACCCTTGCATTTGTATTTTAGGCGCAGTAAAATGCCAGTAGGAACTTTTTTACCATTCCCACCCGGTCCCGCGCCGCGACGCCGCCGGGCGAATTTGCAAATGGGAGGGTCGTCTATGGGTCCTGGAACTTTCAAATGCACCGCCGGCCACATATTGGCCGGCCTTTGCGCCGTGTGCCTGCTGCTGGGCCTGCTCAGCGGCTGTGCGGCTCCCGCCGACACCGCCTCCCCCAAGGCGGACGATCTCCCCGTCATCACCGTCGGCTGCGACAACTATCCCCCGTACAGCTATTCCGACGCCGACGGCCAGCCCACCGGCATCGACATCGACCTGGCCACGGAGGCCTTCCGCCGCATGGGCTACCAGCCCCGGTTCGTCACCATCGACTGGGAGGATAAAAAGGAGCTGGTGGAGAGCGGCGCCATCGACTGCATCTGGAGCAGCTTCTCCATTGATGGCCGGGAGGACCAGTACAACTGGACCCAGCCCTATATGTACAGCCGCCAGGTCATCGCCGTGCGCAAGGACAGCGACATTTATCAGCTCAGCGACCTGGCAGGCAAGCGCCTGGCGCTGCAATCCACCACCAAGCCCGAGGAGCTGTTTCTCAGCCGCACCGACCCCCGCATCCCGGAGCCGGGGGAGATATTCTCCCTGCAAAACCGCGAGCTGCTGTACCCCTACCTCAGCAAGGGCTATGCCGACGCCATCGCCGCCCACGAGACCTCCATTTTGCAGTGCATGGCCGACTACGGCCTGGACTTCCGCATTCTGGACGAGCCCCTTTTGACCGTGGGCCTGGGCGTGGCCTTTGCCCGGGCGGATGACCGGAGCCTGGAGCAAGAGCTCTCCCGCGTCTTTCAGGAAATGCGCAGCGACGGCACCATTCTGGAAATTTTGGGCAAATACTTAGAGGAGCCCCAGAAGTTTATGGAGGCGAGCAGCTATGTATACGAATGAGCCTGCCAAGATACCCGTCCGGCGCCGGGTCCTCCTGTCGCTGCTGGTAGGAGCCGGACTGCTGGCCGCCGTGCTGTTTTTGGCGGCGCGGTCGGATATTTCCCACGCCCAGCAGACCATGTCCTCCACCGCCGGCTATGTCTGGACCCAGTGTGGCCGCTACGACCGCATTGAGCTGGCCACCCAGACCAAGAGTCTCATGCGGGTCATCCAGAGCTGCAAGCAGGTGTCCCATGCCCTGGACGCGGAAAACGCCGCCCCCTCCGCGGACACCCTGCAAGCCTGCGCCGAGGACAGCTACCTCTCCGGCATCCTCCTGCTGGATGCCTCCGGCCAGGTGCTGCTGCAGTACCATGCAGACGGCCAGATACCCGAGGACATCGCATCGGCCCTTACCTCGCCGCCCCTGCTGCATACCGTCGGCCACCCGGAAAAGCGCTATGCCGTCCGCCTGAGCTGCGCCGACGGCAGCAAGCTGGACCTGGCCGCCATCGCCCGTTCGGACGGCCAGGGCATCGTGGCGGTCTATTACCACACCCCCGCCGAGTATATAAACTCCTTTAACCTCTCCATCGCCTCCCTCCTCTCCGGCTACGAGACGGAGAACGACAGCACCGTGGTGGTGGTCCGGGGCAAGACCATCGTTGCCAGCAATGACGAATCCCTCATCGGCTCCGAGGCCGATTCCGTGCCCATCCTGCGCCAGCTGAGCCAGCAGACCGGCAGCACCGAGCTGCTGCGCATCCGTCAGACGGACTCCGACCTCCAGCGCATCAAGCAGGAGGGCTCCGCCTCCTGGTACTACGGGCTCATGCGCCCGGGCCGCAATTTCTATATTTATAATTTTACCTCCCAGCACAATGTGTTCTCCTCCACGCCCCGAACCATGGTTTTCGCCCTGGTGTTTTACTGCATCATTCTCGGCGCCATCAACGGCGTCCGCCTGCGGACGGCCCAGCGCTACCGGGAAAAGCAGATGGAGGCCCAGCAGGAATACGCCCGGCAGCTCCAGGAGAAGAACCGCCAGCTCAGCGCCGCCGTGGAGCAGGCCGACCAGGCCAACGCCGCCAAAACCAACTTCCTCTCCCGCATGAGCCACGACATCCGCACGCCCCTCAACGGCATCATCGGCCTGCTGGAGATCAACACCGCCCACCCGGACGACGCGGCGCTGGTGGCCGCCAACCGCAGCAAAATGCGCACCGCCGCAGGCCATCTGCTCTCCCTTATCAACGATGTCCTGCAAATGAGCAAGCTGGAGAGCGGCCAGGTGACCCTCTCCCATGAGCCCCTGCGTCTGAGCCAGCTCACCACGGATGTGCTGGCCATCGTGGGCCAGCGGGCCAGCGACAGCGGCATCACCATGGAGTATACCTCCACCCTGGACGCCGTGACCGTGGACTGGGTCTACGGCAGCCCCGTCCACCTGCGCCAGATCTTCCTGAATATTTACAGCAACTGCATCAAGTATAATAAGCCCGGCGGCAAAATTTGCTCCCATGTGGACTGCCTGTCCTCCGACGGTGAAACCGTCACCTACCGCTGGTCCATTTCCGACACCGGCATCGGCATGAGCCAGGCCTTCCTGGCCCAGATCTTCGACCCCTTCACCCAGGCGCGCTCCGACGCCCGCAGCGTCTACCAGGGCACCGGCCTGGGCATGGCCATCGTAAAGAGCCTGGTGGAGAAAATGAACGGCACCATCGAGATACGCAGCCGGGAGGGCGTGGGCACCACCTTCCTCATCACCCTGCCCTTCCGGGTGGCCCAGGCCCCCGCCGCCGAGCCCCAGGCCCCCACCGACCCCGCCCCCAGCATTCGGGGCCGCAGGCTGCTCATGGCCGAGGATAACGAGCTGAACGCCGAGATCGCCCGGACCCTCCTGGAGGATGCCGGGGCCTCCGTCACCGTGGTCACCGACGGCCAGCAGGCCCTGGAGCGGTTCCGCCAGGACCCCCCGGGCACCTATGACGCCCTGCTCATGGACATGATGATGCCCGTGATGGATGGTCTGGCCGCCACCCGGGCCATCCGCGCCCTGGATAGGCCCGACGCGAAAACCATCCCCATCATCGCCACCACAGCCAACGCCTTCGCCGAGGACGCAGAAAAATGTATCGCCTCCGGCATGAACGCCCATCTCCCCAAACCCCTGCAAGTCCAAAAAGTCATCGAAACCATCGCCCACCTCTGCGATCCATGACCCTCACCCAAAAGCTCCCCTGCGCAAGGGGAGCTTTTTCCGTAGGGGCGACCCTTGCGGTCGCCCGCCCCACCGCGCTCCTTGCAACACGCCATCTCAAAGGCTCCCCTGCGTAAGGGGAAATCGCCGCAGCGCCGCCAGTGGCGGAAGCAGCAAGGCGATTTCGAGGAAGTGCCCCGATTGGCGGCCACGACAGTGGCCGGGAATCGGTTGGCACAACGGTGGGCAGGCTGGCGCGGCTCCGCCGCGACTGAGGGGTCGCCCCCCACCGCACTACCAATAATGCACCCGTAGGGGCCGGCGTCCCCGACGGCCCGCTCACCGCACTCCATGCCATCCGTAGGGGCGGGGTTCTACCCCGCCCGCAGGAGGGGCAGAGCCCCTCCCCTACGCACCCCTTGTTACGCTTTCGTAGGGGCGGACGCCCCTGTCCGCCCGCCGATTCCGTGCCGCATTTCTTGTCATGTGTCATTGCGAACCAGTGACCGATGTCACTGGTGTGGCAATCCGTAACCCCCGTCCCCAAAGGCTCCCCTGCGTAAGGGGAGCTGGCGCGGCTCCGCCGCGACTGAGGGGTCGCCACCCCGCACCCCTTGTAGCCCCACGCAAAAAAAGCAAGGCCCCCACCCGGAAACCTTGCTCTTCACTCTATTCAAATAACCGCGCAGCCTCACGCCTCCCGCAGCTTCTCCAGCGCGGCCCGGGCGGCGGCCTGCTCCGCCTCCTTCTTGCTGTGGCCGGTGCCCACGGAGAATTGCTCCCCGTTCAGCAGCACCGCCGCCTCAAATACCTTGGCGTGGTCCGGCCCGCTGGAGCCCACCAGCCGATAGCTCAGGGTGGACCCGCTCTTGCGCTGCACCAGCTCCTGCAACTCCGTCTTGTGGTCCCGACGCCGCTCCTCCACGGCCTCCTCCCGCTCCCGGCTCAGCAGCACCCGGTGTATCAGCGCCGACGCGGCCTCCATGCCGCCGTCCAGGTACACCGCCGCGAACACCGACTCCGTGGCGTCCGCCAGGATGGACGGTCTTTCCCGGCCGCCCCCCTGCTCTTCGCCCCGGCCCAGCTTCAGGTGCCGCCCCAGCCCCAGGCTCTGGGCCACCTCGTGCAGGCTCTCCTCGCACACCAGCGCCGCCCGGATGCGGGTCAGGTCGCCCTCCGGCAGGTCCGGGTGCTTGCGGAACAGGTAGTCCGCCGTCACCACGCCCAGCACCGCGTCGCCCAGAAACTCCAGCCGCTCGTTGCTGTGCATCCCCGCGCCCCGGTGCTCGTTGGCATAGGAGCTGTGCTGCAAAGCGTTCTCCAAAAGGGCCTTGTTCTTGAATGTATAGCCTAATTTTTCCTCCAGCGTGAACATGAAAAACTCCTCTCCACAACTGAAAAAGGAAACCCCACGGGAATGTGGGGTCTCTTTTTTCAACTGTTGATTTTATGATTCAAATACTGCACACAGTCGCGGACGGTTTTCAGCCCGGCCAGATCCTCCTCGTCGATCTCGCCCACATCGAACTCCTCCTCCATGGCCATCACCAGCTCCACCAGGTCAACGGAGTCGGCGCCCAGGTCGTCTACGAAAGAGCTGTCCATGGTGATCTCCTCTGCGTCGATGGCAAACTGCTCGGCGATGAGGTCCTGCATCGTTTTGAAAATTTCCTCTGCTGTCATATCGAATTTGTCTCCTTTCGGATATGTCTTGAAAAAGAATACTGCATCGGCGTGGGTATGTCAATAGTGAAAATGGCATTTATTGCTCAATTTTCATCAAATTCACATTTTCCTCAATTTTTTCAATGAGGCCGCTGCGGGCAAAGGCCGCCGCCTGGCCGATGGCGTTTTCCATGGCCTCGGCGTTGGAGGAGCCGTGGGCCTTGATGACGGGCTTGGAGATGCCGATGAAGGCGGTGCCGCCCACCTTGTTGGGGTCCAGCTTGGCCTTGAAGGCGTTGAGGCCCGGCATCACCGCCAGGGCGGCCAGCTTCGTCAGCAGGTTCTTTTTGAACATCCCCTTCAGGGCCGACCCGGCGAAGGATCCCACGCCCTCCATGGTTTTCAGCAGCACATTCCCGGAAAAGCCGTCCGTCACGATGACATCGCAGCCGCCCTTGATGGCCTCCTTGGCCTCGATGTTGCCGATGAAGTGCAGGTGTCCCTGGGCGTCGGCCTCTTTCAGCCGGGCCAGGGTCTGCTTTTGCAGGTCTGTGCCCTTGCTGTCCTCCGCGCCGATGTTCAGCAGGCCCACCCGGGGCTTGGCCAGCCCCAGCACCTGCTGGGCGTAGAAATTGCCTAAGTAAGCAAACTGCACCAGATATTCCGGCGTACACTCGGCGTTGGCGCCGCAGTCAATGAGCACCGCCTGCCCCGTGGTGGTGGGGATCACCGGAGCCATGGCGGCCCGGCGGATGCCGTGGATGCGCTTGGTGATGAGCGTTGCCCCGGTGAGCAGGGCCCCGGTGGACCCGGCGGAGACCAGCGCGTCCCCCTGCCCCTCCCGGAGCATGGTCAGGCCCACGCCCATGGAGGTGTCCTTCTTCCGGCGGAACACCGTGGCCGGGTCGTCGCACATCTCCACGGTCTGGGAGGTGGCAATGATCTCCACCCCCGCCGGCACTTCATCCTGCCCGCACTGGGCCAAAGCGCCCCGGATGGCGCTCTCGTCCCCGGTGAGCACGATGTCCACGCCCCAGTGCTTCTGCCCGGCCAAAGCGCCCTTTACAATTTCCAGGGGCGCGTTGTCGCCGCCCATAGCGTCTACGATAATTTTCATCAAGCCAGCACCTCCTCGCGCATTTGGTCAATGATCTGCAAAGAACGGGCAGAAAGCTCCGCGTTCTTGTTCCGCTTCCCTTTCACTCGGTGGTCCAGGGGCGGTATAATACCGAAATTGATATTCATAGGCTGGAAAACGCCCACGCTTTCGTTGCTCACATAGAGGCCCAGGGCCCCGATGGTCGTCTCTTGGGGGAAGTCCAGGGGAGCCTGTCCCTTGAGCCGCCGGGCCATTTCCACCCCAGCCAAAAAGCCGCTGGCGCAGGACTCCACATAGCCCTCCACGCCCGTCATCTGCCCGGCAAAGGCCAGGCGGGGCTGGGCTTTCAGCCGGTAGTAGCGGTCTAAAAGCCGGGGCGAATCCAAATAAGTATTGCGGTGCATGACCCCGTAGCGCAGGAACTGGGCGTTCTTCAGGGCGGGGATCATGGTAAATACCCGCTTCTGCTCCGGCCACTTGAGATGGGTCTGGAAGCCCACCAGGTTATAGATGCTGCCGTCGGCGTTGTCCTTGCGCAGCTGCACCACGGCGTAGGGCTCCCGACCGGTCTTGGGGTCCTTCAGGCCCCGGGGCTTCAAGGGCCCGTAGCGCAGGGTGTCCTCCCCCCGCCGGGCCATGACCTCCACGGGCATACAGCCCTCGAAGACCTGCCCGTCCTCAAACCCGTGGACCGGGGCCTCCTCCGCCTCGGTCAAGGCTTTCCAAAAGGCCAAATACTCCTCTTTCTCCATGGGACAGTTGATATAATCCGGGGTCCCCTTGTCATACCGGGAGGCAAAATAAGCCGAATCCATGTCCACACTTTCAAAGGACAGGAGCGGGGCGGCGGCGTCGAAAAAGTTCAGTGTCGTGTTCTCCCGGCCTAATAGATCCAAGAGTTTTTCGGCAAAAGCGTCGCTTGTCAAGGGGCCGGTGGCTATCAGCACTTCTCCCCCGGGGATCTCCGTCACCTCGCCGGGGATGACCTCGATATTCGGGTGGTTTCTGATGGCCTCCGTGACCATTTTCGCAAAGCCGTGGCGGTCCACAGCCAATGCGCCCCCGGCGGGGACGCGGGTGGCGTCCGCACAGCGGAGAATCAAGCTGTCAAGCCGCCGCAGTTCCTCCTTCAGCAAGCCCACGGCGTTTTCCAATTGGTCCGAGCGCAGGGAATTGCTGCAGCAGAGCTCGGCAAAATATTCGCTCTCGTGGGCGGGAATTTTCTTCTCCGGCTTCATTTCGCAGAGCCTTACGCGCAGGCCCCTCTGGGCCAGCTGCCAGGCGGCTTCGCTGCCCGCCAGGCCCGCGCCGATCACCGTTACTTGCATGGCTTACTCCTTTTCCGCGGCCTTCTTTGTGGCCTTTTTGGCGGTGCTTTTCGGTGACTTTTGGGTACCTTTCGGTGCAGTTTTGGTCACCTTTTTGGTGCTCTTTTTGGTGCTTTTTGCACCGGCGGCTTCCCCGCCGTCCTCGGTCTTTTTCCGATAGCCCCGTTTCTCCTCCGGGAGGAAGTTGGAGCAGTCGGGGTTGATGCAGAAGGGACGGTTAAAGCCCTTGCCGGATTTTTTGAACATGGTCCAGCCGCACACGGGGCAGTCGTCCTTGGTGGGCACATCCCAGGTGCGGAAGTCGCAGCGCTGGCTCTCGTCGGCGGCGGTGGCGCGGTCGCAGCAGTAGTAGGTGTACTGCTTGCCGCTCTTTTGGCTGACGCCGGTGCGCTTCATGAGCCGCCCGCCGCACTTGGGGCAGCGGCCCGGCATCTGGACGACCAAAGGCTTGGTGAAGGTACACTCCGGATAGCCGGGGCAGGCCAGGAAGCGGCCAAAGCGGCCGGTCTTGACCACCATGTTGCGGCCACAGACATCGCACTTTTCCTCGCTGACCTCGTCGGGCACCTTGAGATAAACGCCCTCCATGTCCTTTTCCACCTGGGAAAGGTTCTCCTCGAAGTCGCCGTAGAACTCGCCCAGGAGCTCTTTCCAGTTTTTATCGCCGGACTCCACCTCGTCCAGCTCCTTTTCCATGTTGGCGGTGAATTTCACATCCACGATCTTCGGGAAGCGCTGGCACATGAGGTCGTTGACCACGGACCCCAGGGGGGTGATGCGCAGGTATTTGCCCTCTTTCACCACATACTCCCGGTCCAAAATGGTGGACACGGTGGGGGCATAGGTGGAGGGGCGGCCAATGCCGTTTTCCTCCAGGGCGCGGATGAGGGAAGCGTCCGTAAAATGGGCGGGGGGCTGGGTGAAATGCTGGCCCGGCTCCATTTTTTGCAGGTCCACCACCTCGCCCTCCTCCAGGGGAGGCAGGGCGGGTTCTTTTTCTTCCTTTTCCTCGTCCCGGCTCTCCTCGTAGACGGCGGCGTAGCCGGCAAACTTCAGGCTGCTGGCGCTGGCGCGGAAGGCGTGGACGCCCGCCTGGAGCTCCACAGAGACGCTGTCATAGACGGCGTTTGCCATTTGACTTGCCAAAAAGCGGCTCCAAATGAGCCGGTAGAGCCGGTACTGCTCGCCGGTAAGGTCGCCCTTCACCTGCTCGGGAGTGAGATGGACATTGCTGGGGCGGATGGCCTCGTGGGCGTCCTGGGCCCCGGCCTTGGCCTTATACTGGCGGAAGGTATTGGGCCGGTAGGCAGCGCCGTAGCGGCTGTCGATGAGCGCGCGGGCGGCCACCTGGGCCTCCCGGGAGATGCGCAGGGAGTCGGTACGCATATAGGTGATGAGACCCACAGCACCCTCGCCGGTGATCTCCACACCCTCATAGAGCTGCTGGGCGATGGCCATGGTGCGCCGGGGGGTCATGTTCAGCTTGCGGGAGGCCTCCTGCTGGAGGGTGGAGGTGGTAAAGGGAGGGGACGGGGAGCGCTGCTTATCTGCCCGCTTCACGCTCTTCACGAAGAAAATCTGGGACTGGACATCCTGGCAGATGGCCTGGGCCTCGGCCTCGGAGGAGGGCTCATGCTTCTTGCCGTTTTTGCCGTAGTAATGGGCCTTGAACAGGGCCTTCTCCCCCTGCTTATGGAGCAGGGCATCCAGGGTCCAATACTCCTGGGGGACGAAGGTGTCAATTTCCTTTTCCCGCTCGGCCACCAGGCGCATGGCAACGGACTGCACCCGGCCCGCAGACAGGCCCCGGCGAATTTTCTTCCACAGCAGCGGGGACAGGCGGTAGCCCACGATGCGGTCCAGGACGCGCCGGGCCTGCTGGGCATCCACCAGGTCCTGGTCGATGCGCCGGGGGGCGGCGATGCTCTCCTGCACCACTTTCTTGGTAATTTCATTGAAGGTCACCCGGCGGGTCTTGGCATCGTCCAGGTCCAGCAGGTACTTCAAATGCCAGCTGATGGCCTCTCCTTCCCGGTCCGGGTCGGTGGCGAGATAGACCATGTCGGCCTTATCCGCCGCTTTTTTGAGGCTCTTGATGATGTCCTCCTTGCCGCGGATGGCCCGGTAGTCGGGCTTAAAATCGTTTTCAAAATCAATGCCGATCTTGCTCTTGGGCAGGTCGCGCAGGTGGCCCATGCTGGCCATGACCTCATAGTCCGGGCCCAGGTACTTGCCAATGGTCTTGGCCTTGGCCGGGGACTCCACGATGACCAGGTTTTTTGCAGCCTTTTTTGCCATAATTCTTATTTACTCCTTTGTTTCCTCGACCTCCACGGTCCGCAGGTACATACGCATACCCTCCTGGCGGATGAGGCCGTCTATTTCCATGATCGTCACCGCTGAAAGGACCTGGGCAACCGGCAGGGAAAGGCGGTCAGCCACTTCGTCGATCAGGGTGGGGGTCTTATCATCTAAAACGCGCAGGATAGAAAGGGCCATGGGGTCTATCTCCCCGGCGCTGCGCCGGGGCAGGGCCGCCGGTTCCCGCGGGGCGGACTTGGCCCGGGGCTTATCCTGTTTATCCTGTGCGGGGGTTTCTTTTTGGGTGGGTTCCTGCTTGGGGCTCTCCTCCGGCCGGGCGTCCGTCAGAGGCGGCTTTTCCCCGCTGGGATGCAGTTTATGGGGATAGCGGGGGAAATATGCGCGGAGGAGGTCGCCGCTCTCGGCGGCCAGGTAGGCACCGTCCCGCAGCAGGGCGTTGCAGCCCAGGCTGGTGCGGGCATCGATGGGCCCGGGGACGGCGAACACATCCCGCCCCTGGTCCAGGGCCGTGGCGGCGGTGATGAGGGCGCCGCTCTTTTCCGGGGCCTCTACCACCAGGGTGGCTACGCTGAGGCCGCTGACGATGCGGTTGCGGGCGGGAAAATACCAGGGGCGCACCTCGGTGCCCGGCGGGTACTCGGAGAGGATGACGCCGGAGGACAAAATATCCTCGTAGAGCCGGGCGTTTTCGGCGGGATAGGGAATATCCGGGCCGCAGCCCAGCACCGCCGCCGTGATGCCCCCGGCCCGGAGAGCGCCCTCGTGGGCGGAAGCGTCGATGCCTCGGGCCAGGCCGGAGACCACCAGCGCGCCTTGGTTTGCCAGGGCGTAGCCGAAGTGCTCCGCCGTGCGCAGGCCGTAGGGTGAGCAGTCCCGGGTGCCCACCACGGCTATGGCGGCTTCATCGTCGAAGGCGGGCATGGTACCCCGGCCATAGAGCAGCAGCGGGGGATCAAAAATATTGCGCAGACGCTGGGGATAGAGGGCATCATGGAGGGAGAGGACGAACACATCCCTTCGGGCGCATTCCTCCAGGACGGCCAGGGCCTTATCCAAAGACTTATCCAGCAGGGCCGAAAGCTGCTTTTCCTCCAAAGGGACGGCCTTTACCAGCTCGCTTTTATCGGCGTAATAGACCTCCTCGGCGGAGCCGAAGTGGTCCAGCAGCGCGCTCTTGCAGGCGGCGCTGAGACGGGGCCGGGCGGAGAGCCACACCCAAAATTTCAGAGAGGACACGGCTATTCCCTCCCGTCTTGCCCCCGGTAGCCCTCCCACAGGAGGACGGAGGCGGCCACGGCGGCGTTGAGGGACTCGCAGCGCGGGGACATGGGGATGCGGATGGTGCCGTCGCAGAGGGAGAGGAGCTCCTGGGTGAGGCCCCGGCCCTCGCTGCCGATGGCTACGGCGGCGCGGGTCAGGTCCACAGAGCGGGCATCCAAAGTGTCCTGGCGGAGGGCGGCGCCGTAGAGGGGCAGGCCGCTCTTCCCCAGCAGGTCGCGCAGGGCCGGGGCCGAGCAGGCCCACACCGGGCGGCGGAACAGGGCGCCCATGGAGGCCCGGAGGGTCTTGGGGCTATAAGGGTCGGCGCAGCCGGGAAGCAAAAACAGGCCGTCGGCATCAAAGGCGTCCAGGGTGCGGAGCACCGCGCCTACATTGCCGGGGTCCTGGACCCCCTCCAGGGCCACATAGCGCCGCCCTGCGAGCTTTTCGGGCAGGGTGAGGGCCGGGGTGCGGGCCGTGAACAAAACGCCCTGGGGCGCTTTCATGGGGGAAATGGAGGCCATGACATCCTCGGGCACGCAGACGGTGCGGACACCCTCGGGGAGGGCGGGAAGGTCCAGGCCCTGGGTGCAGACCACGCAGGAAAGGTCCGCGCCCCACTGGAGGGCCTCACGGAGCAGCTTGGGGCTGTCGCCCACGAATTCGCCGGACCGGCGGCGGTAGGCGGCGTCGGAGGACAGGCGGCGGATATGGGAAAGCAGGGGGTTGGCGCGGGATGTGATGCGGTCCATGGGGCGTCCTCCTTTTTGTAAAGTGGAAAGATGAAAGCGGAAAGGGGAAAGATGGGGGCGTAGGGGTGACCCTTGCGGTCGCCCGGGGGGCGTTGCAAGGAGTGCGGGGGCCGACCCCTCAGTCACGGCTTCGCCGTGCCAGCTCCCCTTACGCAGGGGAGCCTTTAGGATACGGATTGCCACAGCCAGTGTGCGCACTGGCCTCGCAATGACATGGTTTTTTACATGGGGTGCGGTGGGTTTCCTGGTGGTGCGTAGGGGCGGGGCTCTGCCCCGCCCGCGGGCAACCGCGAGGGTCGCCCCTACGGAGGGGTTACAAGGGGCGCGGTAGGGCGGGCCGATGTGGGCATCGGCCCCTACGGAGAGTTATTTGTCCGATTATAATTAACATGACATATTGTAGGGCAGGGCCCGTGTGCCCTGCCGGGCGGGCGCTGTGTGAAATCGGCGGCGGGCTGTGGTCAGCCCGCCCTACGGAAGGGTTACATGGGGTGCGGGGAAACGGGCCGTCGGGGACGCCGGCCCCTACGGATGGGGTTCGTGGGTGCGTCCGCGCCCGGGTGGGGTGGGTTTTGTCCGATTATAATTAACATGACATATACCTATATAATAAAGCAGTATTTTTTTGCGATGTCAAGAAAATTTTTTGCCGCAGGGGGTGGGCCTGCGGCATGGGGGTGGTTTTTGGATTCAATTTTGGGGCGCGGACTGGAGCTTTTCCATTTTGCGCCAGTTGATGAAGCCGTAAATATCGTTGGCTAAAAAGGCGGCAAAGCAGACCACCACGGAGAGGTAGCCACGGTCCTCCCCGGCGGCCAGGAGCCACAGAATAATCAGCACCACATCGTTGGCGGCGTAGCCCAGGGCGTAGAGGGGGCTGCGGCGGAAGGTGAGGTAGACGGCCAGGAAGCTGGTGGTGACGGAGACGGTACTGGGCAGAAGGTTCGCCGTGTGGAAGACCCGGAGGATGAAGTAAAAGGCCACGGTGACGGCGGCGGTGAGGAGCCACAGGAGAGCGTGCTCCCGGCGGGAGATGCGGTTCACCTGCACCTGGGCGCGGTTGCCGCGGAAGGGGTGGCGGAGCCAGGCGATGAGGGCCACCAGGGCCATGGGGGCGGTCATGCCCAGATAAGTTATCATCTCACCGTAGTAGGCGCAGGCGTAGGAGATGTAGCCGTAGAACAGGCTGAAAACCACCGTCAAGGCCTGTCCGATGGGGTTGCCCTTGGCGTTGAAAAGCAGCGATGTAACGCCGATGAGGGAGGCGGCGAGGGTGAGGTACTGGTCGCCATGAAGCAGGAAAAAGGACAGCAGGATGGCGCTGACGGAGCAGAGCCAGAGGAGCTTTTCGGAGCGGGTGAAATAGCTATGGATGCGGCGGAGCATGGGGCGGGGCCTCCTTTCAGGGCTTAAAAAAGGCACCCGACCGCGCATCTTCTAAGACCTAACGATGCGTGATCGAATGCCATTGCATTCTCTACCCGGTGGCAGATACTTTATGCTGTTTTGCCTGGCCCATTATAGGGCATGGGGCGGGCGGTGTCAAGGGGTGAGTTTTTTCACCGGGCGGATGTACTTCCAAAAGCGCTTGCAGTCGTGGAAGAAGTAGAAGACCCGCTCGGGGGTGGTGTCCAGGGCGTAGCCGCTGGCGGCGTAATCGAAATTCTTCATGGCCTGCTCCATTTGCATCTCCACGGCGGTGTTCTCCGTCTCGAAGTCAAAGGGGCCGTGCTCGAAGACGATGTATTCGCCCTCCGGGACATCCATCAGGCGCATTTGGGCGGGGACGGGGCCTGCGTAGTCCGCCGGGAGACGGACGCCGTAGCTCTCGGCCAGGGGGATGCCCCAGGCGCAGACGCGGCCCTCGGGGGCGTTGATGAAGGCCATGACCTGGCCGCTGCCGCTGTCCTCCTCTTCCCCGCCGGCGTCGTCCAGCTTGCCGGGGATGCTGGAGAGCAGGCCGCAGATGGTGTCGCAGTCCTGGCCGGGAATTTGGCTCTGCTTCTGCCAAAAGTCCCAGTAGCCGATGCTCTCATAGTTGCGGATGTGGAGATACTTGTGGGCGGGGATGGTGACGAAATAGGTTTTGATGTCTGTGTTGGTGGTTGCCATACCGGTTCCTCCGATTCCTAAAAGATAGCAGTCATAGGGGCGGATGACCGTGCGCAGGGCCACCGGGACGGGGCGGCGGCGGTAGGCGCTGGGGGTGAGGCCGTAGGCGGCCTTGAAGGCCCGGGTGAAGGCCTCGTGGGACGAAAAACCGTAGCGCAGGGCTATATCCAGGAGGCCGTCTTCCGTGTCCCGGACATCCCGGAGGGCAAAGGCCAGGCGGCGGCCCCGGAGATAGTCCCGCAGCTGCATACCCGAAATTTTGCTGAACCGGTGGGACAGGTGATACTCCGAATAGCCCAGCTTTCGGGCCAGGGCGGAAAGGGTCAGGCCCGCTTCGTCCTGGGCTTTGATGCAGCGGTCCATCTCCAAAACCAAATCCTGGATGGTCTTTCCCCACTCGTACATGAACGGCACCTCCTCTTGACTGCTTCGGTAGTATAACACCGGGGCGGGCAGGGCGCTTGATTTTTCTTGCTCAGTTGCTCTCTCCGTCCGCCGGGGGCAGCAGGTCCCGGACGGCGGCCAGGATCTGCTCCTGGCTCACGGGCTTGGAGACATGGGCGTTCATGCCCGCGTCCAGGCTGCGCCGGATGTCCTCGGCAAAGGCGTTGGCGGACATAGCGATGAGGGGAATGGTCCTGGCATCAGGCCGGGACAGGGCGCGGATGGCCCGGGCGGCCTCCAGGCCATCCAGGTGGGGCATCATAATATCCAGGAAGATCAGGTCAAAGTCCCCGGGGGCGCTGGCGGAGAAGGCGTCCACGGCCTCGGCCCCGTCCCAGACGCCGGTGACGGTGGCCCCGCAGTCGGTGAGGATGCAGCGGGCGATCTCCATATTCATCTGGTTATCCTCGGCCAGGAGGATGCGGCGGCCTTGCAGGGCGGGCTGCTCCGGCAGGGTCTCCGCCGGGGCGGCGGCGCGGTCGGGCGCCGGGGCGATGGGGAAGGTCATGTCCAGGGTGAAGGTAGTGCCCACGCCCTTTTCCGACTGGCAGGTGAGGGTGCCACCCATGGCGTCCACCAGCTTTTTCACGATGGACAGGCCCAGGCCGGAGCCCTGGTAGGTGGTGCGGGCGTCGTTTTTCTCCTGGGCAAAGGTCTCATACATATGCTCCTGGAACGCCGGGCTCATGCCGATGCCGTTATCCCGGAACAGGAAGCGGTAGGTGACGGTTTCATCGGTGCGGGAAAGCAGACGGGCGTCCAGGTGGACATAGCCGCCCTCCCGGCCATACTTGATGGCGTTGCTGGCCAGGTTCATAAACACCCGGCGCAGATAGCGGGGACTACCCACAACATTGGGCTCCGGCAGCGGCTCCGAACGGCCCGGGTCATAGTCGATATTCCGGGCCTGGGCCTGGGGACGCAGGAGGGCATCCACATCGTCCATCAGGTCCTCCAAATTGAAGAGCTCGTTTTCCAAAACGATCTCGTCCTTTTCCAGCTTGCTCATATCCAGGAGGCTGCTGACCAGGTCCAGGACGATGCGCAGGGCCCGGGTGGCGTTTTCCCGGCAGTGCTGCTGGACAGACGGGTCCTCCGGGTGGCGGGCGGCCAGGTCGATATAGCCCTGGATGCCGTTGAGGGGGGTGCGGACATCGTGGCTGATGCGGCGGAGGAAGCCGTTTTTGGCGTCCAGGGCATCGGACAGCTCCGCGCTCTGCTTCTCCAAATAGGAGATATAGCGGTTGATGGTGTGCTGGAGGAGGAAGTAGGCGGCGGTCATAAACAGGGCCAGGTACAGCACGGAAAAGCCCAGGTCGGCATTGGCGGCCTTCACGGTATAGGACACCAGGAGGTCGCGGTTATTCACGCGCTCATAGACGATATAGGTCTTCTCGCCCTGGATGATCTTGGTGGCCTTGAAGTGCTGCTGATCCCGGTCGAGGGGTTGGCCGGTGCGGTCGCTGTCGAGGACCTGGTAGCCCACCATATCGGTCTCGGTGCTGGCTGAGACGCGGCCCGTGTTCTCGTCCACCACATAGATAGCCATGCCGTCGATGACGGGCAGGGTGCGCACCAGGACGCTGATGCTGCTGGTATCCAGCAGCTTCAGCAGGCGCTCCGGGGCCAGGCCCACCTGGACGATGCGGGTCTTATCCCCGTTCCAGACGGCGGCATACATCATCTCCCGGCCCTCGTCGGTATTGGGGGTCAGGTCCTGGCAGAGGGAGAGGTCCTTATTGTCCAGCATGGCCTTGAAATAGCCGATCTGCTCCCCCTCGTCCATATTGCGGCCATAGGAGGTGGCTATGGACCCGGCGACGATGGTGCCGGTCTCGTCAAAAACATGGACCTCGTCCACCCCCAGCAGCTCCGCCAGGGCGACATAGCTCTCCGGCGTGCTGTATTCCTCCAAATGCCGGTCCAGAATGGTGGAGGCCACCCGGGCGCGGATCAGGTAGCCGTCCTTCAGGCCCTCCTGGATGGTATAGAGGTTTTCATCATTTTGGGTGATGAGCTCGGCCACCTGGTCCAGCATGATGGAGCAGGTCTCCATGGCGCTGGAGCGGTTTTCGTAAATATGCAGAATGGTGCAGACCAGCAGCAGCACCAGGAAAATGGCAACGGTAATATTGCGCAGGCGCAGGGTATTGGTCCGCTTCCGCCACATAACCCGGGCGGCAGAGGGCGCAGTATCTCTCTTTTTCAGCGTCATTGAAAACCTCCCACCGTGTCCGCAGGCCCAAAAAAGCCGGGGCACAAAGCGCGCCGCCGGGGCCAAAAAAGCAGGCACCGGCGCAGACGGCGCGATGATCGTTTTTTTATGGGTTTGATTTTACCTGATTTTTCGGAAAAGTCAATATTTTTTGGCGTAAAGAAGCCCCGCAGCCGGAAGGGCTGCGGGGGCAGAGGGCAAGTATCGAAATACTTTCGTATCAGATTTTAATACATCTTGGCGCCGGCGGGGATGGCATCGTCCAACATCAGCAGGTGGAGCTTTTCCTGGCCCTCCTCGTGGTGGACGGCGGAAATGAGCATACCGCAGGAGTCAATGCCCATCATCGGGCGGGGCGGCAGGTTCGTAATGGCGATGCAGGTCTTTCCAACCAGTTCTTCCGGCTCATAATACTCGTGAATACCACTCAAAATGACCCTATCTACGCCGGTTCCGTCGTCCAAAACGAACTTTAAGAGCTTTTTGGACTTCTTCACAGCTTCGCATTCCTTAACCTTGACCGCACGGAAATCGCTCTTGGAGAAGGTGTCAAAATCGACCTGATCCTCAAACAAAGGCTCAATCTGAACATTGGAAAAATCAATTTTTTCCTCCACAACGGGAGCCGCCTGAGTAGCCTCCACAGGAGCCGAAACTTCCTTGGAAACCTTCTTATCAGAGTCCAACGGCTTCATTGTCGGGAACAGGATCACATCCCGGATGGAGTCGGTGCCGCAGAGCATCATGGCGCAGCGGTCGATGCCGAAGCCCAGGCCGCCGGTGGGGGGCATACCGTATTCCAGAGCCAGGACGAAATCCTCGTCCATCATGTCGGCCTCCTCGTCGCCCTGGGCGCGCTTTTCCGCCTGGGCCTTGAAGCGCTGGTACTGGTCGATGGGGTCGTTGAGCTCGGAGAAGGCGTTGCCCATCTCGCAGCCGCAGATGAACATTTCGTAGCGCTCGGTGAGGTAGGGGTCCACGGGGCTGCGCTTAGCCAGGGGGCTCACCTCCACGGGGTACATGGTGATGAAGATGGGCTGCACCAGGGTCTCCTCCACCTTCTGGTCGAAGGTCTCATAGAGGGCGTTGCCCCAGGTGTGGGGGACGCCGTCCATGTCCACGCCCACGCTCTTTGCCAGCTCCACGGCCTTGTCGGCGTCGCCCTCGATGGCCATGAAGTCCGCGCCGGTGACATTCTTCACCGCGTCGGCCATGGTGACGCGCTTCCAGGAGGGGGTCAGGTCGATCTCGTGGCCCAGCCAGGTGACCTTGTAGGTGCCCAGGATCTCCTGGGCCGCGCCGGAGAGGATGCCCTCCAGAATGTCCATCATGCCGTCCAGGTTGGTGAACGCCTGGTACAGCTCGCAGGTGGTGAACTCGGGGTTGTGCTTGGTGTCCATGCCCTCGTTGCGGAAGATGCGGCCCACCTCGTATACCCGCTCCATACCGCCGACGATGAGCCGCTTCAAGTGCAGCTCGGTGGCGATGCGCATATACATATCAATATCCTGGGCGTTGTGGTGGGTGATGAAGGGACGGGCGTTGGCGCCGCCGGCAATGGGGCTGAGAACGGGGGTCTCCACCTCCATGAAGCCGAGATTATCCAAATAGCGGCGCAGGAAGGCCACGAACTTGCTGCGAATTTCAAAATTGCGCTTGCTCTCGGGGTTCATAATCAGGTCCACATAGCGCTGGCGATAGCGCATTTCCTTGTCCGTGAGGCCGTGGAACTTCTCGGGCAGGGGCTGGAGGGACTTAGAAAGCAGGGTGATGTGCTTGGCGCGGACGCTCATTTCGCCCTTTTCCGTGCGAAACACGGTGCCCTCTACGCCCACGATGTCGCCGATGTCGTACTTCTTGAAGCGGTTGTATTCCTCGAGGTCCATCTCGTCCCGGCGGGCGTAGAGCTGGATGCGGCCAGACTTATCCTGGAGGTCGCAGAAAGAGACCTTGCCCATGCCGCGCTTAGACATAAGGCGGCCACCTACGGAGACGGTCTGGCCCTCCAGGGCGTCGAAATTGTCCTTGATGTCCTGGGCATGGTGGGTGACATCGTACTTGGTGATGGTGAAAGGATCCATCCCCATATCCTGCAGGGCCTTGAGTTTATCGCGGCGCACCTTTAGGATCTGCTTGAGATCCTGCTCCTGTTGAATGTTACGGGTTTCCTGCTCTGCCATGGCGGATATCCTCCTTTTGTAAAAATTTTTGAATTTATAAACTCATCTCTCGATGGAGTCGATGCGGTAACGGATGATGCCCTTGGGGGCCTCCACGGTGATCTCCTCGCCCTCTCTGCGGCCCATGAGGGCCTTGCCGAAGGGGGAATCCTCGGACACGGCGAAGTGCATCACATCCGCCTCCTGGGAGCCGACGATCTTGTAAACGGGGAGCTGCTTGCCGGTGGAAAGGTTGGTGACGGTGACCTTGCAGCCGATGGAAATTTTATCGGAATCGGTCTCGGAGTCGCTGACGATCTTGGCGTGGAGCAGGATCTCCTCCAGCTCGGCGATGCGGGAATAGAGCTTGCCCTGCTCGTTTTTGGCCTCGTCGTACTCGCTGTTTTCCGACAGGTCGCCGAAGCCGCGGGCTTCCTTGATAAGCTCGGCGATCTCGTCGGCCCGGGTGGTCTTGCTGTAATCCAGCTCCGCTTTCAGCTCGTCATACCGCTCCTGGCTCATTTTGAACTCTTTAACCATTTGTAATGCTTCCTTTCCATGAATCGGCGGCCTGTGCAAATAATACACCGATTTTATAATAAGTCATACTGCATTATAGTGAGTTTCTGTCCCGGTGTCAAGCACCGAAATAAATTCTTGCCACCATCAGCTCCCCCGGGCGCAGGCGCTCCCGGCGGTGCAGGGCCGCCAGCAGGCGCTCGCCCTCGAGGCTGGGGGGTATGGTATCCCGGAGGGACGGGGGAAGTATGTAGTCCACCCGCTGGGCCGGGCAGCTCTCCCCCAGGAGCAGGGCGGTGGGCGGAGCGTCCGGGGCGAAGCTCACCTCCAGGGCCGGGGGCGCACCGCCGCAGGCCAGGCCGTAGCGCTGGAGCAGCCAGTCCTCCAGGGCCTGCTGGCCGCAGCCGGTGGCAAGGTGCAGGCAGCGGACCCGCTCCGTGAGGAGCTGGGCGGCCCAGTAGACGGGCAGGCTCGTCCCCGGGGCGGTGAGGCGGACGGAGGCGGTGCGGGGCGCAATCTGCTTTTGGCGGAAGGCACACGCCAGCAGCGAGGGCAGGACGGCCCGGCGCAGGGGCGCGATGTCCACCGGGTGCAGGGCCATTTGCGCCCAGGGGGGCAGGTCCGGAGCCCAGGCGCCCTCCCGGATGCCCGCCTGACGGAGGACGCGGCACTCCCGACGCAGAAGCAGGCGCAGCAGGGCCGAGGGATGGCCCGTTATTTCCACCCGGCACAGGGGCAGGCCGCTGAGAAGCTCTATGTGATGGCGCACCCGAGGCAGGCCCCGGGGCTGATATGTGATCCAGGCAAGCATGATGATCCCCTCCCGTGGAAGTGTATGGAGCCGGGCGGGGGAATATGCGAATGAGAGGAAAGATGAAAGAGGAAAGTGGAAAGATGTGGGCGGAGGAAACACATATTTTTGTAGGGGCGGACGACCCTGTCCGCCCGGTGTACCGCACCCCGGAAAACCGTTGCCTCCCTTGCCTAAAGGGACCTATATTGTAGGGCGGGGTGGTCCTGTTGCGGTGCCCAAAATTTCTGCGCTGCCTTACGGCGGACGCTTGAAATTTTGACCGCGGCCACTCGCTCGCCTCGCTTTTTCTGCCACTGGCAGCGCTCGGTTCGCTCCCCACACCCCGCCGGGTGCGTAAGAAGTGGTGCGGTGGGTGACGACCCCTCAGTCCGCTTCGCGGACAGCTCCCCTTATGCGCAGGGGAGCCTTTTGGGGGGGCATGAGAAAAGGGCGGACACATGGGTGTCCGCCCTGGGGATGTTGTTGCTATTTCTATTATATGGTTTTTTCATTTCTTACCAATCCCAGGCGATATAGCCGGGGAGGTAGTTTAGGACATCAATGGTGTTGCCGGCGCTGTCATACATGGTGTAGTGGATATGGGCACCGGTGGAGTTGCCGGTGCTGCCGCACCAGCCGATGGTGTCGCCCCGGGTGACGGTCTGGCCTACGGAGACATTCCAGTCGGACATATGGCCGTACAGGGTGGTGATGCCGTCGGCGTGGGCGATCATGACGCTGATGCCGTAGCCGCCGTTCCAGCCGGCCTGGATGACCCGGCCCGTGTTGGCGGCCAGCACCGGGGAGCCGTAGGAAGCACCAATATCTGCGCCGTTGTGCCACTCCCAGCCGTGGAAGGGACACCAGCGGTTGCCATAGGGGCTGGTGACCAGTCGGGTATTATTGGTGGGCCAGATATAGTCGCCGGTGGTGCCGGGGTCGCCGCCACCGCCGGGGTTCTCCTGCTCCCGGCGGATCTGATCCTGGATGCGGGCCTCGTCCTCGGCGGCCTCGTCCAGCATAGCCTGGTGGCCCTCCTGGGTGCTCTCATACTCCCGAATGAGGGCGGAGGCGGCGTCGATCTGCTCCTGGAGCTTGGACTGGGAGCTCTCCAGCTCCGACTTCTGCTGCTCCAGGGCGGCCTTATCCGCCGTGAGCTGCTGGCGGGTGGCCTGGAGGTCGGAGATCACCTGGCGGTCATAGTCCATGACCTCATTGACAAAGTCCATCCGGGCCAAAAGGTCCGTGAAGCTGCTGGCCTTGAAGAGCACCGACCAATAGGACACGGTGCCCCGCTCCTCCTCCTCCCGCACCTGCTTGCAGAAGAGCTCGTACTGCTCCTGCTCCTTCTGGGTCAGCTCGGTGATGCGGGCCTGGGTCTCGTCGGACTGCTGCTGTAAGAGGCTGATCTCTGCCCGGAGCTTATCATTCTGCTGGTCCAGCAGGGCCTTTTCCTCCAGAACCTTGGTCTTATCGGCCTCGATGGCCGCGATCTGCTTTTCCAGCTCCGCCTGGGCATCCCGGATCTCCTGGAGCTGGTCGGACAGGCTGCTGGCGTAGGACTTTACAGGGTGGGCCATGCACAGGAGGGAGGCCACCATGCAGGCGGCGCACAAAAGCGACAGGGCCCGTTTACGAGTGAACATAGTTACCTCCTTTACACGCGCAGGAACTTACGGATGGCGGTAAGGCTGCCGCCCACGCCCACCAGGATACCGGCCAGCAGGAACACGCCGCCCACGGGCCAGCCGATCTTCCGGAAGCTGACCACCCGGAGAATTTGCAGGGTGTCGGACCCGGCGATGCCGTTTGCGATGGCGTTATACAGCAGCCACTGGAGCAAGAAGGCGATCACCGCGCCGAACAGGCCGATGAGCAGGCCCTCAAACACAAAGGGCCAGCGGATGAAGCCGTCGGTGGCGCCCACCATTTTCATGATAGCGATCTCGTCCCGCCGGTCGAAGGTGGTGAGCTTGATGGTATTGGAAATGATGAACACGGACACCACCAACAAAATGGCGATGAGGGCGATGCTGATGACGCTGGCTACATTGCGGGCGGTGACGAAGCCCGCGGAGATGGCCTCGTCCGCCCGGACCTTGGCGATGTTCTCCACCCCGCGCAGGGCCTCCACGGTCTGGGAGAGCTGGCTGTCATCCTGCAAATGAATGACGAAGCGGTGGCGGAAGATGCTGGGGTCCAGGTCCGCGTAGAGGTCGTTTTCATCGTACTGGGCCACATAGCTGTCCCGGGCCTGCTCCCGGGAGACGAAGGTAGCGTCGGCCACATTATCCACGGCCTCCACCTTGCTTTGCAGGGCCCGGGCCTGGTCCTCGGTGAGGCTCTCGTCCACAAAGGCCAGGACGGCGTTCTCCTTTTGCAGGTTTTTCAAATTATAATCCGCGTTGTAGGCCACCAGGGAAAAGGTGCCCATAATCAGCAGGCAGGCCACGGTGATGCCGATGGCCGCAAAGGACATGAAGCCGTGGGAGAACATATTGCGGCTTCCTTCCCGGAAGAAATATCTGAAATTTCCTTTCATTTAGCCACCTCGTACCGTCCCATAGCGTCCCCGGCCACCATGCCGGCATTGATGGTGATGACGCGCTTGTCAAAATGGTTCACCAGGCCCTTTTCGTGGGTGACCACCACCACGGTGGTGCCCAGGGCGTTGATGCGCTCCAGGAGGGTCATAATTTCCAGGGAGCGGGCGGGGTCCAGGTTGCCGGTGGGCTCGTCGGCCACGATGGTGCTGGGGTTATTCACCAGGGCCCGGGCGATGGCCACACGCTGCTGCTCGCCGCCGGAGAGCTGGTCGGGCAGGCTCAGCTCCTTGCCCTTGAGGCCCACCAGCTCCAGCACATAGGGGATGCGGGCCTTGATCTCCCGGGGGCTGGCGCCCACGGTGCGCATGGCAAGGCTGAGATTGTCCCACACGGTCTTATTGGTGATGAGCCGAAAGTCCTGGAAGATCACGCCGATGGTGCGGCGCATATAGGGGATCTGCTTGTCGGAAATGCGGCCCATGGAAAAGCCGTTGACCATGACCCGGCCGGAGGTGGGCACGATCTCCCCGGTGAGCAGCTTGATAATGGTGGATTTGCCGGAGCCGGAGGGCCCCACCAGGAAGGCGAACTCCCCGTCCTCAATGGAAAACGAGATGCCCTTCAGGGCCTCGGTGCCATTGTCATATATTTTTTTAACATCGATCAGGCGAATCATAGGTTCCTCTCAATCAAAAACATAGGTTTCTTGTGTGGAAAAGTAACAAAACGGTTACATAATTCATTATAAGGGGTGGGGAAGTATTTTGCAACAGGAAAAATATAAAAAAAGTGTGAACTGTGGCGGAAGGGCGGGAATAAGGGGAGAACGGAAAGAGGAAAGATGGGTTCGGGCCGTCCGGGAGGCCGGCCCCTACACACCGTTTACCGATATAACTTCGTAGGGGGCGGCGTCCACGACGCCCCGCACGGTAGAACTGCGAATTTTCCCTGTTTGGACAGGCAGCACAAGCGCGGAGCGCGTCGCGGTGGATAGAGCCTGAGACAGTGCGAAAGCACGGGACGGGTTTGCACCGTTTTATTCGCGGGGCTGAAAGGTCTCGACACTTCCCGCACCACGCCCGCGCAAGGAATCCAAAACCATGGGTTTTGGCGGCGTTCTTTGGGTACTTTCTGTCGCTGGTGGCAGAAAGTGCCCCGCCGGAGGCATATACGGTTACAAGGAGTGCGGTGGTCGACGACCCTTCCGGCGCTTCGCGCCACCTCCCCTTACGCAGGGGAGGCTTTTTTGTTGGCTCCCCTGCGTAAGGGGAGCTGTCAGCCGTTAGGCTGACTGAGGGGTCGACGCTCCGCACCACTTGTTATACACCGTGTCCGGCGGGCTGTGGTCAGCCCGCCCTACGCAATCACAAGATTTGCGGTACAACCCCGGCGGGCGGACAGGGTCGTCCGCCCCTACGGGTGGGTTACATGGTGCGCGGTAAGGCGGGCCGATGTGGGCATCGGCCCCTACGGGGGTTGGGGCGTGTGCGGCGGGCGACCGCAATGGTCTTCCGTCCGTCCGCCGGGGCGCGAAAACAGGGAGACACCGGCTGGGGTGTCTCCCTGGTGGGGGCGGGAAATATTATGCGTCGATGCCGCGGCTGGTGAGGTACTTTTTCACCATCAGGGCTACCTTGAAGGTGATGGCGTCGTCGAACTCCCGCAGGTCCAGGCCCGTGAGCTTCTTGATCTTCTCCAGGCGGTAGACCAGGGTGTTACGGTGGACAAACAGCTTCCGGGCCGTTTCGGACACATTGAGGTTGTTTTCAAAGAACTTATAGATGGTGAACAGGGTCTCCTGGTCCAGGGCGTCGATGGGGTTCTTCTTGAACACCTCTTGCAGGAACATCTCGCACAGGGTGGTAGGCAGCTGGTAGATCAAGCGGCCAATGCCCAGGTTCTCGTAGTTGACGATATAGCGCTTGGTGTCAAATACCTTGCCCACTTCAATGGCGATCTGGGCCTCCTTGTAGGACTTAGCCAGGTCGCGCAGGTGGGTGGCGATGGTGCCCACGCCCACGAACACGGTGCTCTCGCCGTCGGACTTCAAGGCCTCGCCGATCTGGTTGGCAACGCGGTCCAGGTCGCGACCATCCGCGCCGTCGGGCAGCTGGTGGATCAGCGCCACATCCGCCTCGCCCACGCTGAGAACGAAGTCATTTTGCCGGTCGGGGAACAGGCCCTGAACCACATCCATGGGCACGCTCTCCAAGCGGTCGTCGATGGGCCGGATGACGAAAACGCCCCGGTTCACCTCCACGGGCACATGCAGCTCCTTGGCCCGCATATAAATATCGCTGATGAGGATATTGTCGGAAATGATGTTTTTGATGAAGGAGCCCTTGTCGTGCTTCTCCTCGTAATAGGCCTTGGCAGAGTTCAGGGCCACGCAGGCCATGGCGCAGACCGTGCGGCCCACGCTGTCGTCGCCGCTGGCAAAGACGGCGTAGTCAAAGTGGCTGCCCCAGCCGGGCAGAGCCTTGAAGGTCTTGCCCTCCACGCAGACGCAGTTGCCGTCGGCACCCTCGATGGCGTCCACATACTTGGTCCACTTTTTGCCGATCCCGGTGAGCTCGCTGCAAGCGATGACGCAGCCGTCAGCGTCCATAACGCCGATGACGCGGTCCGTGGTCTCCTTGAATTGCAGCACTACATTTTGAAAAATCCGTCCCGACATGATAATCCTCCCGGCCATTCTTGTATGAATGATTTTGTGCAATCTGTTTAGGTCTTTTCTGTATTATACCGTCAGAATCACGATTTTGCAAGGGCTTTTTTATACTTTTCACAAAAAATGTTGTCTTATTTTTGGCAATCTGCCGCCGAAAGACCCGCTGCCTGCCGTAAACCGGCAATTTCTTCCTGGGTAAGATGACGAAAATCCCCCGGACGCAGCTCCTCGTCCAGGGCCAGCGGGCCCATGGACAGGCGCTTTAGATAGGTGACGGGGGTGCCGCAGGCGGCCAGCATCCGCTTGGCCTGGTGGAACTTGCCCTCCCGCAGGGTCAGCAGCACCTCCCCGGGCCCGGTGACGCGCAGGTCCGCAGGCAGGCAGGCCAGGCCGTCTCCCAGGGTCATGCCCTGGGCGAAGCGGGCGGTGTCCGCCGCCGTGGGGGTGCCGTCGGTGCGGGCGTAGTACACCTTGTCCACATGGCTTTTGGGCGCGAGGAGGCGGTGGGCCAGGGCGCCGTCGTCGGTAAGCAGCAGGAGGCCCTCGGTGTCCTTATCCAGGCGGCCCACCGGGGAGAGGCCCCGACGCTTCAGCTCCGGCGGCAGCAGATCCAGCACCGTCTGCTGGCGGCTGTCCCGGGCGGCGGAGAGGACCCCGGCGGGCTTGTGGAGCATGAGGTAGGTGAAGCGGCTGTAAGACAGAGGCTCGCCGTCCACCCGGAGGTCTGCGGCGGCGGGGTCGATTTTTATGTCCGGGGCGGGGGCGGGGCGGCCATCCAGCTCCACCCGGCCCTGGCGCACCAGGTCCTTCACCTCCCGCCGGGACCAGCGGCCCGTGGCGGCAAGGAGCTTATCCAATCGTTCCATAGCTTTTCTCCTGTGCATATCCCGGGCGCGGCGCGCATAGGCTGGTCCGGGGTGATCGAGATGAAAATGGTATGTTTTTCCCGCCGGAAGCTGCTCCCGGCGGCGGTGATATCCTTACTGATCGTGGGGGCGGTGCTGTTTTTCGCCCTGCGGGGCGGCCAGGGCACGGAGGGGGTATATCCGGGCGGCAATGAGGGACGGGTCGCGTACCTGGAAAAGCTGGGCTGGCAGGTGGGGCCGGAGCCGGTGGAGACGCTGCAAATGAAGCTGCCGGAGGACCTCAAGGGCTATGAGGACTACCTGTCCCTGCAAAAGGAGCAGGGACTGCCCTTCGGCGGCTGCGGGGGCAAGGTGGTGTGCCGGTACACCTACCGGGTGACCAACTACCCCGGCGGGCGCACGGACGCCCAGGTGAACCTGCTGCAATGCGACGGCGCGGTGGTGGCCGGAGATGTGGTGCTGCTGGGAGAAAACGGCGGGGTGTTCGGGCTGGAATTTCCGAAATAATAGTGTATATTATAATAGGTGTAGTGGAATAAGAGGAAAGATGCGGATGGTGCCCGGCGGGCGGACAGGGTCGTCCGCCCCTACAAACAATTCCGTAGGGGCCGATGCCTACATCGACCCGGTTGCAGCAGCCATCAAGAAACGCATCCGTAGGGGGCGGCGTCCTCGACGCCCCGAACCGGGCTTGCACATTTTTCCTTGTCATCCGTAGGGCGGGGTGATCCTGTTGCGGTGCCCAAAATTTCCGCGCCGCCTTACGGCGGACGCTTGAAATTTTGACCGCGGCCACTCGCTCATCTCGCTTCATCCGCCACTGGCGGCGCTCGATTCGCTCCCCTCAGCCCGCCGTCCGATAGGGATGCTCCTTGGTGTGCGTAGGGGCGGGGTTCTACCCCGCCCGTTGCGGTGGGCAAGGGGTGTGGCGTGCGGCGGGACACATGGGTCCCGCCCTACATTATACTGTTTTGTAGGGCAGGGCCCGCGTGCCCTGCCGGAGGTGCGGTGGTGTCGACCCCTCAGTCACGGCTTCGCCGTGCCAGCCTGCCCACCGTTGTGCCAACCGATTCCCGGCCACTGTCGTGGCCGCCAATCGGGGCACTTCCTCGAAATCGCCTTGCTGCTTCCGCCACTGGCGGCGCTGCGGCGATTTCCCCTTACGCAGGGGAGCCTTTGAGGACGGGGGTACGGATTGCCACAGCCAGTGTGCGCACTGGCCTCGCAATGACATATATTTTTACAAGGGAGTGCAATGGAAACCCGGTCGGGTCGTCTGGGAGGCCGACCCCTACACATCGTTTACCGATAGAACTCCGTAGGGGGCGGCGTCCTCGACGCCCCGTTGCCCCAAGGTTTCGGGCGACCGCAAGGATCGCCCCTACGGTTTTACGCTCTAAAAAGGGCGGCGCGATGCGCCGCCCTTTTTGTTTTTTGCAAATTACTCCTGGGTGTCCTTGGTCTCGCCCATGGGCGCGCCGCACTCGGGGCAGAACTTGCTGTCGGCGGTGGTGCCGCAGACGGGGCAGGTGTGCTCGGCGGACTCTTCCTCCTCGTCCTTCTGGGGCTTGGAGGCCTCCAGCTCGGCGATCTTGGCCTTGGAGGCGTTGACGGCCTCCACCACATCCTTCACGGCCTCGGGGATATTCTCGCCGTACTCGGACACGAACCACTCGCCGATGGCCTTATAGTTCTTGTCCAGCTCCCGCTGCTCGGTGAGGATCGCCATGTTGATCTTGGCGGAGTCGGCCACTTCCTTGGCCTTCTCGCTGGCGGCGCCCGCCAGGTCCTTGGCCTTATCCACGGCCACGCCTGCGTAGGCCTGTGCCTTCTTGCTCAGTTCATCAAAAAATGCCATAATTATGTGCTCCTTTCATATTTTGCGGTTTTGGCTATTATACAAAATTTTATTTGGCTTTGCAAGGGGAAATGCAGAGGGAATGTTGCCTCCCTTACCTAAAGGGAGGGGGACAGCCGCAGGCTGGTGAAGGGATACTTGCGGGGCAGGGAGTGATTTGCTCTATGTAAGTTCGTGCGGGGAAGAATCCCCCAGTCGGCTTCGCCGACAGTCCCCTTTAGGCAAGGGGGCCAACATTGTAGGGCGGGGTGACCACACCCCGCCGTCTTGGTGCGGAACATGGGGTGCGGTAGGGGCGACCCTTCCGGCGCTTCGCGCCACCTCCCCTTACGCAGGGGAGGCTTTTTTGTTGGCTCCCCTGCACAAGGGGAGCTGTCAGCCGTTAGGCTGACTGAGGGGTCGTATTTTAATGCTCGATCCAGTCGGCGGCGCGGGTGACGGCGCGTTTCCAAAGGCGATATTCCTCGTCGCACTCGCTCTGCACCCGCTGGGGCAGGAACACCCGGTCGCTTTTGCGCAGGGATTCCAATTCCTCCAAACTATTCCACATACCGCAGGCCAAACCTGCCAAAGCCGCCGCGCCGAAGGCGGTGGTCTCCACCATGGCCGGACGGTCAACGGGGATGCGCAGGCCGTCGGCCTGGAGCTGCATCAGCAGGTCGCTGACGCTGGCGCCGCCGTCCACCCGCAGGCAGGCGATGTCGCACCCGGCATCCTGGCGCATGGCCAGCATCAGGTCCGTGACCTGGTAGGCGATGCACTCCAGCACCGCCCGGGCGATGTGGGCCCGGCCCGTGCCCCGGGTCAGCCCCAGGATGGCCCCCCGGGCGTACATATCCCAATAGGGCGCGCCCAGGCCCGTGAAGGCAGGGACCACCACCACACCCCCGGAGGAGGGGACCGTGGCGGCCAGGGTATTGATCTCCGGGGCGGAGCGGATGATACCCAGCTCGTCCCGCAGCCACTGGATGGTGCTGCCGCCGTTAAAGACGCTGCCCTCCAGGGCGTAGCGGGTCTGGCCGTTCACCTGCCAGGCCACCGATGTCACCAGGCCCGCCCGGCTGCGCACCGGCTCCGCGCCCACATTCATCAGGGTAAAGCAGCCGGTACCGTATGTATTCTTGGCCTGGCCGGGAGCGAAGCACCCCTGGCCGAAAAGGGCCGCCTGCTGGTCTCCCGCTGCACCGCAAACCGGGACCCCCGCCACCTTTTCAAAGCCGGGAATGCCGGGCTGCACGGTGCCGTAGGTCTCGCTGTTGGACACGGGCTTGGGGAGGATGGACATGGGGATGTGGAGAATGTCGCACAACTCCTCATCCCAGCGGAGGTTATGAATGTCAAAGAGCATGGTGCGGGAGGCGTTGGAATAGTCCGTCACATGGCTGCCGGTGAGCTTCCAAATGAGGTAGCTCTCCACGGTGCCGAAGAGCAGCTCGCCCCTCTCCGCCCGGTCCCGGGCGCCGGGGACATTATCCAGGATCCAGCAGATCTTCGTGGCGGAAAAATAGGCGTCCAGCAGCAGGCCCGTGGTCGATTGGATGCGCTCCGTAAGGCCCCGCTTTTTCAGCTCCTCGCACAGCTCCGCCGTGCGGCGGCACTGCCAGACGATGGCGTTATACACCGGCTGGCCGGTTTTTTTGTCCCACAGCAGGGTGGTCTCCCGCTGGTTGGTGACGCCGATGCCCAGCACCTGGCCCGGCTCCACGGCACGCAGCGCGTCCGCCGCCGCCCGGCTCTGGGAGCCCCATATGTCCGCCGGGTCGTGCTCCACCCAGCCGGTCTGGGGATAGATTTGGGGAAAGTCGTATTGGCCCACCGAGGCGATGTGGCCGCGGCGGTCAAACAGGATGGCGCGGGAGCTGGTGGTTCCCTGGTCCAGCGCCAGAATGTACTGCTCCATGGGCTTCTCCTCTTTTCTTTTCCACACGGATGTGGTATACTATATTGGAAGTATACCACGGAAGGAGCGCCGATTCTATGACAAATTGTGAACATTTCCGTTTTCTCTCCTCCGACGGCAAGACCCAACTGCACGGGTGCATTTGGATCCCGGAGGAAAAAATCAAGCTTCGGGGCGTTTTGCAGATCGCCCACGGCGTGGCGGAGCACATTGAGCGCTACGACGATTTTGCCCGGTTTCTCAATAGCCAGGGCATCGTGGTAGCCGGGCACGACCACCTGGGCCACGGCCAGTCCCTGCCCGAGGGCGGCACGCCGGTGTATTTTGGGGAAAAGGACGGCTGGAAGCACGCGGTGGACGACATCCACGGCCTGCACCTGCTCCTGGCCAAGCGCTACAAGCACCTGCCCCAGCTCATTATGGGCCACAGCATGGGGTCGTTCCTCACCCGGTCGTACCTCATCCGCTACCCCGGGGAGAAGAAGGCCGCCATTATCATGGGCACCGGCTGGCAGCCGGGGTATATGCTCACGGGCGGCACCCTGGTCGCCAAGCGCTTCCTCTATAAAAACGGGCCGGACTCCACCAGCCCCTTTGTCACCGACCTGGCCTTCGGCGGGTACAACCGGGCCTTTGCCCCCAACCGCACCAGTGTGGACTGGCTCTCGGCGGACACGGAGAATGTGGACCGCTACATCGCCGACCCTATGTGCGGGGCGGACGCCACGGTGGGCCTGTTCCGGGATATGCTGGGCGGCATCCGCTTCAACCAGAAAAATGTGAACCTGGTGAAGATGGACCCCACCATGCCGGTGCTGTTCATCGCCGGGCAGGACGATCCGGTGGGCAATATGGGGAGGGGCGTGCAGCGGTCCTATGAGGCCTTCCGGGCCGCCGGGGTCAAGGATGTGTCCATCAAGCTCTACCCCGGCCTGCGGCACGAAATTCTCAACGAAAAGGCCATGCAGGAGTCGGTGTATAACGACATTCACGATTGGCTCAGCCGCTATATCTGATGCAGCTCCCGCCAGAGGTTTTTAAGGCCCAATAGGTCAATGTTGTGGCTGCGGCGCAGGAGGCGGACGGTGAAGAAGCTGTCGGCCACGAGCAGCAGCAGGGCCGCCAGGGTCGCCTCCGGGGGGATGGCCGCCAGCACCGGGGCAATGCGCGGCTGCACCAGTCGCACCGCCAGGGCCGATAGCACTCCCCATGCCACGCCGAAGGGGAAGCAGATGCGCCGGTGGAGGTCCAGGTGGGTGCCGCTGTAATCCCAAAACAGGACGCCCAGGCATTTTTCGTAGAGGAAATGCACGGCGTACTCCACGGCGGTGCAGAGGATGCCCCCGTAGAGGGCCAGCTGCCAAAAGCTCTCCGTGTCCCCCGCCAGGCGCAGCACGGCCAGCATAGCCAGGCCGTACACCGGGCACAGGGGCAGCAGCAGAAAGCACTTGCGCACCCGGTGCCGCGACCGCACGGCGAAGGCGTAGAGTTTTTCCAGGCCGTAGCCCGCCAGGCTGTAAAAAACGAAGGTCCAAAACCAGATCATGTACTCACCTCGCCTATCAGTGTTTCACCGGGGCGGCGGGGTTATGCCTATTTTTGAAAATAGGGGGAGGAAAAGCTATGTCCGAATGGGAAAAATTAGAAAATGAATGTCTAAGCTGCCATGCCTGCGCCCTGAGCCAGACGCGGAAAAATGTGGTGTTCGGCGTGGGAAACCGGGAGGCGGAGGTCATGTTCATCGGCGAGGGCCCCGGAGCCAATGAGGACGCGGAGGGCGTGCCCTTCGTGGGCGCCGCCGGGAAGCTGCTGGACGATATGCTGCAAATGATCGGCCTGAAGCGGGAGGCGGTGTACATCGCCAACATCGTCAAGTGCCGCCCGCCCCAGAACCGGGACCCGCTGAATGTGGAAAAGGACGCCTGCATCGGGTATCTGCGGCGGCAGGTGGCCCTGGTGCGCCCCAAGATCATCGTATGCCTGGGGCGCATCGCGGCCATGGAGCTGATACGGGAGGATTTCAAGATCACCCGGGAGCACGGGCAGTTCTGCGAGAAAGCCGGCGTGCTGATGACCGCCATGTACCACCCGGCGGCCCTGCTGCGAGACGGAAGCAAAAAGCCGGAGACTTTCGTGGATCTGAAGGCCTTGCAGGGAAAAATTCGGGAGGTCTGCACCAGGACGCCTATTGAATTTGATTAAATCTGAATGTGACGCGGACGGCCAGGGGCAGCCAATAATTTCGTGGGGGCCGATGCCCACATCGGCCCGCTTCACCGCACCATCAAAAAAACGCATCCGTAGGGGGCGGCGTCCCCGACGCCCCGTTTTACCGCGCTCCTTGTTGCGCTCCGTAGGGGCGACCCTTCCGGTCGCCCGTCCCCGCATTTCTTGTAATGTGTCATTGCGAGGCCAGTGCGCACACTGGCCGTGGCAATCCGCTCTCCTGTCAACCCCTCCGGCGCTTCGCGCCACCTCCCCTTACACAGGGGAGGCTTTTTCGTTGGCTCCCCTGCGTAAGGGGAGCTGTCAGCCGCCAGGCTGACTGAGGGGTCGGCCCCAGCACCCCTTGCAACACAGCAAAACGGCGGGGTGAGGGCACCCCGCCCTACGCATTTTATGGGGCGCGGCGGGGCGGGCCGATGTAGGCATCGGCCCCTACGGAGGGATTGTAGGGGCGGACGCCCCTGTCCGCCCTTTCCCCGCATGCCCGCACCACGAAAAAAGACCGCCCCACGGCGGTCTTTTTTCTCATATACCTATACCTATTATAATTTACTGTGCCTTTTTCTTCGCCGCGCGGCGCTGGAAGAACTTCACCAGCTCCACGATGGGAATGACCAGCACGGCCAGGGCCAGGGCGATGCCGTACTCCGCCCAGCCCACGGGGGTGAAGCCGAAGGCGTCGGCGATGGGCTTTACCTCCAGGACCAGGGTGGTTATCAGCAGGCTGCCCAGCATGGCCGCCCACAGGACCTTATTGTGGCTGCGGCTGAAGAAGATGCTGCGGCGCTGGAAGCGCATATTGAAGCTGTGGAAAATCTCGCACATATTCATGGTCAAAAAGGCCATGGTCATGCCGTGGGGCGAAACGCCGGAGGGCATCTCAAAATAGCCCACCTCCACGCAGTGGCCGATGATATAGGAGGCCAGGGTGATAACGGTGATGAGCACGCCCTGGTACACCACATCCACGCCCAGGCCGCCGGAGAAAATGCCGTCGCGGCTGTCCCGGGGCGGGCGCTCCATCACATCCGGCTCCGCCCGCTCCAGGCCCAGGGCCAGGGCCGGGAAGCAGTCGGTGATGAGGTTGATGAACAGCAGATGCACCGGCCCCAGCAGGGTGAAGCCCAGCAGCGTCGCCGTGAACACGCCCAGCACCTCGCTCATGTTGGAGGCCAGGAGGAACTGGATGGTCTTGCGGATGTTGTCGTAAATGCGGCGGCCCTCGCCCACCGCGCCCACGATGGTGGCAAAGTTATCGTCAGAGAGGACCATGTCCGCCACATTCTTGGTGACATCGGTGCCGGTGATGCCCATGCCCACGCCGATGTCGGCGGTCTTGATGCTGGGGGCATCGTTGACGCCGTCGCCGGTCATGGCGGTGATGGCCCCGCGCTTTTTCCAGGCGGTGACGATGCGCACCTTGTGCTCCGGCTGGACCCGGGCGTAAACGCTATACTTGGGTACGGCCTCCACCAGTTCCTCGTCCGTCAGGTCATTGAGGGCGCTGCCGGTGATGGCCTGGTCGGCGGAGTCCAGAATGTCCAGCTCCTTGGCGATAGCCACGGCGGTGTCCTTATGGTCGCCGGTGATCATCACGGGCCGGATACCCGCCTTACGGCACTGGTGGATGGCGTCCTTCACCTCCGGGCGCACCGGGTCGATCATGCCCGCCAGGCCAATAAAGCACAGGTCCTGCTCCAAGGTCTCGGGGCTGATGTCCTCGGGCAGGGCGTCGCCCCAACTGCGCTGGGCGGCGGCCAGGACGCGGAGCGCCCGGTCAGCCATGGCCTTGTTCTCTAACAGGATGGCCTGGCGCTTTTCCTCGGTCATGGGGCGCATTTCCCCGCCGTCCACATAGCTGGTGCAAAGGCGCAGCACCTCGTCCGGGGCGCCCTTGGTGTACTGCAAAAAGCCGCCGTCAATGCGGTGGACGGTGGACATCATCTTCCGGGAGGAGTCAAAGGGGGCCTCGGCCACCCGGGGCTGCTGCTCCTCCAAAACGGGCTTTTTCAGCCCCACTTTCCCGGCGAAATTCACCAGGGCCGCCTCCGTGGGCTCGCCCTGGGCGCCCTCCTCTGCCCAGGCAGCGTCGCTGCACAGGGCCATGGCCGTAGCCAGCAGCCGCTCGGGGCCGGTGTGGTCCACCACGGTCATCTTGTTCTGGGTGAGGGTCCCGGTCTTGTCGGAGCAGATGACCTGGGTGCAGCCCAGGGTCTCCACCGCCGTCAGACGGCGAATGACGGCCCCGCGCTTGCTCATATTGGTGACGCCGATGGACAGCACCACCGTCACCACCGTAGCCAGACCCTCGGGAATGGCCGCCACGGCCAGGGACACGGCCACCATGAAGGTCTGGAGAATGGCCTCCAGGGAGTAGTCGCCCTCCACCAGCAGATCAAAGATGAAGATGAACACGCAGATAGCCAGCACCAGGTAGGAAAGGGTCTTGCCAAGCTGGGTGAGCTTGCGCTGGAGGGGGGTCTCCTCCTGCTCCGTCCGGGCCAGGACCCCGGCGATCTTGCCCATTTCGGTGTCCATGCCGGTGGCGGTGATAACGGCGCTGCCCCGGCCATAGACCACGGTGGAGCCCATGTAGCACATATTTTTCCGGTCGCCCAGGGGCACATCGCCGTCGGCGTCGATGGCCTCGGCGGTCTTATTCACCGGGACGCTCTCGCCGGTGAGGGCGGCCTCCTCGATCTTCAGAGACGCGGACTCCAGCAGCCGCCCGTCGGCGGGCACCGCGTCGCCGGCCTCCAAGATCACCACATCCCCCGGCACCAGGTCGGCGCTGTGCAGCACCACGATCTTGCCGTCCCGCAGCACCTTGCTGGTGGCGGCGGTCATGGTTTGCAGGGCCTCAATGGCGGCCTCGGCCTTGCTCTCCTGCACCACGCCCAAAATGGCGTTGAGCAGCACCACCGCCAGGATGATGATGACCTCCGTCAGCTTCTCTCCGGAAATAATGCTGGTGACGGCGGACACAGCGGCAGCGGCCATCAGGATCAGCAGCATAGGGTCCTTGAGCTGCTGCAAAAACCGCTGAAAATTGGTGATCTTCTTGGCCTCCTGCAAGCGGTTGGGGCCATGCTTAGAAAGGCGCGCAGCGGCCTCCTGCGAGGTGAGCCCGCCCCTCTCGCTGCCCTGGCTGCGGAGAACTTCCTCTGCCGCGAGCAAATATTCTGGTTTCATTTTTATCCTCCTTTTCTGCCCCGCCGGGCAAAACAAAAAGACTCCCACACAGGCGCTGACCTATGTATGAGTCTCATTCTTTCAAGACAGCCCGGGCCGCGATGGGCCGTACTGACGGGTCTGCCTCATCCCACGAAGCAGGATGGAATTACTCCCTCAAAGTGGAAATTCAATTTGCTTTCCTTATATTATCCAATTCCCATGGAATTGTCAAGTAAAATCCATATAAAATAATCTTGACGGGCCGGGGCTTTCCCGATAGAATGGGGTTGCGGGTGTCGAAACCGGTCGGCCCCGCCACACGAGGTATTTTTGAAAGGAGAACCACTATGTACGACTACGCTCTCTACGGCTCCGCCCTGGGCACGCTGGGCACCCTGGGCCTCATTGCGCTGGTGCTGGCTATTGCCGCCACGGTGCTGGCCTTCATTTTCATCGTCCCCGCCAAGCGCCGGGACCAGATGGGCAAATTCGGCAAATTCCTCCACGACACCTGCAACTTCAAGTATCTCATCATCGAGAAAATTTTGCAGGCCCTGTACATTTTCGCCACGGCGCTGACCATTCTCATCGGCTTCTTCATGCTGTTCTGCACCGACTGGAACGGCTGGATGGGCGGCAAGGGCATCCTGACCATGATCCTGGGACCCATCGTGGTGCGCGTGACCTATGAGCTGCTGATGATGGCGGTGCTGGCGGTGAAGAACATCATCTCCATCAACAACAAGCTCCGCAACCAAAACGACGGCCCCGCGACCCCGGACATCTTTGACCCCGACATAAGCACCCTCAAGGACGCCTTCGGAAAGAAGGAAGAAGCCCCCGCCCAGGCGGCCCCGGTTGCCCCGCAGGCTCCGGCAGCCCCGCAGGCCACGGTGGCCCCGGAGGCTACGGTAGCCCCGCAGGAGAACAGCGAGCCGTAATTGCATCGCAAATTGCATAGAAACGGCCCTCCGGCGAATGCCGGAGGGCCGCTTTTTTCGATGAAATAATAAATCGACGGCAACGGCAAAATGGTGCGTATGCGGCAGGGCACGCGGGCCCTGCCCTACAAAAAGCATAATAATGTAGGGCGGGACCCATGTGTCCCGCCGCCCGCCAAAAAGGCTCCCCTGCGTAAGGGGAGCTGTCGCGGCAACGCCGCGACTGAGGGGTCGGCCCCAGCACCCCTTGTTATGTACTCGTAGGGGCCGATGCCCACATCGGCCCGCCCACCGCAGTTTTTGTTTCGCTCCGTAGGGGCGGGGTTCTACCCCGCCCGCAGGAGGGGCAGAGCCCCTCCCCTACGCACCACAAGGAACCACTACACCGGGCGGACAGGGTCGTCCGCCCCTACAAGCCCTTCCGTAGGGGCCGGCGTCCCCGACGGCCCGTTTCCATGCATTCCCATATTCTGCGTAGGGCGGGCCGCCCTCAGCCCGCCGCCTATCCACCACCGCACCCTCGCGGCGGCGTGAGGGCACGCCGCCCTACGCAATCGCTCCAACCTCTCCGTAGGGGCGGGGTTCTACCCCGCCCGCCGCCACGCCATCCGATACAAAAAACTCCCCCAACCGCAGTCGGGGGAGTTTTTATAAGCAAATTACTCGGCGGGGTAGACAGAGACCTGCTTGCGGTCCTTGCCCAGGCGCTCGAAACGGACAACACCGTCAGCCTTGGCAAAGAGGGTGTCGTCGGTGCCGATGCCCACATTCTTGCCGGGGTGAATGTGCGTGCCGCGCTGACGCACCAGGATGTTGCCGGCCAGAACGAACTGACCGTCAGCACGCTTGGGGCCCAGGCGCTTGGACTCGGAATCACGGCCATTCTTGGTGGAGCCCATACCTTTTTTATGGGCGAAGAATTGCAGACCGATATACAGCATAATTCAGTACCATCCTTTCTGATAAGATGATTGCGGGGAACAGGAGGTCACGCCTCCATCACTTCGATGTTTTCGGGGTATTCGTCGTGGAGCTGGGCAAGATAGACCATCAGCCCCGTCAGGATGTTCTGACAGGTGCTCTCCGCCGGAGCGGACAGGCCCCCGGGCAGGCGAAACGCGATCTTCGCGTCCTTCTCCCGGACCTTCACCGAGGCGCACAGGCCCATCACATCATTCACGGTACACTCGACCAGACGGATGGCGCTGGTGACGGCGGCGCAGACGATGTCTTCGCCCTCTTCGCCCCAGCCGCTGTGGCCCTGGACATCAAAGCCCACGATGCGGGCTTGCTCCACAAGGAATGAAACAGTGGTCATACGCTCTTAGAAAGTGATCTTGCCGATCTCAACCTTGGTGTAAGGCTGACGATGACCCTGGCGTTTGCGATAACCCTTTTTGGGGGTGTACTTGAAGATGCGGATCTTCTTGCCCTTGCCGTTCTTCACGACGGTGGCGTCCACCTTGGCGCCCTCCACCACGGGAGTGCCGAACTTGGTGTTCTCCCCATCCACGATGGCCAGAACCTGATCGAAAACCACGGCGTCGCCAGCGTTGACATCCAGCTTCTCGATGAACAGAGTGTCACCCTCAGAAACATTGTACTGCTTACCACCGGTCACGATGATTGCCTGCATACTTGTTGCACCTACCTTTCCTTTATTACGGACTCGCTGTCGGGGGCGGCCTGCGCGCAGCAGACGCTTGTGACCCATTCAAAGCGGCTTATATAGTTTAGCAGACTTTTTAGTGCCTGTCAACCGATATTGGGAACTTTTTCGGCATTATTTTGTGGGATAAACCAGCTTTTCCTCCGTCCAATGGGCAATAAGGTCCCGATACCAGGCGCAGCAGGCCCGGCCCTCCTCCACGCTGAGATTCCGGTAGTTGCCGCACTCGGCGGCGGAGCAGCCGGGCATGGGCCCGTCATATTCGGCGGCCCGGGCGAAACCCGTCCGTAAAAGGGCGATGGCCTGGGAATTCGTCAGCTTGTCCCCGTCAAAGAGGAAGTAAAACCCCGTCTGGCAGCCCATGGGCCCGAAGTAGACCACCGCGTCCCGGCTCTCGAAGTTGCGCAGAAAGGTAGCGATGAGGTGCTCCACGGAGTGCATCTGGCTGTTTGTCAGCAGGTCCCCGGTGTTGGGCTTCTTAAAGCGCAGGTCAAAGGTCACCACATTGCCGTCCCGGCGGGAGAGGTACAGCCCCGGCTCCAGCACGGTGTGGTCCACGGTAAAGCTGGCAATTCGTTCCATCATTCCGCCTCCAGATTGTCGATGAATTTCATAGCCACGCCGTTTAATTCCCGGATGGCCTCGGGGAAGTTAAAGAAGAAGTCGTGGTGCTCCAGCACGCAGTCGCTGACGGACTTCAGCGAGAGAAACGGCACGCCGTTTCGGTAGCACACCTGGGCCACGGCGCCCCCCTCCATCTCGCACAGCAGGGGGTGGAAAGTGTCATAGATCCAGTGGCTGCGGGGGGTGTCGGTGGCGAACCAGTCGCCGGTAGCCACCAGGCCCGTGCGGTAGGGCAGGCCGGTCTTGTCCATGGCGGCCCGGGCCTTCTCCGGCCAGGCGGTGGGAAACTCCACCTTGTTCACCGTGGACACCAGGCCCACGGGGTCCCCCAGGGCGGAGGTATCGGAGTCGTGCTGCACGAAGCCCGTGGCCAGTGCCAATGTGCCGATGGGCACATTTTCAAAGCACCCGGCCACGCCCACATTCAGCACCACATCCGGGGCGTAGCGGCTGATGAGGAGCTGGGCGGACATGGCGGCGTTCACCTTGCCCACGCCCCCGGCGCAGGCCACCACATCCTCCCGGATCCGGTAAAAGGACGCGCCGGACACCTTTTCGATCAGGTGGGCGTTCTCGTTTTTCAGCAGGCTCTCAATTTCGCTGTCCATGGCGTACATCATGCCTATTTTCATGGAGAGGTCTCCTTTCGCATTCAAATTAAAGTATATTGTACCTTTTTTTGCCCCGAATTGCAACAGGCCGTTGCCCAAAGCGGAAAAATAGGGTAAAATGAAATCAAATTTTGGATGTAAAGGAGGGACGGCCATGGAAGCGGTGGGCGTTGTGTGTGAATTTGACCCCCTGCACCGGGGCCATGAGAAGCTGCTGCGCCGGGCCGGAGAGACGGGCCTGCCGGTGGTGTGCGCCATGAGCGGCAGCTTCACCCAGCGGGGCGGCCCGGCCTGCGTGGAGAAATTCGCCCGGGCGGAGATGGCCGCATGGTGCGGAGCCGACCTGGTGGTGGAACTGCCCACCCCCTGGGCCATGTCCACGGCGGAGAAATTCGCGGACGGCGGCGTGTCCCTCCTGGCCCAGTGCGGCGTGAAAACCCTCTGCTTCGGCAGCGAGTGCGGGGACGCGGACACCCTGTGGGCCGCGGCGGAGGCCCTGCTGCGCCCGGATATGCACCGGGCCATCCGGGCGGAGATGGACGGGGGTCTCCCCTACGCCGCCGCCCGGCAGGCGGTGCTGGAGCGGGAGGCCGGGTGCGGCGCGCTGCTGGCCCAGCCCAACAACACCCTGGCCGTGGAATACCTCAAGGCTATCCGCCGCCGGGGCCTGGCCCTGGATGCCATCACCCTGCGCCGGGAGGACGGCGGCCACCACGGCCCGGCCTCGGCCTCCCAAATTCGGGCGCTGCTGGCGGCGGGACAGGCGGCGGACGCTTTTGCCCTGATGCCCCCGGTCGCGGTGGACATTCTGCGCCGGGAAATAGAAAAGGGCCAGGCCCCGGCGGACCCGGCCCGGCTGGAGACGGCCATGCTGGCCCGGCTGCGGCTGATGAACGAGGCCGACTTCGCCCCCTACGACGGCGGCGGCGAGGGGCTGTACCGCCGGGTGTACCAGGCGGTGCAGGCGGGAAGCGGCCTGGAGGACATTCTCGCCCGGGCCACCACCAAGCGCTACCCCACCGCCCGGGTGCGGCGGATGCTGTGGGCGGCGTTCCTAAGCCTGGAGCCGCCCACAGAGGGCATCCCCTATGTCCGGGTCCTGGCCGCCACAGCTTCGGGCCGAAAGCTCCTGCGGCAGATGCAGGATAGCGGCGCTCCCGTGCTGACCAAGCCGGCGGATGTGGCCCACTTAGGCCCGGCGGCGGAGGCCCAGTTCACCCGGGAAGCCCGCCGTACGGATATCTACACCCTGGCCGCCTCCCCCCTCCCCTGCGGCAGCGACTGGCGAAAAACGCCGGTGATGGTGTGAGGGCCGGGAACCAAACAGAAATTTTGGAGGTGTCCTAATGCACGAAAGCTATGTGGTCCGCGCACTGAGGCCGGAGGAGGTCGGCGCTGCGCTGGACCTGGTCTGGGCCGTGTTCCAGGAATTTGAAGCCCCCGACTATACCCCGGAGGGCGTAGAGGAATTTTACAAAAGCATCCATGACGAGAGCTATCTGTCCCAGCTTGCGTGGTACGGCGCATTGGCCGGGGAAGCGCTGGTGGGCGTCATCGCCACCCGAAGCGCCGGGACGCACATCGCCCTGTTTTTCGTGGACGGAAGCCATCACCGCCAGGGCATCGGGCGGCGGCTATTCCAGGCCGCCCGGGGCGCAGCACCCCATAAAATGACCGTACACTCCTCCCCCTACGCCGTCCCCGTCTACCACAAACTGGGCTTCCGGGACACAGCCCCCGAGCAGACAGTCCACGGCCTGCGCTTCACGCCCATGGAGCTCGCCCCCAACCGCGTTGGCGGCACACGCCAGTGATGCTTTGAAAAGGAGAGCGACTTATGCTAAAAATGATCACAGGGGCCCGCGTCCCCGCGCCGGAGCTTTTGACTCCCTCCTATATGCTGTCCAATGGACACCTGACGGCCAATGTAAACGCCGATGACATTCTCCCCCTGCTGCATAGCTTCATCGACCTGCACGAGGGGCCCTTTTTTCTGATCGTGGAGACCCCCAGCTCTTTGCGGGACGAATCCCCCGACGATCAGGGAAACATTGCCCAATTTCACAAGGATGTTTACTATCTGGATGGTATGTCCGCCCCCTTTATCCACGAAATCCTTTCCATGGTCGGCCCGGTGCTCGTCAATGACGGTCTGACGCAGGTAGGCGTCGGCATCCACAACAGCGGTGCCGAGATCATGACCGAAAAATACAATGTAGTTTCCATTTATCCCGGCTCCAACGACATAGAGCCGTATCACGCGCTCATGCGCCGATACGCCATTGCGCAGCTACCCACCATCACCACCGCCTGGTCTACATTCAGCCGATCCGCCCCCGGCGAGAGTACCGCCATTGAGCTGGACGGCCACACCGCCGCCGAAGCCATCGAAACGCTGAAAACCGTCGGCCTATACCTGGCCGAGCAGCGCGAGGACCAACCGTAATTTTTTCATAAAACAAGGGAGCCTTCCGGCTCCCTTGTTTCTATTCACTTATCTCCCGCCTCATTCAAAAAACGACCATATCGTTTCATAAAGGGCGTCGGTGTTTTTTAGGGCGGTGTCCAGGGGTTCGCCGGTGATGTAAGAGGACTGCGCATGGCCCGAGGGATAGAGGGTGATCACCGCATAGGCGCCCTTTATCACCAGGCCGGGCTCCATGGGTTCCTCGGTGATATAAGAAGCCTGGTCCTGGTCCGAGGGGTAGAGGGTCATGGTCGCATGGGTCTCCTGGGCGACAACATGGATAGAGCAGGCCCGATCGCTGGGCTCTATGTAGTTTCTGCCTTTGTACAGTCCCTTATACTGGATGGCCGACAGGGCCGTGATAATTTTCTCCAGCTCCGCCGGGTCCGTTACCACAATGCTCTCCCCATCTCCATAGACAGACAGGCTGACCTCCATTTTCTCTGCGTGGGCTACGGACTCAGTGATGAACTGGACCTCTCTTTTTGCCGCGATCTCGCGGCTGGCCACGGCCCCCACCGCCAGAGCCAGAACGATCATGCCAATGCGCATAACCAGGGTCAACTTTTTCATTTTGCTCCTCCTTTTCTCCCACATTTATAAAAAACGGAGGGGGCTGCGGGGCTCCCTCCGTTTTCCTTTTTTCATCCCCTCACGCAGATGCACTCGATCTCCACCAGGCCGCCCTTGGGCAGAGCACCCACCTCCACAGCGGAGCGGGCGGGATAGCTGCCCTCGGTGAAAAACTCCGCGTAGACGGCGTTCATGGCGGCAAAGTCGCTCATGTGCTGCAAAAACACGGTGGTCTTGATGACGCTGTCCATAGTCAGCCCGGCCTCAGCCAGGACCGCCTTCACATTCTCCAGGGCGCGGCGGGTCTGGGCCTCGATGCCCTGGGCCAGCTCGCCGGTGGCGGGATCCAGGCCCAACTGGCCGGAGGTGATAAGCACGCTGCCGCCGTCCACGGCCTGGGAATAGGGGCCCAGGGCTGCGGGGGCATTGGGGGTGGCGATGATCTTCTTCATGGTACGGTTCCTCCTTTATGCGCAGCGATGCGGCTGCGGCGGATCTTTGTACTTTCATTTATAACACATTTTTCCGCCCATTGCAACCCTTTTTGAATATTTATGCAAAATATTCAAAAAGGAGCCGCACAAAATGTGCAGCCCCGTGGGGTCAGGAATTTTTCTCCAGATCGTCCTTGGTGAGCTTGCGGTTTTTCCACTGGGTAGGCAGGCCGGGGCCGATGAGGGGAAAGAGGTTCTCCGTGTTGGCGGTGGCCTGGATATTGTAGGTGCCCCAGCCGTTGATGATGTCGTGAATGTCCTCCGGCGGCGCGTGGAACTCGTGGACATCCGGCGTAGCATCATGGGGCAGTTTGCGTTTTTCGCTCATAAATCATCGCCTCCGAAAGTAGGTTGCGCAGCGGGATGAAATTTATGCGCGCAGCAGACTGCAAGCTCTTTGTCGAAAAATCCCTGCGGGATTTTTCGACAGAATAAAAAGGCTGCCCCGAAGGACAGCCTTTTTGAAATTGTGAGAAATTACTCCTCGATGTCGATAACGACGCCGGAACCCACGGTACGGCCACCCTCACGGATAGCGAAACGCAGACCGTTCTCGATAGCGATGGGGGTGATCAGCTCGACCTTCATGTCGACGTTATCGCCGGGCATGCACATCTCGGTGCCCTCGGGCAGAGTGATGACGCCGGTCACGTCGGTGGTACGGAAGTAGAACTGAGGACGATAGTTGTTGAAGAAGGGGGTGTGACGGCCGCCCTCGTCCTTGGTCAGAACGTAGACCTGGCCAACGAACTTGGTGTGGGGATGAATGGAACCGGGCTTGGACAGAACCTGGCCGCGCTCGATCTCGGTCTTGGCAACACCACGCAGCAGAGCGCCGATGTTATCGCCGGCTTCAGCGTAGTCCAGCAGCTTGTGGAACATCTCGATACCGGTGACGACGGTCTCGCGCTTCTCGTCCTGCAGGCCGACGATCTCGACCTTCTCGTTCAACTTCAGCACGCCACGCTCCACACGGCCGGTAGCCACGGTGCCGCGGCCGGAGATGGTGAACACATCCTCCACGGGCATCAGGAAGGGCATATCCTCCTTGCGGTCGGGGGTGGGGATCCAGGTATCAACAGCGTCCATGAGCTCCTTGATGCAGGCATACTCGGGGGCGTTGGGATCGGTGGACTCGGAAACCAGAGCGTTCAGAGCAGAACCACGGATGATGGGGGTGTCATCGCCGGGGAAGCCGTAGAAGTCCAGCAGCTCGCGCACTTCCATCTCCACCAGCTCCAGCAGCTCCTCGTCGTCGACCTGGTCGCACTTGTTCAGGAACACCAGCACGGAGGGCACATTCACCTGACGGGCCAGCAGCAGGTGCTCACGAGTCTGAGCCATGGGGCCGTCGGAGGCAGCGATGACCAGGATAGCGCCGTCCATCTGGGCAGCACCGGTGATCATGTTCTTGATATAGTCGGCGTGGCCCGGGCAGTCCACATGGGCATAGTGACGGGCAGCGGTCTCATACTCAACATGGGCGGTGTTGATGGTGATACCACGCTCGCGCTCTTCGGGAGCCTTGTCGATGGAAGAGTAGTCGGTGTACTCAGCGCCGCCCTGCATAGCCAGGTACTTGGTGATGGCAGCGGTCAGAGTGGTCTTGCCGTGGTCGATGTGACCGATGGTGCCGATGTTAACATGGGGCTTAGTTCTCTCAAATTTCTGCTTAGCCATTTGAAAAAATCCTCCTTAACAATTTGTGTGTATTGATTTTTTTGCAATGCTTGACACTACCATCGATTGACAAGGTCAAACACGCCTGCCAGTGCGCCTTTGCGGCGCTTTTTGTCCTTCTCACCTTGGCGGGCGCCAGCCCGCCTGCGGCTCAAAAGCCAAAAATCGCTCGGAAATCCATCGCTGGCAGGTGCGAAGCAGTTTTGCCGCGCAGAAATGTGTCCAGACAAGGAAAGACCCGCAGGGAATACTGTCGTATTTCCAAGGGGCTTGACGCGGTATGGGCGCATTTCTGCCCGTCAAAACCGTGTTTGACCTTGTCAATCGATGGTAACATTGCTATTTTACAGTATTTTCGGCAGAAAAGCAATCCTTAATTAGAATTATTCGCTTTTGCCGGTGTGTTTGTTCACCAGCTTCTCCTGCAGGCTCTTGGGCAGCTCCACATAGTGGCTGGGCTCCATGGTGTACTGACCACGGCCCTGGGTGCGGGAGCGCAGGTTGGTGGCATAGCCAAACATCTCGGACAGGGGCACAAAGGCGTCGATCTGCTGGGCGCCGGAGCGCATCTCGTAGCCCTGGATCTGGCCGCGGCGGGCATTGAGGTCGCCGATGACATCGCCCATGTACTCGTCGGGCACGATGACGCACACCTTCATGATGGGCTCCAGCAGCACGGGATCGGCCTCGCGCATAGCCTCCTTGAACGCCATGGAACCGGCGATCTTAAAGGCCATTTCGGAGGAGTCCACCTCGTGATAGGAACCATCATACAGGGTGACCTTCACATCCACCACGGGGTAACCGGCCAATACACCGGCCTGCATGGCGCCCTGGATACCGGCGTCCACAGCAGGGATAAACTCCTTGGGGATGGCGCCGCCCACGACGGCGTTGACGAACTCGTAGCCCTTGCCGGACTCGTTGGGCTCCAGGGTGATCTTCACATGACCGTACTGGCCGGAACCGCCGCTCTGGCGCTTGTACTTGGTCTCGTGGTTGACCTTCTTGCGCACCGTCTCCTTGTAAGCCACCTGGGGAGCGCCCACATTGGCCTCCACCTTGAACTCACGGAGCAGACGGTCCACGATGATCTCCAGGTGCAGCTCGCCCATACCGGCGATGATGGTCTGACCCGTCTCCTCGTCGGTGTAGGTGCGGAAGGTGGGGTCTTCCTCGGCCAGCTTGGCCAGGGCCACGCCCATCTTCTCCTGACCGGCCTTGGTCTTGGGCTCGATGGCCACGCGGATGACCGGCTCGGGGAACTCCATGGACTCCAGGATGATGGGATGCTTCTCATCACACAGGGTGTCGCCGGTGGTGGTGTTCTTCAGACCCACCACGGCGGCGATGTCGCCGGAGTAGACGGACTCGATGTCCTCACGGTGATTGGCGTGCATCTGCAGGATGCGGCCCATACGCTCGCGCTTGCCCTTGGTGGCATTCAGCACGGAGGAACCGGTGGTCAGCGTGCCGGAGTAGACACGGAAGAAGCTCAGACGACCCACATAGGGATCGGTCATGATCTTGAACGCCAGCGCTGCGAACGGCTCGTCATCGGAGGACTTGCGCTCCTCTTCCTCGTCGGTCTTGGGGTTGACACCCTTGATGGCGGGCACATCGGTGGGAGCGGGCATATAGTCCACGATGGCGTCCAGCAGCTTCTGCACGCCCTTGTTGCGATAGCTGGAGCCGCAGGTCACGGGCACCATCTCCACGGCACAGGTGGCCTGGCGGATGGCGGCGCGGATCTTGGCGGTGGGGATCTCCTTCCCCTCCAGATACAGCTCCATGATCTCATCATCGAACATGGAGACAGCATCCAGCAGCTTCTCGCGGTACTCGTTGGCAAGGTCGACCATATCCTCAGGGATAGGCTCCACGCGCATATCCTTGCCCAACTGATCGTAATAGATATCGGCATCCATCTCCACCAGGTCGATGATACCCTTGAAGGTATCCTCCTTCCCGATGGGAAGCTGGATGGGGACAGCGTTGGCCTTCAGACGGTCATGCACCATATCCAGCACATGATAGAAATCCGCGCCGGTGATGTCCATCTTGTTGACGTAGATCATCCGGGGGACATGGTAGTGATCGGCCTGACGCCAAACAGTCTCGGACTGGGGCTCGACACCGCCCTTAGCACACATAACGGTGACGGAACCGTCCAGCACGCGCAGAGAACGTTCCACCTCCACAGTGAAGTCCACGTGACCCGGGGTGTCGATGATGTTGATACGCGTCTGGGGGAACTGATCCTTGGAGCCCTTCCAGTAGCAGGTGGTAGCGGCGGAGGTGATGGTGATACCACGCTCCTGCTCCTGCTCCATCCAGTCCATGGTGGCAGTACCCTCGTGCGTCTCACCCAACTTGTAGTTCACGCCCGTGTAGTACAGAATACGCTCTGTGGTCGTGGTCTTGCCTGCATCGATGTGTGCCATGATGCCGATATTTCTTGTATTGTCCAGTGTAACCTTTCTCGGCATACCGTTCTCCTTTTTCTAACGATTACGCACCGATCACCAACGGAAGTGGGCGAATGCCTTGTTGGATTCGGCCATCTTGTGGGTATCTTCGCGTTTCTTGACTGCGCTGCCGGTGTTGTTGGCAGCATCCATGATCTCGCCTGCCAGGCGCTCAGCCATGGTGCGCTCGCTGCGGGCGCGGGAATAAGCGGTCAGCCAGCGCAGACCCAGGGTCTGACGGCGGGCGGGACGCACTTCCATGGGGACCTGATAGGTGGCGCCGCCCACACGGCGGGCCTTGACTTCGAGGCTGGGCATGATGTTTTCCATAGCCTCGGTGAAAACTTCCAGGGGCTCCTTGTCGGTCTTTTCCTTGATGATGTCAAAGGCACCATACACGACCTTCTGAGCCACGCCCTTCTTACCGTCCAGCATGATGCTGTTGACGAGCTTCGTCACCAGCACGGAGCCGTACATAGGATCGGGCAAAATTTCTCTCTTGGGAACATTACCTCTTCTGGGCACTTTGCTTCCCTCCTTCATAAGAATATGATTTCATAGGTACTCAGCGGCACTCATCACCGCTGTACGGCCTGCCAAAGAGGTAATACATATATATAAAAACCTTTTCGGCAAAGCTCAATTCAGATGTGCTTACTTGCTCTTGGGACGCTTGGCGCCATACTTGGAGCGAGCCTGCATACGGCCATTGACACCCTGGGTATCCAGCGTACCACGGATGATGTGGTAACGGACGCCGGGCAGGTCCTTGACACGGCCGCCGCGGATCATGACCACGGAGTGCTCCTGCAGGGAGTGACCCACGCCGGGGATGTAAGCGGTGACCTCGTAGCCGTTGGTCAGGCGCACACGGGCGATCTTCCGCAGAGCGGAGTTAGGCTTCTTGGGGGTAGCAGTTCTCACGGCGGTGCAGACGCCACGCTTCTGAGGAGCGGAAAGGTTGGTTTCCTTGTTCTTCAGAGTGTTCAGGCCCTTCTGCATAGCGGGAGAATTGGACTTGTAGGTCGTCTGCTTTCTGCCCTGCTTGACCAGCTGATTAAAGGTAGGCATACTATATTTCTCCTTTCTATAGAATAGACCGGGAGCACAGCTCCCTATATTTTCCACGGAATAAAGGAAAATTATTCCGACTGGAAACCAAATCAAAGGCTTTTCAGCTCCGCCGCGGCGGCGCAGCCCACCTCGATGCGGCAGGCGCGGCCCAGCCGGGCCATGGTGAGCCCCTGCTCCACGGGAACGCCCGCCTGCCGGCACAGCCGCAGTATCGGCTCCGTGCGCTCCGGGTCAGCGTCGTTCGCCAAAAACACACGCGCCGCCCGCCCGGCCATCACAGCCTTTTGGGTCTGACGCAGGCCGGTGACTTTTCGTCCCAGGCTGAGTGTGTCCTCCACGCAGGTCCCTCCTGTTTGTGCATAACAAAATCCGCAGGATGCTACCCACGCAAGTTAGAATTATAGCATAGCCAAGAAAATGCGTCAAGAGCAATCCGCGGAATTTTTTGTATATTTCACTGAAATTTCTCTATACTTTCCGGCAAAATAGGCAAAACCCCGCCCCGCAGCCCCCATCCATAAAAAATCCCGAGACCAAACCGGCCTCGGGACAGCTCTGGCAAAGAACCGTAATTTTGATAGAAAACCTTAAAGGGGGTGCAACTTCGGCTCAGAGGGGGGTGCAGTTCTCAATTTAAGGGGGTACATTTATTGCGAGAGCATCGGAGCACTATCTTTGCGTTTATTTTCCAGCTACAATACTCAGCGTATTGGTTGAATGAATTGCTCACTCCGGTACGCTCAGCTTCACGCAGGAGATCAGCTTCTTCGCGGCGGGCGTCAGGAATTTGGGGTTGTGGGTGATGATGCCCA
>CAVHCH010000049.1:0-4083 GCA_963634265.1 Bacteroidaceae bacterium | reverse complement strand
TCCGTCCCCAAAGCCTCCCCTGCGTAAGGGGAGGTGGCGCGAAGCGCCGGAAGGGTCGCCCTCACCGCACCCTCTCAATTTCCCCTTGACTATCCCCCTCCATTCGTCGTATACTATTTACAGAAGGTTGAGCATTGCTCTCTCCGCCTCTGGCGGAGGGGGTAACGGCGGCATGTAAAGTCCGTCGGGTGCTCGGCCTTTTATTTTTTGCCGCTGAATCTACATACCCCGCCCTCTCTATCTTGTTCTCCAATATACAAAAAAGCCACCGCATCTCCCCGACACGGTGGCTTTCCCAATTCAATTCTCGCGCCAAACACGCGCCGTCACTGGCCCTTCATCATCCGCACCGCCGCCTGTCTTGCCAGCGCCCGGTGCAGGGCGATCTGCGCCCGCTTCACATCCAGGTCCGCGCTGCGCTCCGCCAGCCGCTCCCGGGCCCGCTTTTCCGCGGCCTGCGCCCGGGGCAGGTCGATGTCCTCGGCCCGCTCCGCCGCCCGAACCAGCAGCGTCACCTCGTTGTGTACGATGTTGGCCACGCCCAGATTCACGGCCACGAATTCCTCCGCGCCGCTGTCCTTCCGCGCCGTGACCACGCCGTCCTCAATGGCCCCCAGCATCGGCGCATGGTCCTGCAATACGCCCACGCTGCCCCCGGAAAAGGGCAGCTCCACATAGCTGACCATGTCGTCATACACGGTGCTGGCGGCGGTGACGATCTGGAGATGGATCCCGTCTTTCATAGGCACCTCTTACATCTGCTTGCGCTTGGCAAGCACATCGTCGATGGAGCCGCACATGAGGAAGGCCTGCTCCGGGATGTCGTCGCACTCACCGCCCAGGATGATCTCGAAGCCCCGGATGGTGTCCTCCAGCTTCACATACTTGCCCGCCATGCCCGTGAAATTCTCGGCCACATGGAACGGCTGGGACAGGAACCGCTGGATGCGCCGGGCGCGATTCACCACGGCCTTATCCTCCAGGCTCAGCTCGTCCATGCCCAGCACGGCGATGATGTCCTGCAATTCCTTGTACTTCTGCAATACGCTCTGCACGGCCCGGGCCGTGTCGTAATGCCGCCGACCCAGCACATCCGGCTCCAAAATACGGGAGGTGGAAGCCAGGGGATCCACCGCCGGATAAATACCCAGCTCGGAAATGCCGCGGTCCAGCACGGTGGTGGCGTCCAGATGGGCAAAAGCCGTGGCCGGGGCCGGGTCCGTCAGGTCGTCAGCGGGCACATAAATGGCCTGCACGGAGGTGACGGAGCCGTTTCGGGTGGAGGTGATACGCTCCTGCAAGGTGCCCATTTCCGTAGCCAGGGTGGGCTGATAGCCCACGGCGGAGGGCATACGCCCCAGCAGAGCCGAAACCTCGCTGCCCGCCTGGGTAAAGCGGAAAATATTATCAATGAACAAAAGCACATCCTGTCCGCTGCTGTCGCGGAAATTCTCCGCGATGGTCAGGCCCGACAGGGGCACCCGCAGACGCGCTCCGGGGGGCTCGTTCATCTGGCCGAACACCAGCGCCGTCTTGCTGATAACGCCGGATTCGGTCATCTCGTTCCACAGGTCGTTGCCCTCGCGGGAGCGCTCGCCCACGCCCGCGAACACGGAGTAGCCGCCGTGCTCGTAAGCCACATTGCGGATAAGCTCCTGGATAAGCACCGTCTTGCCCACACCGGCGCCGCCGAACAGGCCGATCTTGCCGCCCTTGGAGTAGGGCGCCAGCAGGTCCACCACCTTGATTCCCGTCTCCAGGATCTCGGTGGAGGGGATAACATCCGTAAAGGAGGGCGCCGCCCGGTGAATGGGCATCCGCTCCGCCTCCACAGGCCCCTTGCCGTCGATGGGGTCGCCCACCACATTGAACATACGCCCCAGGGTGGCCTCGCCCACGGGCATGGTCACCGAGGAGCCGGTGTCCACAGCGGTGCAGCCCCGGGCGATGCCGTCGGTGGAGAACAGCGACACGCAGCGCACGGTGTCAGACCCCAGCTGCTGCATGGCCTCCATGACCACCTTGCGGTCCTCCAGTTGAATTTCGATTGCGTTGTAAATGTCCGGCAGATGTCCGGCAGGAAACTGCACATCCACCACAGGGCCGGTGACCCTTCTGACAATACCGTTTTTCATAGTAGCCTCCTATCGTAGGCGGAATTACTTTTTCGCCTTTTTCAAGGCATTGGCACCGCCGACGATCTCCGCGATCTCGGTGGTGATGGCAGCCTGACGCACCCGGTTGAGCTTCAGACTCAGCTCGCCGATCAGCTCGCCGGTGGCGTCGGTGGCGGTGCTCATGGCGGTCATGCGGGACGCCTGTTCGCTGACCTTGGCCTCCAGCAAAATGGAGTAGACCATGTTGTCCAGGTACAGCTCCACCATATTTTCCAGCACGCTCTTGGCGTCGGGCTCGAAAATGTAGTCGTTAGCCGCCTCGTCCTTTTCCTCCGTCTCCAGCTTGGCCGGCAGCAGCTGCATTTGGCTGGGCACCTGCTGGAGCGCCGAGTGGAACCGCTGATAGACCAGGTGGATCTCATCCGCCTCGCCGCTTAAATACAGCCGCTTCAGGTAGTCCGCCACCGGCAGCGACTGGGCCGTGCCCGGGGTGTCGCTGATGTCGTCAAAGGTATGCCGCACCGGCAGGCCCGACTGCCCGATCACATCCCGGCCCCAGCTTCCGCACACCACCACAGAGCACTCCCGCGCATCGGCGCGCACCAGCTCCTGGGCATAGCGCAGGATGGCGTGGTTATACACCCCGCACAATCCCCGATTGCCCACGAACACCACATAGCACACCTTTTTAATTTCGCTCCGGGGGGTCAAAAACGGGTTGTCGTACCCGCCGTTTTCCCCGGCCAGAAGCTCCCCGAGAATGTGCCGGCTCTGCTGGGCGAAGGTTCGAATGCCGCTCAGGCCGTTTTGGGTGCGCCGCAGCTTGGCAGAGGCCACCATTTTCATGGCCTTGGTGATCTGCTGCGTATTTTTAACGCTTTTGATCCGCGCCCGGATCTCGCGCATACTGCCCATATCCTTCTCCCCCTTTCTCAGTCAGCAGACCTTAAAAGGTTTCCTTGAAGGACTTGAGGTTTTCCCGCAGCTTATCCAGCATATCGGCAGGAATTTTCTTGCCCGCGCAGATGGTCTCCACCAGCTCCGGCATGGCCTTCTTGATATGCTCCACCACTTCCTGCTCGAACCGGGGCATATCCGCCAGATCCACATCGTCGGCGTAGCCCTCGTTGGCAGCGAAGATGGCAATGACCTGGTCCTCCACCGCCCGGGCGGCAAACTGGTTCTGCTTCAGCAGCTCGGTCATGTGCTGGCCCCGCAGCAGCGTAGCCTGGGTCGTGGCATCCAGGTCGGACCCGAACTGGGCGAAGGACGCCAGCTCCCGGTACTGTGCCAGGTCCGTGCGCAGACGGCCCGCCACCTGCTTCATGGCCGGCACCTGGGCCGCGCCGCCCACACGGGACACGGACAGACCCACATTGATGGCCGGTCTCGTGCCGGAGTGGAACAGGCCCGTCTCCAGGAAGATCTGACCGTCGGTAATGGAAATAACATTGGTGGGGATATAGGCGGAAATGTCGCCCGCCTGGGTCTCGATAATGGGCAGAGCGGTCATGCTGCCGCCGCCGGAGGCCTCATCCAGCCGTGCCGCCCGCTCCAAAAGCCGGGAGTGCAGGTAGAACACATCGCCGGGATAGGCCTCGCGTCCGGGGGGACGCTGGAGCAGCAGGGAAATTTCGCGGTAAGCCGCCGCCTGCTTGCTCAGATCGTCGTAAACGATCAGCACATCCTTGCCCTTGTACATGAAATATTCGCCGATAGCCGCGCCCGCATAGGGGGCGATGTACAGCATAGGTGCCGGCTCCGAGGCCGACGCGCACACCACCGTGGTGTAGTCCATAGCGCCCAGCTCCGTCAGCTTGCGCACCACATTGGCCACCGTGGACTCCTTCTGTCCGATGGCCACATAAATGCAGTGTACGCCCTTGCCCTTCTGGTTCACGATGGTGTCCAGGGCGATGGCGGTCTTGCCGGTCTGGCGGTCGCCGATGATGAGCTCGCGCTGGCC
>CAVHCH010000048.1:0-8616 GCA_963634265.1 Bacteroidaceae bacterium | reverse complement strand
AAGTCGCCCTGCTGCATGGGCAGGAGCTTCGCCAGCGCGGCCTCGCGCTCCTCCACGGTGTCGGAGCAGATCATCTCGCGGATGGCGTCGATGCGGTCGCCCTCGAAGAACATATGCTCGGTGCGGCACAGGCCGATGCCCTGGGCGCCCAGCTCGCGGGCCTTGGCGGCGTCGTGGGGAGTGTCGGCATTGGTGCGGACCTTCAAGCGGCGATACTTGTCGGCCCAGCTCATGATGCGGCCAAACTCGCCGCCGATGGTAGCGTCCACGGTGGGCATAGCGCCGTCATAGATGTTACCGGTGGAGCCGTCCAGGCTCAGCCAGTCGCCCTCGTGATAGGTCTTGCCGGAGAGGGTGAACTGCTTGTTCTCCTCGTCCATGGCAATGGCGGAGCAGCCGGACACGCAGCAGGTGCCCATGCCCCGGGCCACCACAGCGGCGTGGCTGGTCATGCCGCCGCGGACGGTGAGGATGCCCTGGGCGGCCTTCATGCCCTCGATGTCCTCGGGAGAGGTCTCCAGGCGGACCAGGACCACCTTCTCGCCGCGGGCCGCCCAAGCCTTGGCGTCCTCGGCGGTGAAGACGATCTTGCCGCAGGCGGCGCCGGGGGAGGCAGGCAGGGCCTTGCCGGCGGGCTGGGCCTTCTTCAGAGCCTCCGCGTCAAACTGGGGGTGCAGGAGGGTATCCAGGTTTCGGGGGTCGATCATAGCCACGGCCTGCTGCTCGGAGATCATGCCCTCGTCCACCAGGTCGCAGGCGATCTTCAGCGCGGCCTTGGCGGTGCGCTTGCCGTTACGGGTCTGGAGCATATAGAGCTTGCCGTGCTCCACGGTGAACTCCATGTCCTGCATATCCCGGTAATGATCCTCCAGGGTATGGCACACGGACTCAAACTGGGCAAAAGCCTCAGGGAACTTCTCGGCCATCTGGTCGATGGGCATGGGGGTGCGCACGCCGGCCACCACATCCTCGCCCTGGGCGTTGGTCAGGAACTCGCCCATGAGCTTCTTCTCGCCGGTGGCGGGGTTACGGGTGAAGGCCACGCCGGTGCCGCAGTCGTCGCCCATGTTGCCGAAGGCCATGGACTGGACATTGACGGCGGTGCCCCAGGAATAGGGGATGTCGTTGTCGCGGCGGTACACATTGGCGCGGGGGTTGTCCCAGGAGCGGAACACGGCCTTGATGGCGCCGATGAGCTGCTCCTTGGGGTCAGAGGGGAAGTCCTGGCCGATCTTGGACTTATACTCGGCCTTGAACTGCATAGCCAGCTCCTTGAGATCGTCGGCGGAGAGCTCCACATCCTGGGTGACGCCCTTCTTCTCCTTCATCTCATCGATGAGCTGCTCAAAATACTTCTTGCCCACTTCCATGACCACATCGGAATACATCTGGATGAAGCGCCGATAGCAGTCCCAGGCCCAGCGGGGGTTATTGGACTTAGCGGCGATAACGGCCACCACATCCTCGTTCAGGCCCAGGTTCAGGATGGTGTCCATCATGCCGGGCATGGAGGCCCGGGCGCCGGAACGGACGGACACCAGCAGAGGATTCTCATGGTCGCCGAACTTCTTGCCGGTGATCTTCTCCATCTTCTCGATGTACTCCATGATCTCGGCCATGATCTCGTCGTTGATCTTCTGGCCGTCCTCGTAGTACTGGGTGCAGGCCTCGGTGGTGATGGTGAAGCCCTGGGGCACCGGCAGGCCGATGTTGGTCATCTCGGCCAGGTTGGCGCCCTTGCCGCCCAGCAGCTCACGCATGGAAGCGTTGCCCTCGGTGAACAGATAGCAATATTTCTTACTCATAAATACCCTCCAATATACCTCTATAATAATTGGTAACGATTTATTATAACCATAATAAAAAACAAATGCAACATATTCCGCACAAATTTTCTAATTTTTACCCTTTTGCCGAATTCCTCCATCCCTTTTGCGAGGAAATGGCGCATATCACAAAAAAATTTTGGGACCTGTTGAGAAAACGGGTCGGTTGTGCTATACTATTTTTTGTATATGTATTTTTCGGAAAAGGGGAGGTGCAGCCGGATGGATCCCGTGCTGGAGAGCCACATTCGCCGGGCGGCGCGGCAGGGTGCCCTGCCCCACAGCGTCATTTTTTCCGGCAGCGGCGACCTGCTTGCCGCCGCCCGGTTCTATGCCGCCGCCCTCCAGTGTACCCAGCCGGACAAGCCCTGCCTGCGCTGCCCCGCCTGCGGCAAGGTGCTCCGGGGCACCCATCCCGACTGCGTTACCGCCGAGGACAGCCAGCACAAGGACCTGTCCGTGGAGGTGCTGCGCGACCTCCGCGCCGACGCGTTCATCCAGCCCAACGAGGGCGCGTGCAAGGTGTTCCTGTTTCCCGATTGCCGCCGTCTGACGGTGCAGGACCAGAATGTTCTGCTCAAGCTGGTGGAGGAGGGGCCCGCCTACGCGGCGTTTCTCTTCTGCGCGGAGAATCCCTCGGTGTTGCTGCCCACGGTGCGCTCGCGGTGCGTGGAGCTCTCCGCCCGCCCCACGGAGCAGGCGGAGCCGCCTCTCACACCGGAGGCCCTGGCCCTTTTGGAGGCCCTGGCGGGCGGCGAGGGGCCGGAGGTCACGCGGGTGCTGGTGGGCTTTGAAAACGGGAAAATGACCCGGGAAACGCTCCAGCAGGTGCTGCGCGGATGCCGGGAGGGCGCTCAGCAGGCCCTGCGCCTGCGCCTGAACGCCCCGCCGGAGGTCCTGTGCGCCGACTGCGTGGGTCCCCTGAGCCGAAAGCTCAAAAAAAAGCAGCTGATGCAGCTGTGTGAAATGCTGGGCAAATACGCCCAAGAATGTGAATGGAATGTGGCGGTGGGCCAGGTCTTAGGCGCCGTCGCCGCAGAATGGGAGGAGATCCTATGACAGAAGTTGTCAGCGTCCGCTTCCGCAGCGGATGCAAAAAGTATTATTTTAACCCCGGCCAGTTCACCGTGCGTCCCGGCCAGGATGTGATCGTGGAGACGGCCCAGGGCCCGGAGTATGTCACCTGCGTGGAGGGCAACCACACCGTGGAGGACCACCAGGTGGTGGAGCCTCTGCGCCGGGTGCTGCGCCTTGCCACGGAAAACGACCGCCGCACCCTGCAAATGGCCCGCAGCCGCGAAAAGGACGCCTTTGCCGTCTGCCAGAAGAAGATCGCCCAGCGGGGTCTGGAGATGAAGCTGGTGCGGGTGGAGAGCTCCTTTGACGGCAATAAGCTCCTGTTCTTCTTCACCTCGGAAAACCGGGTGGACTTCCGGGAGCTGGTGAAGGACCTGGCCGCCGCCTTCCACGCCCGCATCGAGCTGCGCCAGATCGGCGTGCGGGACGAGGCGAAGATGCTGGGCGGCCTGGGCATCTGCGGCAGACCCTTCTGCTGCAGCCAGTATATGGACGATTTCATCCCCGTGTCCATTAAGATGGCTAAGACCCAGAGCCTGTCTCTGAACCCCGCGAAAATTTCCGGCACCTGTGGCCGGCTCATGTGCTGCCTGAAATACGAGCAGGGCGCCTACGAGGACGCCCTGCGCCGTATGCCCAAGACCGACTCCTTCGTCCAGACCCCCGACGGCCCCGGCGATGTGAGCAATGTGAACCTGCTGAAGGAGCAGGTAACGGTGCGCCTGGACAGCCAGCCCGACACCCCCCGGTGCTACCACAACTGCGAGGTGTGCGTCCTGCGCAACGGCAAGGGCAGCCGCGACGGCATCCAGGTCCCCCAGGACCGCCCCGCCCGGGTGGTGGAGGAGGCCGAGGTGGAGGAGTTCCCCGCCGTGGTGTCCGACTTCCGCTACACCAGCCCTGACCCGGCCCCCGCTCCGGAGGAGCGCCGCGCCAGCGCCGGACGAGGCCGCCGACGCGGCGGCAGAGCCGAGGGCCGCGCCCCGGAGAAAAAGGCCGAAGCGCCCCAGCCCCGGCCCGACAGACCCGAAAAGCAGGAAAAGCCCGACCGCTCCCGCAGCCGCCGCCGGGGCGGACGGAAGAGCGAGGGAGCCGCCCCCCAGGCGGCCAAGCCCCAGCCCCCCAAGCAGACCGCCGGAGGCGAGGTAAAAAAGCCCCGCCACCGGGGCGGACGCCGCCATAGACGCGTCGGCGCAGGCGGCGGCAGCAATACGGAGGCATGACGATGAGAAAATTTGAAGGCATTTTATTGGTCAGCGATTTTGACAACACCCTGCTCTATACCGAGGATGTGCTGCTCCACGGCGGCGCGTTCCCGTCCATCTCCCAGGAAAACCGGGCGGCCATCGAGTATTTCATGGCCCAGGGCGGCACCTTCTCCGTAGCCACAGGCCGGGCCCTGCCCAGCTTCGCCCCCCTGGCTGCGGACCTGCCCATGAACGGCCCCTCCATCCTCTTTAACGGCGCGGCCATCTACGATTTCGCCCGGGGCGAATATCTCTGCACCGCCTTTCTCCCCGACTCCATCCGCCAGACCCTGCTGACGGTGGAGCAGGCCTTCCCCGGTCTCACGGCGGAAATTTATCACGACACGGAGGAGATCCACCTCCTCCACCCCAACGAGTTCACCCGCAACCACCTGCGCCACACCAAGTCCCCCACCATTGAGATCAGCTCCATCCTGGAGGCCCCCACCCCCATCAGCAATGTGCTCCTGGAGGACACCGGCCCCCGGACGGAGAAAATGGAGCAGTACATCCGCAGCCAGCCCTGGGCGAAGGATTTTGAGATCATCAAGCCCGGCCAGTACTACCTGGAGATCACCAACAAGGGGGCCAACAAGGGCGGCATGGTGCAGAGGCTCGCGGAGCTGCTGCACATCCCCCGGGAAAAGGTCTGCTGCGTGGGCGACCACTTTAACGACATCCCCATGCTCCAGTTCGCCGGCCACCCCTTTGCCCCGGCCAACGCCATCGACCCGGTGCGCTCCCTCCCGGGCGTGACCATGCTCCCCAGCTGCCGGGAAAACGCCGTGGCGGCCCTGATCGCCCGGCTGGACGACCTGTTCCCGGCCTCCCGGGGCTAAAGACGCAGATTTTTGTCAAATTCTCCCGTCTTACGGCAAAAAAATGATTTACATAGCCTTGGCAAATGTTGTATAATAAAAGTTGATATGATCCGACCGCTTCGGATATTCCATTTTAGATTTTTGCAGAATCACTGCATCAGGAGGATGAAACCATGTCCAATTACATTCTTGTCATCAACCCCGGCTCCACTTCCACCAAGATCGGCGTGTTTGAAGACGAAACCCTTCTTTTTGACCAGACCCTGCGCCACAGCGCGGAGGATATTGCCCAGTTCAATTCCATTCCCGCCCAGAAGGCCTGGCGTCTGAACCTGGTCCTGAAGGCTCTGCGCGACCAGGGCTTCGACAGCAGCAAGCTCAACGCTGTGGCAGGCCGCGGCGGTCTGCTGCGTCCCATCCGCGGCGGCACCTACCTGTGCACCGACAAGCTGGTGCAGGACTGCACCGACGGCGTCCAGGGCCAGCACGCCAGCAACCTGGGCGGCATGATCGCCCGGGAGATCGGCGACCAGCTGGGCATCCCCTCCTACATCGTGGACCCCGTGGTGGTGGACGAGCTGCAGGATGTGGCCCGCTACGCCGGCCATCCCTATTTCCAGCGCACCAGCATTTTCCACGCTCTGAACCAGAAGGCCGTTGCCAAGCGCTACGCCAAGGAAGCGGGCAAGAAGTATGAGGACCTGAATCTCATCGTGGCCCACATGGGCGGCGGCATTTCCATCGGCGCCCATGTGAAGGGCAGCGTCATCGACACCCAGAACGCTCTGGACGGCGACGGCCCCTTCTCCCCCGAGCGCTCCGGCAGCCTGCCCACCGGCCAGCTGGTGAAGCTGTGCTGCAGCGGCAAGTATACCGAGGCTGAGCTGCGTCGTATGCTCAGTGGCCGCGGCGGCCTGGTGGCCTACACCGGCTCCAATGATATGCGCTACCTCATCGCCCAGGCGGAGGTGGATCCCAAGATCGCCAAGGTGGTAGACGCTTTCCACTATCAGATCGGCAAGGAGATCGGCGCCATGGCCGCCGTCATGCACGGCAAGGTGGATCAGATCATCCTCACCGGCGGCATCGCCTACGGCAAGGAGACCGTGGCCGCCATCGCCGAGATGGTCAGCTGGATCGCCCCCATCACCGTCTATCCCGGTGAGGACGAGCTCCTGGCCCTGGCCCAGGGTGCCCTCCGCGTCCTCAATGGCGAGGAAGAGGCCAAGATCTACGGCCCGGAGAACTGATCCCCTGCATTATATTGCCTTATAAAAAGGAGCCGACAGATCGTCGGCTCCTTTTTTGTGTTTTTCGTCGGCGCTATGAAATCTCCTGCTCCAGTGCGTCAAATTCCGGGGTGGAAAAGAATTCGCCCAGCGTGATCCCCAGGCCATCGCAGAATTTTTTGATCGTCACAATAGAAATATCCCGCCGCCGACCGTCAAACATACTATACGCCGTGGACGGCGTTACGCCCGACAGGGTCGCCAGCTCGTTGGTGCGAATATTCCGCTGGTCGCAAAGCTGCCGAAACCGAGCAGCGACCGCATCCTTTACGCCCAATTGCATCACCTCATTTCAATTTTATGAGGCTATTGTATTTTTTATTACGCATTCGCGTATACGCACTTGCGTATATATGAAAAGTGTGCTATATTGATTTTGGTGAATTTTTACAAATCTTGCGCATAGGATGCAAACAATAGCGGGAGGCGTTCAAAATGAGGCGAATGGTTTCTTTTTTTGCGGTCTTGCTCATGACTGCCATGTTATGCGGCTGTACACCCATTCATTCTCCGTTTGTGGGCACATGGCAATGCGAGGTCTCGCAGGAGAATTACCCGGAGCAGTTTACCCTGGGCCTGGACGAGATCGGCACGGTGGACGGCAATGCGTGTGAGTGGGCGGTCAGTAAGGAGAAGTCGGAGCTGACCTTATTGATAGACGGCGTAGGCGAGATGCGGTACAAGTATTCATTCCTGGGCCATGGCACACTCTACTTAAATGACAGCGTCTACCACTTGCAGGAGTAATTTTTCCTGCGATTTTTGCGCAAAAAACCGGCCCCCGGGAAAGCTCCCCAGGGGCCGGTTTTTTTGATTTTTACTTCTTCATCACGAAAGCCTTGCCGTCCACGGCGCGCATGGTGGCTAAAACTCCATTCAGATGGTCGTACTCGTGCTGGACCAATTCGGACAGATACCCCTCGCAGTTCAGCTCCTGCACCTGCCAATTTTCGTCCCGATACCGCACAATGCAGCGCTTGTTCCGCCGGACTTTTACCAGCAGCCCCGGGAAGCACAGGCAGTCGTCCATTAGCTCCATCATCTCGCTGCCCACCAGCTCCAAGGTGGGGTTCACGATGACCCGGCGCACCCCGTCTAAGTCCAGGCAGATCAGCCGCTTTTTAATGCCGATCTGCGGCGCGGAGATGCCATGGCCGAACCCCGCGTCCTTCAGGCACTCAAACATATCCTCAATGTCAGGCCGCAGCTCCTCCAGCTCCTCCCGGGTCACGGCAGAGCTGACCTCATACAAGGCCGGATCGCCCAGCAGCAAAACTTCTCGCTTCATTTCCATTCTCCTCTCACTTTTGCAAACGATACATATATTATACTACCATTTTCACGCCCTGTCCAGCGGGAATGCGGGTGGATCAATCACTGTCTGTAGGACTACAATACATATTGGACAAGAGAAAAAAGATATGAGGAATAGGGTCTCATGTGCTAAAGTTGAGTTACCACACAACAACTTGACGAAAGGAGACCATATCCCTCATGAGCAAGAGTATAACACAAGACATGGCATACCGGCAATCCCTAATGAAGTACGCAGAGAAATACGGCGTCAGCCGCGCCAGCCGGAAGTACAACAAGAGCCGGTCGTACATCTACTTCTGGAAGCAGCGCTGGGACGGAAGTGTGGCATCCCTTGCCTGCCAGTCCAGGCGTCCGCACCATCACCCGAACCAGCACACAGATGCCGAGCTGAAGCTCATCCGCGACATGCGCCGCCGAAATCCAACCCTGGGCATGGTCGAGCTCTGGCACCGCCTGCGGCAGCGCGGCTATACACGCTGCCCGGAAAGCCTGTTCCGTGTCATGCGCAAAATGGGTCTGTTTCCCGCCGAAAAACCGAAAAAGGCTTACAAGCCCAAGCCTTATGAGCAGATGACCCATCCTGGGGAGCGCGTTCAGGTAGATGTGAAGGTCGTTCCGCGCAGGTGCATCACGGATCCGGAGCTTCGTCTGTTCCAGTACACCGCCATCGACGAGTTCACACGCCTGCGCTTCCTCGCCGCCTATCCGGAGCAGTCCACCTACTCCTCAGCGGATTTTCTCCGCAAGCTAACGGCGTGGTATGCCCGACGCGGCATCAAGGTGGAATGCGTCCAAACGGACAACGGCTTTGAGTTTACCAACCGGTTTTCGGGCAGCAAACGCGATCTGCCGACGCTGTTTGAAAAGACAGCTGCCGAACTGGGCATTCGCCACAAGCTCATTCGCCCGTATACGCCGCGGCACAACGGCAAGGTCGAGCGCAGCCACCGTGAGGACCAGAAGCGCTTTTACTCCTGCCACATATTCTATTCTCTGGGCGATTTCGCAAAACAGCTTGCTGTTCATAACCGCCGCTCTA
>CAVHCH010000047.1:0-7474 GCA_963634265.1 Bacteroidaceae bacterium | reverse complement strand
CGGTGTACAGGGTGGGGATGTTCTTCTTCAGGAACATTTCCACGAACTGCACCAGGCCGGCGATGACCAAGATGAAGGCCACGGTCTGCATATAGCCCAGGTCCAGCTTATTGAGCAGGGAGTTCACCGGGTAGCACAGAGCAGAGGCCAGGCCCATAACGAAGGTCACGGCGGCACCCATGCCGACGGCGGTGTCGATCTTCTTGGACACGCCCAGGAAGGGGCAGATGCCCAGGAACTGAGCGAAGATGAAGTTATTGGTGAGAATGGCGCCAAGGGAGATGGCGAGCAGAGATGTAAAACTCATAACTTACTTACCCTCCTTTTTCTTAGCACTTCTGGCCAGGGCCCACTGCATGAGAGCAATGAGGCAGCCCAGGGTCAGGAAGCCGCCCACGGGCAGCGTGAGGATGCTGATGCCGAACTCCTCGGGGAAGAGGACGATGCCGGGGGCCTTGCCCAGGGCGCCGCCGCCCAGGAGGCCGCCGCCGAACTTGCCGCTGCCCAGGAACTCACGGATGACGCACATGACGATCAGCACCAGGGTATAGCCGATGCCCTGGCAGACGCCGTCCACGGCGGAGGCGCCGATGCCGTTCTTGGAGGCAAAGCCCTCTGCACGGCCCAGGATGATGCAGTTCACCACGATCAGGGGGATGAACACGCCCAGAGAGTTGGACAGGGCGGGCACGAAGGCCTTCAGCAGCAGGTCAACGCAGGTCACGAAGCCGGCGATGACCACGATGTAGCAGGCGATACGCACTTCGTTGGGGATGATCTTACGAAGCAGGGAAATGAAAATGTTGGAAAGGGTCAGGATGATGAGAACGCTGACGCCCATGCCCAGGCCGTTGAAGAACGAGGTGGTGATGGCCATGGTGGAGCACATACCAAGCACCTGGACCAGAACGGGGTTCTGCGTAATGAGACCCTCTTTGAGTTGCTTACCGAAATTCATAATTCAGCTCCTCCTTTCTTAGCCCAAGAGGTCGGCAACGGCCAGGGCTGCGTTGGCGCCCATGGTGATGCCCTTGGTGGAAACGGTGGCGCCGGAGATAGCGGTGATGGTGCTGCCCACATTCAAGGTGCCGGCACCGCTGAGACCCACAAACTGGTCCAGAACGGGCACACCGGCGGTGTTGGGCTCATTGTCCACGACCTTGGTACCGATGCCGGAGGTCTCGGAATGGCTGACCACGGAGATGCCGGTGATGGCCTTGGTGGCGTCCACGCCCACCATCATGACGATGGTGCCCTGGGAGCCGGAGGCGGAGACCTTCATCACATAGCCGGCCTCAGCGCCGCCATTGGTGACGGGATACAGCTCCACCAGCTTGCCGCCCTGAGAGGAGGCAGCGGCGAGCATATCGTCGGTCAATTCCATCTTATCGCCGAACTCGCTGCCCTCGGGGGCCACGGCGCTCATGGCGATGCGGGTGTTCTCGGCGTCGATCTCGGCGATCTTGTCCTTGGTGATGCTGTTGACAAAGCCCAGCAGGGCCGCAACCACCAGGGAGATGACCGTAAGAGTACCGGCGACCTTGAGGATAAACTTACCGGAGATCTTCATTACTTCGCCGCCTCCTTCTTTTCTTTCTTCAGCGCACCATAGATGGTGGGACGGACATACTTATCCAGCAGCCAGGTGGTGCAGTTCATGATCATGATGGAGTAGCAAACGCCCTCGGGATAGGAACCGAAGCGGCGGATGAACACGGTGATCAGGCCGCAGCCGATGCCGAAGATGGCCTGGCCCAGCTTGGTGACGGGGGAGGTGGCATAGTCGGTAGCCATGAAGATGGCACCCAGCATCAGGCCGCCGCCGAACACATTGTAAGCCATGTATTCCACGCCGCTGACGCCGGCGGGAGCGGAGATGAGGGTGATGACGGCCACGGTGGCGATGAAGGCCACGGGGGTCTGCCAGGAGATGACCTTGCGCAGCAGCAGGTAGATGCCGCCCAGCAGGAGCATCAGGGAAGAAACTTCACCCAGGGAGCCGCCGATGCGGCCAATGAACATATCGCCCAGGGTGTATGTATTGGTGAGGGTCTCCCAACCGGCAGCGTCCACGCCCTTCATGAGCATCATGGGGGTGGCGGCGGTGACGATGTCGGCATTGCTGCCAACCACCAGGGCCTTCTCACCCACCTTGACCCAGTTGCCTGCCATGACGGAGGCATAGCTGGCCAGCAGAATGGCACGGCCTGCCAGGGCGGGGTTGAGGAAGTTGCAGCCGATGCCGCCGTAGAGCTGCTTGACCAGAACGATGGAGAAGAACGCACCGATAATGATCATCCAGTAGGGGATCTGCACGGGGCAGACAAAGGCCAGCAGGATACCGGTGACCACAGCGGACAGGTCGCCGATGGAGCTGGTCTTCTTCATGACCTTGCGGTACAGCCACTCCCAGACCACGCAGGCCGCCACGGACACCAGGGTGACCGTCAGTGCGCGCCAGCCGAACACATAGATGCCCATGATGAGAGCGGGCATGAGAGCGATGATCACATCCAGCATGATAGAGCGGGTATCCTCATTGCTGCGGATATGGGGGGAGGAGGATGCGATGAGCTTCAAACTTTTATAATCCGTCATTGCTTACGCCTCCTTCTTCTCTTCGGCTGCCTTCTTCTCGGCCTCGGCCTTTGCCTTGGCAGCCATTCTTGCGTTATTGACCTTCTGCTTGCCCATGCGGAACATATGGGTCAGGGGCAGACGGGCGGGACAGGTGTAGGCGCAGGCGCCGCACTCGATGCAGTCCATGCCGTGGTAGAAGTTCTGCCAGGTGTCCACATCGCCCTTTTCCAGATACTTATACATGAAGACGGGCTCCAGGCGCATGGGGCAAACGCCCACGCACTTGCCGCAGCGGATGCACTGGGGCTCGGCCACATACTTCTCCTCGTCGCCGGCAAAGGCCAGCATAGCGCCGGTGCCCTTACCCACGGTGACATCCACATCGTACTGGGCCAGACCCATCATGGGGCCGCCCATAATGAGCTTATAGGTGTCCTCCCGCAGGCCGCCGCAGGCGTCGAACAGGTCGGTGATGGGGGTGCCGATGGGGCACTCGATGTTCTTGGGCTCGATGACGCCGGAGCCGGAGACGGTGACGATCTTGCTCACCACGGGCATACCGGTGTAAACGGCCTTGTAGATAGAACAGGTGGTGTTCAGGTTGAAAATGCAGCAGCCGGCGTCAGCGGGGAGCTTGCCGGAGGGGACCTGCCGGCCGGAGATGGCCTGGCAGAGCTGCTTTTCAGCGCCCTGGGGGTAACGGGTGTGCAGCACCTCCACCACCACGGGAGCCTTCAGCTCGGCGATGGTCTGGTTGAGCACATCCGCTGCGTTCTGCTTGTTGGCCTCCACGCCGATGTAGACCTTGTCCACGCCGAAGCACTTGGCCAGGAGGGTTGCGCCCTTGATGACCTGCTCGGGCCGCTCCAGCATGGTGCGGTGGTCGCCGGTGATGTAGGGCTCGCACTCGGCAGCGTTAATGAGGACATAGTCCACCTTGCCCAGGCCGGAGCTGATCTTCACATGGGTGGGGAAGGTCGCGCCGCCCTGGCCGACGATGCCGGCGTTCTTGACGATCTCCACCAGCTGCTCGGGAGTCAGGCTGTCGGGATCGGCTACGGGATGAATGTCGGGACACACGGTGTTCTGCTTGTCGTTTTCAATGACCACGCTCATCATGGTGCCGCCCATGGAGAAGGGACGGGGTTCCACGGCCTTGACAGTGCCGGAAACGCTGGCATGAATGGGTGCGGAAACGAAACCGCCGGGCTCGCCGATCAGCTGGCCCACAGTAACCTTGTCGCCCACGGAGACCACGGGCTTGCAAGGCGCACCGATGTGCATAGACATGGGGATGACCACCTCAGCCGGGGCTGCCAGCTGCTCGATGGCCTTTTCATTGGTCGCGGCTTTCATATCATTGGGATGAACGCCGCCAAAGAAAGCTTGTGCCATTGTCTTTCACCTCATCTTACTTCAGGATGGCCCGATGCCACCCCATACTGAAAATAATATTACAACAAAATCAATGCTTTGTCCACCCCTATCCTGTGGGATTTGCGGCAAATTTTGCCAAAGATGGCATAAAAATGCCGTAAAGGCGGGGTCCGGGCCCCACAAAATGGCCGGAGCACCCATTCTCTGCTTGTGTTTTTACCGGAGACATGGTAGAATTACTATATATTATAATGTAAAGGGCGTTTTATTTATGTTGAATCGTATCGAGCTGAAGCGGGGCGCCAAGGCCCTCACCAAGTCCGCCCAGGTGTCGGCGTATCTGATGACGCTGGTCTACCTGCTGATCCGGGCGGCGCTGAACCTGGCCAACAACTATGTGGGCGCCAACGAGGGCTACTACATTCAGATCGGGGACTACCAGTACCATGTGCAGAACTCCCTCATCTTCCACCATGCCTCCTTCCCCACCCCGGTGGTGGTGTTTGTGGGCGTTTTCGTGTGGCTGATGGGGTGCGTGCTGGCCGCCGGGTGGATCCTGTATCACCAGGGCGTGCGTCGGGGCGAAGTGATGCCCTACTCCTCCCTGTTTGACGGGTTCGGCTTTGCAGGGAAGATCATTCTGCTGAATCTGGTGATCGCGGTGTTCGTGTTCCTGTGGTCGCTGCTGTTCATCGTGCCGGGCATCATTGCCATTTACCGCTACCGCTTCGCCGTGTATAACCTGTGCGAGAACCCGGAGCTGGGGGTGATGGAGGCCCTGGCTATGAGCAAGGCGCAGACCAAGGGCTACAAGCTGGACCTGTTTGTGCTGGACCTGACCTTCCTGGGCTGGAACATTCTGTGCGTGCTGACGGTGGGCATTCTGACCATCTGGATCGCGCCCTATGTGCAGCAGACGGACCTGGCTTACTTTGACGCCATCAAGGCGGAAAAGGGCATCGGCAAGCTGCCGGGAGAGGAATCCGCGGAGGACGATACTTTCCGTCCCGACGACAGATTTTAATTTACCAAAATCGGGCGCTGCTGCGGCAGCGTCCTTTTTCTTGAAATGGAGCGGAAAATACGGTATAATGGGGCTACGAATCCCACGGAGGTGTGACTATGGAGCGCATCAGCAAAGAAAATTATTATCTGGACATCGCCCAGACGGTTTTGGAGCGGGCCACCTGCCTGCGGCGCATTTACGGCGCCATCATCGTGAAGAATGACGAGATCATCTCCACCGGCTACAACGGCGCGCCCCGGGGACGGCGCAACTGCGTGGACATGGGCTACTGCACCCGGGAAGCCCTGCGGGTGCCCCGGGGGGAGCGGTATGAGCTGTGCCGCAGCGTCCACGCCGAGGCCAACGCCATCATCTCCGCCTCCCGGCGGGACATGGTGGGCGGCACGCTGTACCTGGTGGGCAAGAACGCCCAGACCGGCGAAATTTTGGGCGACGCCACAAGCTGCGCCATGTGCCGCCGGCAGGTCATCAACGCGGGCATTGCCCGGGTGGTGATCCGCAAGACGCCCACGGAGTTTGATGTCGTGGATGTGGCGGACTGGGTGGCAGGCGACGATCTGCCGTTCGTGGAGAATATCGGAGGATAAACCTGGCGAAAAGGATCGCCGCCCGCGGGTGGCAAACTCTGCGAGGTTTTTTTGAGCATTCCCCCGGAGGGCCGGGGTCCTATACAAATTTAATATTAAGGAGTGCGGTAAGAATGTTGAACGAAAGGAAAACGGAAGCCTACTGCGCCATTTTGGCGGAGGAGCTTCGTCTGGCCACAGGGTGTACAGAGCCCATCGCCGTCGCGTATTGTGCTGCCAAGCTGCGCGAGGTGCTGGGCGGTAAACCGGAAAAAGTGCTGGCGGAGGTCAGCGGCAACATCCTGAAAAATGTGAAGTCGGTGGTGGTGCCCAACACCGGCGGTCGGCGGGGCATTGAGGCCGCCATCGCCGTGGGCATCGTGGCCGGGGACGCGGACGCGGAGCTGCAAGTTCTGGCCCAGGTCACGGAGGAGGACACGGAGCGCATCCAGGGCTATCTGGACAGCGCGGACATCACCGTCACCTGCCCGGAGACGGCGTGCATCCTGGACATCCGGCTCACGGGCTGGCTGGACGGGCACAGGGCCGTGACTAGGGTAGCCAACAACCACACGAACCTGGTGTACATCGAGAAGGACGGCCAGGTGCTGCTGGAAAAGCCCGAGAGCGCGTCCGCCGAGGACAATCTCCAGGACAAAAGCGTGCTCAATGTGAAAGACATTCTTACCTTTATCGAAACCGTGGACATCGAGCGGATACGGCCCAGCATCAGCCGTCAGCTCCAGTGCAACAGCGCCATTGCCGCCGAGGGGCTCCGGGGCGACTGGGGGGCCAACATCGGCTCCACCCTGCTCTCCACCGGCAGCGGCATCGAGGTGGAGGCCCGGGCCTGGGGCGCCGCCGGGTCCGACGCGCGGATGAACGGGTGCGAGATGCCCGTGGTCATCTGCTCCGGCAGCGGCAACCAGGGCATTACCGCGTCTGTCCCCGTGTGGCGGTACGGCCTGTTTATGGGGGCCAGCGAGGAGAAAATTCTCCGGGCCATCGCCCTGTCGGACCTCATCACCATTCACCAGAAAACCGGCATCGGACGGCTGAGCGCCTACTGCGGCGCGGTGTCCGCCGGGGTGGGGGCAGGCTGCGGCATCGCCTGGCTCCGGGGCGCGGACTATGACGGCATCAGTCACACCATCTGCAACGCCGTGGCTATGATCTCCGGGTGCATCTGCGACGGGGCCAAGGCAAGCTGCGCCAGCAAGATCGCCATGGCCGTGGGCACGGGCATTTTGGGGTACAATATGTACCTGGGCGGCAACAATTTCCGCCCCGGCGACGGCATCGAGGGCGCGGATGTGGAGGAGACCATACGCAATGTGGGCATCCTGGCCGCTAAGGGAATGCACGAGACAGACCGGGTGATTTTGAACATTATGACCGGGCGGTAAGGCTTCAGAGGAAAGATAAAAGCGGATAGATGGCGAGACTGTCGATAAAGTGGTAGGATTTGTGATAACGGTAAGGAAGGGAGTGTGAGGGAAACCCAAGAAGGGTGTCCCTCACCATTGAAATCAATCGTTTTTGAAACTTTTTCAAAGTTTCAAAAACTTAGGCAGCGGGGCGAAAAGACTTTTTCGCCCCGCTGGCAGCAGGCGCGGCGTGGCCGCGCCTGCTGGTTTTTTGCGGCGGGTGCGTAGGGGCAGTGGTTAAAGGGCGGGCGGGGTAGAACCCCGCCCCCTACGGACAACTCGGGGAATTGTGCCACGGGCGGACAGGGTCGTCCGCCCCTACGGATATGTAGGAACGCTTGCGTAGGGCGGCGTGCCCTCACGCCGCCGCGATGGTGCAGTGGGTATCGGGCGGCGGACGGCCACAAAATACACCAAAAAGGCCAGGGCGGGGTTTCCGCTCTGTACTTGTCAAGTAAAAGTAGACACTAAAAAGAGCATATCTACAGGAAGCCCAG
>CAVHCH010000046.1:0-3450 GCA_963634265.1 Bacteroidaceae bacterium | reverse complement strand
ACCTCGCGGACATCCGGGAGGAGCTGGAGGCCATGGACCAGGACGAGCCGGAGGATGAGACCAGCGAGGAGTTCGTAGACTGGGCCGAAGACCACGAAGCCCTGGAGGACCTGGCCGACGAGATCATAGACCGCCTGGATGCCCTGGGCGAGCCGCTGGAGTGAGCCGGTAAAACAATTTGCTATATGGGGTGGGATTTTACCCCGCCCCATTCACTTTAACTTCCGTAGGGGCGGACGACCCTGTCCGCCCGGGGTACCGCACCGCCGGAAAACTGTTGCCTCCCTTGCCTAAAGGAAGGGGGACCAGCCGCAGGCTGATGGAGGGATTCGTGCGGGGTAGAGGGTGATTCATTTGCTGTGAGCCCGTGCGGAGAAGAATCCCCCAGTCGGCTTCGCCCCCTTGGGGCAAGGGGGCCAAAGGAGAACGGATTGCCACGGGCGCTCTGCGCCCTCGCAATGACACGGATTTTTACATGGGGTGCGGTGGTTATAGGGCGGCGGGGTGAGGGCACCCCGCCCTACGAAAATGAAAAATACCCCGGGAGGGTGCGCCTGCATGGGCGCTCTCTCCCGGGAGTTTTGATTAACAACACAAATCAAAATGTCATGATCTCCGCGCCGCCAAGGGCGGCGGCGTCTTTTTCGTCGTGGGTCACGCACAGGACGGTGGCGCTTGCTCGGTGGCGGAGGATGTAGTCCGCCGTCTGCTTTCGGGCGGCATCGTCCAGGCCCTTGAAGGGCTCGTCCAGCAGAAGGAGGCCCGCGCCGAAGCACACGGCCCGGGCGATGGCTGCCCGCCGCCGCATACCGCCGGAGAGCTCCCGGACCGGCTGGTCCAGGCTCCCTGCCAGGCCCAGTTCCTCCAGGTGGCGGCGAATTTTCCCCTCGTCCAGGGTCTTGCCCGTGACCAGGCGGATATTGTCCACGGCGGAAAATCCGTCGCACAGCCGGTCCTCCTGGAACACATAGCCCACCCGCTCCGGGCGGTCCATGATCTCCCCGCTCTCGGGATTTTCCAGCCCGGCGATACACCGCAGGAGGGTGGTCTTGCCCCGGCCCGAGGGGGCCATGAGGCAGACCACCGCCCCGTCCGGGAGGGTCAGGGTCACATTTTCCAAAACGGGTTTTCCGTCAAAGGATTTACACAGGTTCTGAATTTTCATGCCCGCGCACCTCCTATCCGGCGAAAGGCCCGTCCCAGCAGCCATAAGATCAGCTTTTCAAACCCGGCGCTGAGGGCCACGATGACCACCGTCCAGGCCAGGAGGTCGGCTGTCATCAGATATATCTTTGCGTCGTACAGCCGCTCGCCCAGGGAGCCGCCCACCACGCCGATGACCTCCGCCGCCACCCCGGCCTTCCAGCTCATGCCCAGGGCCGTGGCGCTGCCCGCCAGCAAAAACGGTTCCACCGCCGGCAGATAGAGCATCCGCACCCGGCGCTTCCAGGGCACCCGGAACACCCGGGCCATCTCCAAAAGCTGCCCGTCCGCGCTGCGGATGCCCGCCAGCACATTGGTGTACAGCACCGGGAACACCATGAGAAACGAGATGAACAGCGACAGCTGCGAAGCCCGCAGCCATATCAGCGCCAGGATGATGAACGACGCCACCGGCACGGACTTGATAGCCAGCACATAGGGCCGCAGCAGAATTTCCAGCAGGGAAAACCGCCCCGCCCCAAAGGCCAGCACCGTGGCCGTGACCAGCGCCAGCAGAAAGCCCCCGGCGATGCGCAGCAGACTGAAGCCAATGACGCTCCAAAAGTCCGCCGTGGGCACCAGGACGGCCAGCCGCGCCGCCACCCGAACGGGCGAGGGCAGCAGAATGGGGGAGCCGACCAGCAGCGCCGCCCCCTGCCACACCGCCAGGGCCAGCACGGCGGCTACGAGCTTTTGCAGGCGCGCCCGGCTCATGCGCCCAGCCAGTAGAAGCCGTCCTCGGGCATGGCGCCGCCCACGGCTTCGGCTTTCAGATCATACAGGGTCTGGAGGTAGCCGCCCACCGCGGTCTTCATCTCCGCCCCGGTGATGCACACCAGGTTGCACCCGGGCAGGGCTTTTTCGGCCACGGCAGCCTTCACGATGCCCAGTTTCTCCACCAAAGCGGCGGTCTCGGCGGCGTGGGTGTTGGCGTAGTCGGTGCTGGCGGCGTACTCCTCCAGGAACTTAGCCACGGCCTCCGGGTGCTCGTCGGCAAAGGCCTTGCGCACCAGCAGGCCCGCCGTCACCAGGCGGCTGTCCACGCCCAGCTTGTCCCACTCGGCGGACAGGTCCATGGCGACCCGCAGCTCCTCCACCTGGCCCTGGGCCACGGTCACAAAGGGCTGGGGCAGCATGGCTACGCTGCACGCGCCCTGGGTCATGAGGGCCACGATCTCCGTGGGCTCGCTCTTCCACTCCACGGTCACATCCTCGCCCAGGGTCAGACCGTTTTGGGCCAGGAGATAGGTCAGGGCGTACTCCGGGGTGGCGCCCTTGCCGGTGGCGTAGATGGTCTTGCCGGCCAGGGACTTCACATCCGTCACGGTCTGGCCGTCCTTTTCCACGATGTACAGCACGCCCAAGGTGCTGGCGGCGATGAGCTGCACCTGGCCCTGGGTCTGGTTATAGAGAATGGCGCCCACATTGGCGGGCACGGCCAGAATGTCCAGCTCGCCCTTCACCAGCTGGGGGGTCAGCTCGTTGGCCGCAGCGGCCATGGTGAACTCATAGGTGTTGGCGGTGAGGCCGTTTTCCGCGTCGTCCAGCAGCTTTGCCATGCCCATGGAGGTGGGGCCTTTCAGGCCGCCCAGGCGGATGTTCACGGACTGATAGTCCTCCTGGCGGGGCTGCACGGCGCAGGCGGCCAGGCTCAGGGCCATAAGGAGGGCCAGCAGCAGGGAAGTGATTTTTTTCATTGGGGTCTTTCCTTTCTTTTGCATCAGTTTTCCGCAGGGGTGATGACATGGGAATACTGGGTCTTGGCGCTGACTCCCTCCAGGCGACCAATTTTGCCGCTGAGAGCGGAGATGGCGTCCTGGGGCGCGTCCAGCACCACGGAGATGATGTTCACGCCCTTGTCCCGGTAGGGAAGCCCCATGCGGCCAATGATGTAGTGGCCGTACTGGTGCAGCAGGTCGTTGAGCTGGGCCACCGACGACTCCTGCTCCACAATGATGCCGATGAGGGCGACTCTGGTTTCCATGTGATTACCTCCCGGATGGATTTTTCGCGGCAAAAAAGCCGCATCGCTCTGCGACACGGCCACAAGACCCGCCGGGGGGGCGGGCAATTCTCTCTATGGCGCATCTTCCGCCGCAAGAAGGACTTTTGGCGTCAGGAGCTTGGTTTGTATTGTAGGGGAAAATGGGGAGATTGTCAAGGGCGCAGGGCCTTAAAGGCCCAACTGCTCCTGTAGGACTACAATACATATTGGACAAGAGAAAAAAGATATGAGGAATAGGGTCT
>CAVHCH010000045.1:0-3576 GCA_963634265.1 Bacteroidaceae bacterium | reverse complement strand
ACATTCATCTTGTCCTGATCGGTGTTGCCGCACTTCGGGCAGCGCCAGATGAGCTTGCCGCCATCCTCGACGATCTCGATCTCGCCGTCCCAGCCGCAGACCTGGCAGTAGTCGCTCTTGGTGTTCAGCTCGGCGTAGATGATGTGGTTATAGATGAACTTCATTACTTCCAGCACGGCGGGGATGTTGTTCTGCATATCCGGCACCTCCACATAGCTGATGGCGCCGCCGGGGGACAGGTGCTGGAACTGGGCCTCGAACTCCAGCTTGGTAAAGGCGTCGATGGGCTCGGTGACATGGACATGGTAGCTGTTGGTGATGTAGCCCTTGTCGGTGATGCCCTCGATGATGCCGAAGCGCTTTTGCAGGCACTTGGCAAACTTGTAGGTGGTGGACTCCAGGGGGGTGCCGTAGAGGGAATAGTCGATGTTCTCAGCGGTCTTCCACTCCTGGCACTTCTCGTTCATCTTCTTCATGATGGACAGGGCGAAGGGAGTGGCGGAGGGGTCTGTGTGGCTCTTGCCGGTCATGTACTTCACGCACTCGTACAGGCCCGCGTAGCCCAGGGAAATGGTGGAGTAGCCGCCGTAGAGGAGCTTGTCGATGGCCTCGCCCTTCTTTAGTCTTGCCAGGGCGCCGTACTGCCAGAGGATGGGGGCGGCGTCGGAGGTGGTGCCCTTCAGCCGGTCGTGGCGGCAGCGCAGGGCCCGGTGGCACAGCTCCAGCCGCTCGTCAAAGACCTTCCAGAATTTCTCAATGTTACCGCCGGAGGACAGGGCCACATCCGGCAGGTTGATGGTGACCACGCCCTGGTTGAAGCGGCCATAATATTTGTGCTTGCCGGGCTCGTAGTTCCCGGCGTTGGCGATGTTGCCCACCCCGGCGTCGGTGAAACGGTCGGGGGTCAGGAAGGAGCGGCAGCCCATGCAGGTGTAGACATCGCCCTTGAGCTCCTTCATTTTCTTCTCGGAAATGTAGTCGGGCACCATGCGCCGGGCGGTACATTTGGCGGCCAGCTCAGTCAAGTACCAATAGGGGGAGTCCTCGTGGATGTTGTCCTCCTCCAGGGTGTAGATGAGCTTGGGGAAGGCGGGGGTGACCCACACGCCCTTTTCGTTCTTCACGCCCTGGTAGCGCTGGAGGAGCATCTCCTCGATGATCATAGCCAGGTCTTTCTTCTCCCGCTCGTTGCGGGCCTCGTTGAGGTACATGAACACGGTGATGAAGGGGGCCTGGCCGTTGGTGGTCAGGAGGGTCACCACCTGGTACTGGATGGTCTGCACGCCGCGGCGAATTTCTTCCCGCAGGCGGGTCTCCACCAACTCGCTGATCTTCTCCTCGCCGGGGTCTACGCCAATGGACTCCATCTCGCCCTGGACGATCTTGCGGATCTTCTGGCGGCTGACCTCCACAAAGGGGGCCAGGTGGGTGAGGCTGATGGACTGGCCGCCGTACTGATTGCTGGCCACCTGGGCCACGATCTGGGTGGCGATGTTGCAGGCGGTGGCAAAGCTGTGGGGCCGCTCAATAAGGGTCCCGGTGATGACGGTGCCGTTTTGCAGCATGTCCTCCAGGTTCACCAGGTCGCAGTTGTGCATGTGCTGGGCGTAATAATCGCTGTCGTGGAAGTGGATGATGCCCTCCCGGTGGGCCTCCACGATTTCCGGGGGCAGGAGGATGCGCTCGCTGAGGTCACGGCTGACCTCACCGGCCATGTAGTCCCGCTGGGTGGAGTTGACCACGGGGTTTTTATTGGAATTCTCCTGCTTGGCCTCCTCGTTGTTGCACTCGATGAGGGAGAGAATTTTGTCGTCGGTGGTGTTGGACTTGCGGACCAGGGAGCGGGTGTAGCGGTAGGTGATGTAGTGCTTGGCCACCTCGAAAGCGCCGTGGGCCATGATGTAATGCTCCACCATGTCCTGGATCTCCTCCACCGTGGGGGCGCGGCCAATTTTCTGGCACTGGAGCTCCACGGACTCGGCGATGCGCTGGATCTGCATGGGGGTCATGCGGTCGGCTTCCTCCACGGAGTCGTTGGCCTTGGTGATGGCGACGATGATCTTGGTGATGTCGAACACCACTTCGGAACCGTTGCGCTTGATGATCTTCATTCTTATATCCTCCTCTGCCCCAGGGGCAAGTATTGTGCGAACACATTTATAGTACACTATATGTTGTGGGTTTACAAGAGCGAGACGCACAAAATATGGTGAAAATCTGTGCCAAAAATAGGGGCGAAATTTTGGAGGAACAGACAAAAAACACAAAATGTGGTAAATATGTACACGGGGTGGACACAAAATATAGTAGGAATAGGGGAATGAAAACGCGCCGCTGCTGGGAAAGCAGCGGCGCAGGAGACTGTCGATAAAGCGGTATACTTGTGATAACGGTAAGGAAGGGTGTGTGAGGGAAACCCAAGAAGGGTGTCCCTCACTATTAAAATCAATAGTTTTTGAAACTTTTTCAAAGTTTCAAAAACTTAGGCAGCGGGGCGAAAAGACTTTTTCGACACGCTGATGCGCCGCTGCCGGGGGAGCAGCGGCGCAGGGAAGGGGTGAGATCAGGCGGTGACGGCGGCTTTTTGGGCGGAGCGCTCCTCGCATACCACCAGATAGTAGGCCAGGGCCACCAGGGGCAGCACGCACCAGGAGGCCTTTAGGGAGAAGAAATGCACGGCGTAAAAGGAGAGGGCGGCCCCCACATGGAAGCACAGGATGGTGGAGACATAGAACCACATCCGCCGGAGCTGGCCCTCCTGGCGCAGGCACAGGTGCCGGGCCAGGGAGAGGGAGGCCTGCTTGGTGTTGTTGGTGGAGAAAATGGTGGAGCTGATGTGGTCCTGGGCCCCGGTGAAGCTGCTCCACTGGACGCTCATGGCGAAGAAAATGGGGTACAGAGAGGGAAGAATGGGCATATCCTGGGGGAAAAAAGAGATAAGGGCCGCGCAGAGGGCGTCCACCAGCGGGGAGACGCGGCGCATATTCCAGCCAAAGAGGTGGGGCAGCACCACCGTGGACATGGTCCCGGCCACATAGAGGGCCAGGGCGCCCAGGTGCCAGAGGGCCTGGAGCCAGCTGCCGTAGAGGGCGCTTATGAGCATTTCCAGCAGGTTCAGGGTCTGGGCATTGGCCATGACACCCACCCGGGTCAGGACGGCATAGGCCGCAAAAAAACCGCCCACCGAGGCGAAGGCCAGGTGGCGATACCAGTCGATGCGAGGGCTATGAATCATAAAATCACCATATTCCTGTCGAAAATTCCTGCGGAATTTTCCGACAAAGAGATTACAGCCTGCTGCGCGCATAATTTTGCCGCAAGCGGCAAAATTCCACACTGGCAGTCTGAGAGGTATTTTTCTCCACGCACAGGTCGCGGTGAAAATTGATTTGAATTTTTTGCGCCTGCGGGCGCAAACTCTGCGAGGCTTTTTGGTATAATGAATATATAAGATAAGTATAACAGAATTTTTCGGGGGAACAAGAGGCAAGTTGGACAAAAAAGGGGGAGAGGGGAGAGAATGTAGGACTACAATACATATTGGACAAGAGAAAAAAGATATGAGGAATAGGGTCT
>CAVHCH010000044.1:0-6918 GCA_963634265.1 Bacteroidaceae bacterium | reverse complement strand
TCCCCGTAGACCACGAGGGCATTCTCATAAAATAACAAACCACACAAAAAGCACCTCCCACCCGGGAGGTGCTTTTTGCTCTCTATCGCTTTATCGTTTTATCGCTCTACCGCGCCAACAGGTACACAGCCCCGGCTGCCTGCAAGAAAAACAATACCGGCAGGCCCCACCGAAAATACCAATGTCTCGTCTTGTGGTGGAACACGGCCATGCCCAAAATGCCGCCCACGCTGCCACCCAAAAGGGGCAAAATCAAGAGCGTTTTTTCCGGGATGCGCCACTGACCTTTTTTCGCCCGGCGCTTATCTGCACCGTACAGGCCGAATGTCACCAAATTCAGCACCGCCAGGTACACCAAAACTGCACTTTCTATGCACCGAAACGACACCGAAACTGCACCGAATGTCACCGAAAATCACCCATTATTTTCCATTTCACTGAGGGAGCAGGCGATCTGGGAGGCCACCCGGGCGTTGTTATAAACCAGCTGGATATTGCTCTCCAGGCTGTCGCCGCCGGTGAGATCCTTGACCTTCGCCAGCAGGAAGGGCGTGGTCTCCTTGCCGTGTACGCCCTTGGCCTTGCACTCGGCCACAGCCTCGTCGATGGCCTTGCCGATAACGGCGGGATCCATGGAATACTGCTCGGGAATGGGGTTCGTCACCAGCATACCGCCCTCCTGGCCCAGCACCTGCTTCACATGGAAGGCCTTAGCCACCTCCTGGGGGGTGTCCAGCTCATAGTCCACGCCGAAGCCGGACTTGCGGGTGTAGAACGCGGGCAGCTCCTTGGTGCCGTAGCCGATAACGGTAACGCCCTTGGTCTCCAGGTACTCCAGGGTCAGGCCCAGGTCCAGAATGGCCTTGGCACCGGCGCAGACCACCAGCACAGGGGTCTTAGCCAGCTCCTCCAGGTCGGCGGAGATGTCCATGGTGGTCTCCGCACCCCGATGCACGCCGCCGATGCCGCCGGTGGCAAAGACCTTGATGCCCGCCATGGCGGCGATCATCATGGTGGTGGTAACGGTGCAGGCGCCGTCCATGCCCTTGGCTACCAGCACGGGCAGGTCGCGGCGGCTGGCCTTGGCTACGGCGTGGCCGGCCTTGCCCAGATAGTCGATCTCGTCTGCGGACAGGCCCGCCTTCAGGCGGCCACCGATGATGGCGATGGTGGCGGGTACGGCGCCGTAGGAGCGGATGATCTCCTCCACCTTCAGAGCCGTCTCCTTATTCTGCGGATAGGGCATACCGTGGGAGATGATGGTGCTCTCCAGAGCCACAACGGGCTTGCCCTCGTCCAGGGCCTTCTTCACTTCGGGCGCAATGTCCAGATAACGGTTCAGCATAATAAAATACCTCCTGTTTTATACTATATATAATATGGTTTGTTGAAACGGATTTACATGTGGGCCAGCAGAGCCTGCTCGCTCATGGCGGAGCTGATGGTGTCGGCGCTGGCCATGGTGACGGTGGACGCGGCGCGGCCTGCCCGGGCGGAGCTTTCCAGGTCGCTGCCCCGGAGATAGGCCCAGGCCAGGGCGGCCATAAAGGAGTCGCCGCAGCCGGTGGTGCTGACGATGTCCCCTTTCAAGGCCGGGAGCTTCAAGCTCTGGCCGCTGCGGTCGGCGGCGAACACGCCGTCGGCTCCCAGGGAGATGAACACCCGGTGGAGGCCCGTACTGAGCAGGGCGTCCGCCGCCCGGCGGAGGCTATCGTCATCGGTGATGGGCACCCCGGAGAGGAGCTCCGCCTCCAGGCGGTTGGGCTTGAGGGTGTGGAGCTTACCCAGGACGGGGCGCAGCTTCTCGGCCTTGGCGGTGGAGACGGGGTCGGCAAAGATGGGGGCCCGGCAATTCTCCGCCACCCATTGGATGCTCTCCGCCGGGAGGTTGGTATCCAGCACCACCACCTGGCTGCCGTCCAAAAGCTGGCGGCGGCCGGAGAGGACCCGGGGGGTGAGGTTTTCGTAAATATCCATGTCCGCCACGGCCAGCTGCATATCGCCGGTCTCGTCGTTGATGAAGAGATAGGTGGAGGTGTGGCCCCCGGGGATCACCGGGGACTGGGAGATGTCGATGCCCAGCTCGCCGCAGACCGCCGCCAGCTTTTGGGCATACACATCGTCGCCAAAGGCCGTGACCAGGCGCACATCCAGGCCCATCAGGCTCATGTTGTGGGCGATGTTCCGGCCCACGCCGCCGGGGCTCATGCGCACGGTGCCGGGGTTGGAGTCCTTGCCCACCAGGGCCTTATAGGGGCGGCCACCGATGTCCATATTCATGCCGCCCACCACGGTGACATAGGGGCTTCTCGTGACGATGTACCCCTTGCCCGCGATGCAGCCTTTTTTCATCAGATTGGAGATGTGTACCGCCACGCTGGAGCGGGTGATGCCCGCCCGGTCCGCCAGCTCCTGCTGGGAGATCATGGGGTCCGCCTCGATCCAGTTGAGGATCTGCCGTTCGCGCTGTGTCATGGCGTTCTCCTTTCGTAAACAAAACTTTATGAGCTAATCTTGTGCTTATATTCTCACACTTCTTTGCATTTGTCAAGAGGAAATGTGTTGCCAAATTGAAAAAAATGTTTATAATAATATATACTGTAAAATAACACGAACAAAGGTGGATATTGCTATGGATCGAATGAGAATCGCCGCCCTGTTTGCCGACCGGGAGAGCCTGGACGGCAAGGAGGTCGTGGTATGCGGTTGGGCGCGGACCATCCGGGATATGAAGGGCTTCGGCTTTATCGAGCTGAACGACGGCTCCTGCTTCAAGAATTTGCAGGTGGTGCTGGACGCCTCGGTGCTGGACAACTACAAGGAGATCGCGGGCCAGAATGTGGGCGCGGCCCTGGTGGTGCGCGGCACGGTGGTGCTGACCCCGGAGGCCAAGCAGCCCCTGGAGGTGAAGGCCCAGTCCGTGGAGGTGGAGGGCAAGTCCGCCCCGGACTATCCGCTGCAAAAGAAGCGGCACAGCGTGGAATTCCTGCGCACCATCCAGCATCTGCGGCCCCGGACGAATTTATTCTCCGCTACCTTCCGGGTGCGGTCCGTGGCGGCCTACGCGGTGCATGAATTTTTCCAGAACCGGGGCTTTGTGTATGTGCAGACCCCCATCATCACCGGGTCCGACTGCGAGGGCGCGGGCGAGATGTTCCAGGTGACCACCCTGGACCTGGAGAACCCGCCCCGGACTGAGAACGGCCAGGTGGATTACAGTCAGGATTTCTTTGGGAAAAAGACCAGTCTGACGGTGTCCGGCCAGCTGAACGCCGAGAACTTCGCCATGGCCTTTGGCGATGTGTACACCTTTGGCCCCACCTTCCGGGCGGAGAACTCCAACACCCAGCGCCACGCCGCCGAGTTCTGGATGATCGAGCCGGAGATGGCCTTCTGCGACCTGGCCGGGGACATGGATGTGGCGGAGGCCATGATCAAGTATATCATCACCAGTGTGCTGAAAAAGTGCCCCCAGGAAATTGAATTTTTCAACAGCTTTGTGGATAAGGGGCTGAAGGAGCGGCTGGAGCATGTGGCTTCCAGCGACTTTGGGCGCATCAGCTACACCGAGGCGGTGGAAATTCTCAAGCAGCACAACGACAAGTTCGACTTTAAGGTGGACTGGGGCGTGGACTTGCAGACGGAGCACGAGCGGTTCCTGACGGAGCAGGTGTTCAAGCGGCCCGTGTTCGTGACGGACTACCCGGCGGAGATCAAGGCGTTTTATATGCGCATGAACGATGACGGCAAGACTGTGGCCGCGGCGGACTGCCTGGTGCCCGGCATCGGCGAGATCGTGGGCGGCAGCCAGCGTGAGGAGCGGCTGGAGGTGCTGGAAAAGCGCATCCGGGATCTGGGGATGAACCCCGAGGACTACTGGTGGTACTGCGACCTGCGGCGCTACGGCACCTGCAAGCACGCGGGCTTCGGGCTGGGCTTCGAGCGGATGGTGATGTATCTCACGGGCGTGAGCAACATCCGGGATGTGGAGCTGCACCCGCGCACGGTGGGGAATGCGGATTTCTGATCGAATTGGATATTTTGAAATGGGGCTCTGCCGGGTGGCGGGGCTCCGTTTTTTTGTGAGAGGAAAGGGGAAAGATGGGGGTGTTTTGAGGAATTGTGCGTGACAGGGGGTGCGGGGGGCGACCCCTCAGTCACGGCGGGGCCGTGACAGCCTGCCCTTGCGCAGGGGAGCCTTTGGGGACGGGGGAGGCGGTTTGCCACGGGCGCGGGGCGCCCTCGCAATGACACCGTTACATGGGGTGCAGGGGGGGGCGGCGGGACACATGGGTCCCGCCCTACGACGGTATGTTTTTTGTAGGGCAGGGCCCGCGTGCCCTGCCGGGAGTGCGGTAAAAAACCAAGGCGGCGGGGTGAGGGCACCCCGCCCTACGGATCTCAAGAAGTGCGGGAAACGGGCCGTCGGGGACGCCGGCCCCTACGAAACGGTGACAAGTAGTGCGGTGGTTATCGGCGGGCGGGGTAGAACCCCGCCCCTACGGAGGGTTGTATGGGGTGCGGTAAGGCGGGGCGATGTGGGCATCGCCCCCTACGAACCGTATGACGATAGAATTTCGTAGGGCGCGATGCCCACATCGCGCCGGGCGGTAGACGCAAGGGGTAGCCCTGTTTGGACGGGCAGCACAAGCGCGGAGCGCGTCGCGGTGGATAGACGCAGGGACTGTGCGAAAGCAAAGTGCTTGATATGCACAGGCTCAAAAGTGGAAAACTCACGACCGCGGTAAGGAAGGGTGTGTGAGGGAAACCCAAGAGGGGTTTCCCTCACCATTCAAATCAGTAGTTTTTGAAACTTTTTCAAAGTTTCAAAAACTTAGGCAGCGGGGCGAAAAGGTTTTTTCGCCCCGCTGCCCAAAACCTTTGGTTTTGGCGGCGTTCTTTCCTTCCTTTCTTTCGCCGCAGAAAGAAAGTGAGCCGCCGGAGGCATTTTGCGGAACAAGGGGTGCGGGGGCGACCCCTCAGTCACGGCGGGGCCGTGACTGCTCCCCTTTGTAAGGGGAGCCGGATCAAGAGAAGAGTGAAGAGAGAAGAGTGAAAAGTGAAGAGATATTGGGGACGGGGGGATGCGGATGTCCCTGTTGCGGTGCCCAAAATTTCTGCGCTGCCTTACGGCGGACGCTTGAAATTTTGACCGCAGCCAGTGTGCGCACTGGCCGCGCAATGACATGGTTTTTTACAGGGGGTGCGGTGCAAGTCCTGCGGGCGGACAGGGGCGTCCGCCCCTACGAAAATGTTGGAACGCTTGCGTAGGGCGGCGTGCCCTCACGCCGCCGCGATGGTGCAGTGGGTATCGGGCGGCGGGCTGGGGGCAGCCCGCCCTACGGATGGCAAGAAGTGCGGTGCGGCGGGCCGTCGGGGACGCCGGCCCCTACGGGTGCGTGGCAAGTGGCATGGTGAGGCGGGACGATGTGGGCATCGCCCCCTACGAAATCACAAGAGGTGCGGTGCGGCGGGCCGTCGGGGACGCCGGCCCCTACGGACGCGTTGCAAACAGCATGGTGGTGGCGGGACGATGTGGGCATCGTCCCCTACGGTCTGTTTACCGATAGATTTCGTAGGGGTTTTGTGGGGTGCGGATTTTTTTGAGTTTCTTACAAATTTGTACTGGAAAAACGGGCTGGGATTTGCTATACTATATTTTATAGTGGGAAAAAATTTTTATCAGTCTAAAAATAAAACAACAGGAGAAGATATGGAAACACAGAAAAAGCGCCGGGGCGACCGCCGGGATGGGCGGCTGCTGCGGGAACTGGATTCCCTGCATTTTATCACCGGCATTCTCTATCCCAACCGCTGCGACAACGAGGCTTACATATCCCTGCGGGTGGATCTGACGGCTATGAACGAGTATCTGGCGAAGCTCAATGAAAACGAGACCGAGTTTCACTACACCATGTTCCACATTGTGGTGGCGGCCCTCATTAAGACCATCACCCTGCGGCCTAAGCTGAATCGGTTCATTGTCAACAGCAATTTCTACCAGCGCAATGAGGTGTCCGCCGCGTTCGTGGTGAAAAAGCAGTTCTCCGACAAGGGCGCCGAGGCCCTGGCCTTCCTGCACAGCCAGGAGGATTTCAGCCTGAAGGATGTACACGAATACATCCGCAGCCAGGTGACGGAGTGCCGCAGCGAGAAGGTGGACTCCTCCACGGAGAACATGGACATTCTCAACAAGCTCCCCCGCTGGCTGGGCAAGACCGCGGTGAAGTTCATCATGTGGCTGGATAAGCACGGGTGGGTGCCCAAGGACATGGTGGCCACCGACCCCTATTACAGCTCCGTGGTGCTGTCGAACCTGGGGTCCATCAAGCTCAAGTGCGGCTACCACCACCTGACCAACTGGGGCACCTGCTCCCTGTTCTGCATCATCGGTGAAAAGGCCCTGCGGCCCTTCTTTGACGAACAGGGCAACGCCACCATGAAGGAGACACTGGACCTGGGGCTGACCATCGACGAGCGGCTGGCCGACGGGTATTACTATTCTAAATCTGTCCGGCTTCTGAAGTATCTGCTGGAGCACCCCTGGGAGCTGGAAAAGCCTATGAAGGAGGAAGTACAGTATGAGTGAGGTGAAAACGCCCTGGGCCGCCCACATGGGCGATGTGCCCATGCATCTGGAGTATTTCGGCGGGTCCATGTTCCAGGCCCTGGAGCTGGTGGCCCAGGAGTATCCCAACAACATCGCCTTTGACTTTATGGGCAAGTCCACCACCTACCGCAAGATGATCCAGGAGATCGAGCGCTGCGCCAAGAGCCTGAAGGTGCTGGGCATCCGGGCCGGGGACAAGGTGACCATCGCCATGCCCAACTGCCCCCAGGCCATCTATATGTTCTACGCGGTGAACCTGGTGGGCGGCATCGCCAACATGATCCACCCCCTGTCGGCGGAGAAGGAGA
>CAVHCH010000043.1:0-9720 GCA_963634265.1 Bacteroidaceae bacterium | reverse complement strand
CGAAGGGAAAATTTTTTAAGAGGAAAGATGAAAGGGGAAAGTGGAAAGAGGGGGGTAAAACCGCTCCGTAGGGGCCGATGGCTACATCGGCCCGCCGAACCGCACGATCAACCTGTCCGTAGGGGCGGAGTTCTACCCCTCCCGCGGGCGGGGTAGAACCCCGCCCCTACGCACCATCTAATACACAATCGAAGGACGGGGTGATCACACCCCGCCGCGATGGTGCGGAGGGCAGGGTATTACGGATGTCCCTGTTGCGGTGCCCAAAATTTCTGCGCTGCCTAACGGCGGGCGCTTGAAATTTTGACCGCGGCCACTCGCTCGCCTCGCTTCATCTGCCACTGGCAGCGCTCGGCTCGCTCCCCACGGGCGCGGTGCGCCCTCGCAATGACACGGAATACATCATTATAATATGGTATCTCCTCCCGCATACGGGACCCTATCATAACACAATAAGTATAGCAGAAATCCCTTCAAAAGTCCACACTTATATATTAGAATATGTATAAAAAATCTCCCCAAAAAACCGCTTTGGGGCTGAAAAATTTTGTTGACAGGCCCTTTGCCTTTATGTATAATAAACAAAGTGCCGTCCTTTCGGCACCTGACTTTATCAACTGCGGGGCGGAGCCTGCTCTGCCCGCCGTCGAGTAAGTGTGGCGGCCCGGTTGCCGCCGCCGGATTTTCTATGTAATGGAGGTGTCCTGCAATGTTCCGTACCTATCAGCCCAAGAAGCGCCAGCGCTCCAAGGTGCACGGTTTCCGCAAGAGAATGGCTACTGCCAATGGCCGCAAGGTCCTGGCTCGTCGCCGCGCCAAGGGTCGTGCTCGTCTGACCCTCTGAGGTCACGGAAGGTGCATCCGGCATAGCTCTTGAATACCAGGGACGGTGGAAGGGAAAACTGCCGTCCCTATTCGTCTATGCAAATGCAGCTTGAAAAAACGGGGAGAAAACCATGAAAGCAGCCGTAACGGTCAAGGAAAACTACGAATTTCGCCGCATTTACCGTCGGGGCCGCTCCGCCGTGTCGCCGTATCTGGTGGTCTACTGCCAGAAAAACCGCGCGGGCCAGAGCCGCCTGGGGGTCACTGTGAGCAAAAAGCTGGGTCACGCCGTGGTGCGCAACCGGGTGCGCCGCCGGATCCGGGAGATCTATCGTCTGAACCGGGAGAAAATGCTCCCGGGCTGGGACATCATCGTAGTGGGCCGTGGCCGCAGCATCAAGGGGCCCTATCAGAAGATGAACGAGGCCTACCTTGACTGCCTGCGTAGGCTGTCCCTCCTCCGGGAGGACAGGCCGTGAAAAAAGCGTTTATGGCCACCATTCGGTTTTACCAGCGGGAAATTTCGCCCCTCTGTCCCCCCCGCTGCCGCTACATCCCCACCTGCTCGGAGTACGCTCTGGAGGCGGTGGAGAAATACGGCGCGATCAAGGGGACCTTCCTGGCTACCAAGCGCATCCTGCGGTGCAATCCCTTCCACAAGGGCGGGTATGACCCCGTCCCGTAAGCAGTTTTTCCCAAGCCTATAACGGAGGAAAAAAATATGTTCGCACAACTCGGATATTATATCTGTGTGCCGTTTGCCTGGCTGACCCGTGTGTTTTATTCCCTCACCGGGTCCTACGGCCTGGCGCTGATCCTGTTCACCCTGGTGGTGAAGCTGGTCATCCTGCCCTTCCAGCTCAAGGGCAAGAAGAGTATGCTGCGCATGAACCGTATGCAGGGCAAGATCAAGGACATCCAGACCCGCTACGCCAACAACAAGCAGCGTATGCAGGAGGAAATGGCTAACCTCTACGCCCAGGAGGGCGTGAACCCCATGTCCGGCTGCCTGTGGTCCTTCCTGCCCTTCCCCATTCTCATCGCCCTGTACGCCATCATCCGGCAGCCCCTGCGCTACCTGATGGGCCTCAGCGTGGACACCATCTCCGCCATCACCGACGCCGCCACCAAGCTGGGCTACGCCGCGGCGGAGGGCAGCCAGTCTGCGGCCTACGAGCAGATCTACCTGGCGAAGTTCGTCCATCAGAATTGGAGCAGCTTCCAGGGCCAGTTCGACGGCCTCATCAACCTGGACTATGACTTCCTGGGCATCGACCTGGCCAGCCAGGGCTCCACGCTCTTCGGTCAGATCACCACCGGCGGCTGGCCTGTCATCGGCGTGCTGATCCTGCCCATCATCGCCACCGCTTTGCAGTTCCTCATGACCGTTGTGAGCATGAAGTCCAGCGGCGGCGCGGCCAACAGCCAGGGCAAGATGATGATGTACCTCATGCCCCTGATGACCCTGTGGATGGGCTACATCCTCCCCGCCGCTCTGTGCGTGTACTGGATCGCCAACACCGCTTTTGCCATCATCCAGGAGCAGGTGCTCAATAAGTACTTCAACAAGATCCTGGACCGGGAGGAGACGGACAAGGAGAAAGCCAAGCGCGAGGCCCGGGCCGCCAAGATGATGGCCTCCCGGGAGCGTATGCTTCAGCAGCAACAGCAGTACGATAAGGCCAAGTCTGGCAATAACAACAAGAAGAAAGGCCAGCCCGCCAAGAAGGCGGAGAAGAAGGCCAGCACCAACGAAAATGGCCGGGTGGGCCAGCGTCCCTATGCCCGCGGCCGCGCTTACAGCGAACACCACTATGATGAATAAGGAGTTTTGTCATGCGTTATATTGATGTAACAGGCAAGACCGAGGAGGAGGCCATCCGCAAAGGTCTGGAGCAACTGGGTCTGGAACGGGACGATGTTTCCGTGGAGATCCTGGAGCGGTCCAAGAGCGGATTTCTGGGCATCGGCAGCAGCCCTGCCAAGGTGCGGGTAAGCTACGAGCTGGATGTTGTCGATGAGCCGGAGGTCAAGGCCGAGGCCCCCCAGGCAAAGCCTGCCGAGAAGAAGCCCCTGGAGAAGAAACCGGTGGAGAAAAAGCCGGAGAGTAAGCCGGAGCCCAAGCCCGAGAAGAAGCCCGAGCAGCCCGCCGCTTCCGCCGCCCCCGTCAGCAAGACCGAGGATGCCGACCGCATCCGCGCCTTCCTCACGGGCCTGCTGGAGCATATGGATTGCCAGGCCGAGGTGAAGGTGTACGAGGAGGAGAAGAACCGCTATAAGGTCATCCTGGAGGGCCAGCGCCTGGGCGCGCTCATTGGCCGCCGGGGCGAGACCCTGGACGCCATCCAGCAGCTCACCAACTACGCCGTGAACAGTGGCCGGGATAAGCGGGTGCGCATCCATGTGGACGCGGAGAACTATCGCGCCAAGCGGGAGCAGAGCCTGGAGAGCCTGGCCAATAAGGTGGCCGGCAAGGTGCTCAAGTACCGCCGCAGCGTGACCCTGGAGCCCATGAACGCCTATGAGCGCCATGTGATCCACGCCGCCCTGCAGGAGAAGGAGGGCGTCACCACCTATTCCATCGGCACCGAGCCCAACCGCCGCGTGGTCGTAGCCTACGACCGCGGCAATCGGTAAAAAAGAATAGAAGCAAAAAGAAAGCAGACCGGGAGTTTCCCCGGTCTGTTTTTTGCGCCCCGTACAAAAAAGGCTCCCCTGCGTAAGGGGAGCTGGCACGGCGAAGCCGTGACTGAGGGGTCGACGCACCGCACCCCTTGTACCCCTCCGTAGGGGCCGAAGCCCACATCGGCCCGCCCCCACCATGCCCCATAAAATGCGTAGGGCGGGGTGCCCTCACCCCGCCGCAGGACATTCCACGCACCCCATATAAAAACCATGTCATTGCGAACCAGTGACAGCGGTCACTGGTGTGGCAATCCGTAATACCCTTGCACCGCACCACCGGCAGGGCACGCGGGCCCTGCCCTACTAATTCTCGTGTGCCATCTTGACAAAATAAATTAAAATCGCTATAATTTCGTCAGGCACTGCACGAACGGCAGGCGGTTGGCCACACCACCCGAAAGGGGGTGAGGCTCATGCGGATCACTTTACATATCGGACGGTATACCGTGACGATTATTGTGAAAAGCAGAAACCGCCACTCTGGCAAGTGACGGTTTCTTTCGAGAAATTTAGTTAACTACTTGGGCTAACCGCTTGTCGCAGCGCCTCTTTCTATTTCTATTATACTTCTCCGGGTCAATTTGTCAAGCCTAAACATAGTGAAACCGCCACTCTGGCAAGTGACGGTTTCTATTTAGAACCTTAAAATCTTCCCAGGGCTGACCGCTTGTCGCAGCGCCTTTCTATATTTATTATAGTAGGAAAGCCTGCTTTGTCAAGAGGGCGGCGGGGTGAGGTGCGCCGCTTTGGTGCGTTGCAAGGAGTGCGGTAGCCGACCCCTCAGGCGCTTCGCGCCAGCTCCCCTTGCGCAGGGGAGCCTTTGGAGTACGGATTGCCACGGGCGCTGTGCGCCCTCGCAATGACAGGGTCTTCGTACCGCCCACCCGGCAGGGCACGCGGGCCCTGCCCTACAGACTTTTGCTTTTATATGAGGAACGGGCGGGGTAGAACCCCGCCCCTACGCACGATATAACAAGGGCAGCCGTTCGTCACACCCCGAAGAACGCCCGGCCATTTTCCCAGGTGGCGTTTTTTACTTCCTCCGGGGTCAGGCCCTTAATTTCCGCTATTTTCTCCGCCACGAAGCGCACATAGGAGGAGTCATTCCGCTCCCCCCGGTGGGGCACCGGGGTCAGGTACGGCGCGTCGGTTTCGATCATCAGCTTCTCCAGCGGCACGGCGGCGATGACCTCCGGGGCTTTTTTGGCGTTTTTGAAGGTGGCCGCGCCGTTAAACGACAGCATCCACCCCATTTTGATAAGCTCCTGGGCCATCTCCACGGACCCGGCGAAGCAGTGGAATACCCCCCGCACCCGGGGAAATTCCCGGACGATAGCCAGGGTGTCCGCGTGGGCGTCCCGGTCGTGGATGATGACGGGCAGGTTTAGCTCCTCCGCCAGCCCAAGCTGCCGCCGCAGCACCTCCTGCTGCAAGTCCTTGGGTGGATTTTCCGCCCAGTAATAGTCCAGGCCGATCTCCCCGATGGCCACCACCTTGGGCGCCTTCGCCAGCTCGCGCAAATCGTCGATCATGCCGGGCGCAAAGTCTCCGCAGTTCTCCGGGTGGATGCCCACGGCGGCGTACACGAAGTCAAATTTTTCCGCCAGCGCCACCGCCGTCCGGGAGGAGGGCAGGTCGCAGCCGGGGTTCACGATGAGGCCCACATTTTTCTCCGGCATACCCGCCAGCAGCGTCTCCCGGTCGCCGTCGAAGCGGTCGTCGTCATAGTGGGCGTGGGTGTCAAAAAGCATGGCGTCAGTCCTTGTTCAGCTTCGTTTCGGCGATGCAGTCGTTCTTGATGTCCGCCAGGCGCTTCATGTGCGCCTGCTCCATGTGGACCCGCTGGTGCTCCTGGCTCTCCCACTCCTCCAGCAGGAGGATTTCGTTCTCGTCCTGGCAGGAGAGGTAGTAGTCGTACCGCAGGCAGCCGGGCTCCTGACGGATGGCCGCGAGAATGCCGCTCTCCACCACGCGGCGCAGGAACTCCTCCCGGCGGCCGGGCTTTGCAAAGTAATTCACAGATAATTTCAGCATATTAAACCTCCAATTCCAAATAGACCGGGCAGTGGTCGCTGCCAAAAATGTTGTCGCGGATGTCCGCCGCTTTCACTTTTTCTTTCAGCCGCGCCGACACGATAAAGTAGTCGATGCGCCACCCCACATTCTTGTCCCGGGCGTGGAAACGGTAGCTCCACCAGGAGTAGCGGTCCGTGACATCGCCGTGGATGTAGCGGAAGGTGTCCACGAATCCCGCGTCCAGCAGCGCCGACATTTTCTCCCGCTCCTGGTCGGAAAAGCCGGGGTTTTGGCGGTTGGTCTTGGGATTTTTCAGGTCGATCTCCCGGTGGGCCACATTCAGGTCGCCGCAGTAGACCACGGGCTTTTTCGCGTCCAGCTCCCGGAGGTAGGCGCGCAGGTCGTCCTCCCACTGCATCCGGTAGTCCAGGCGCTTCAGGCCGTCCTGGCTGTTGGGGGTGTAGCAGCATACCAGATAGAATTCCGGGTACTCCGCCGTGATGATGCGCCCCTCGTGGCGGTGCAGGTCATCCCCGAAGTCGTAGGTCACGGACAGCGGCTCCTCCTTCGTGAGAATGGCCGTGCCGGAGTAGCCTTTTTTGTCGGCGGAGTTAAAGTAGCGGTGGTAGCCCGGCAGGTCGAAAACCGCCTGCTCCGGCTGCAATTTCGTCTCCTGCAGGCAGACCACATCCGGGTCCTCCTGGGCCACATAGTCCAAAAATCCCTTGCCCAGCACCGCCCGCAGGCCGTTGACATTCCAGCTTATCAGTTTCATGGGTCGCTCCTCCCGGGTCCGTTTTCGCCATTATAGCACACCCCGGCGCAAAACCCAACAAAAATTATTGACAAAATCGCCCGGGGAGAATAATATAATATGTAATGGTAAAAATGAAAGTGGCAATGATGGAAAGAGTACCCCGTTGGCAGACCGCCAAAGAGAGCCCGGACAGGTGAAAGCGGGCGCGGAACGGACGGGGGAACATGGCTCCGGAGCTGCCGGGCTGAGGGCCGCGTGGCCTTAGGCTCGGACGGGCGCGCCCGTGACAGCGCAGAAGTGTAACGGCACTTCATGAGGCCGACCCGCGTGAGCAGTCGGCGAAGCAAGGTGGTATCACGGTGCAGAGCATCGTCCTTGGCAAAACGCCGGGGACGATTTTGTTTTTTGTGCCACCCCCAACCCCATCCACAATTTTAAGCCGTTCTTCCATTCGGAGCGGCGGAAAAGGAGATATATACCCATGGAAAAGAAAAAGTTCTACATCACCACCCCCATCTACTACCCCTCCGACAAGCTCCACATCGGCCACAGCTACTGCACCGTGGCTACCGATGCCATCGCCCGCTACAAGCGGCTCCAGGGCTACGATGTCATGTTCCTCACCGGCACCGACGAGCACGGCCAGAAGATCGAGACCAAGGCCCAGGAGGCCGGCATGACCCCCCAGGCCTTCGTGGACCGCATCGTTAACGGCGAAAAGGGCGTGCGCGACCTGTGGAAGCTGATGAACATTTCCAATGACCGCTTCATCCGCACCACCGACGCCTACCATGTGAAGTCCATCCAGGCCATCTTCCGCAAGATGTATGAAAACGGCGACATCTACAAGGGCACCTACCAGGGCAAGTACTGCACCCCCTGCGAGAGCTTCTGGACCGAGAGCCAGCTTGTGGACGGCAAATGCCCCGACTGTGGCCGCGAGGTCCACGATGCCCAGGAGGAGGCCTACTTCTTCCGTCTGAGCAAGTACGCGGACCGGGTGCAGCATCTCCTGGAGGACACCGATTTCCTCCAGCCCCGCTCCCGGGTCAACGAGATGGTCAATAACTTTATAAAGCCCGGCCTGGAGGACCTGTGCGTCAGCCGCACCAGCTTCACCTGGGGCATTCCCGTGGATTTCGACCCCGGCCATGTGGTCTATGTGTGGGTGGACGCGCTGAGTAACTATATCACCGCCCTGGGCTACGAGAATGACACCTATCACGACTTCGATAAATATTGGCCCGCCGACTACCACATCGTGGGCAAGGAGATCGTCCGCTTCCACTCCATCATCTGGCCCGCCATGCTTATGAGCCTGGGCCTGCCCCTGCCCAAGCATGTGTACGGCCACGGCTGGCTGGTCATCGACGGCGGCAAGATGTCCAAGTCCAAGGGCAATGTGGTGGACCCCTATGTGCTGGCGGAGATGTTCGGCGTGGATGCCCTGCGCTTCTTCCTGCTGCGCACCTTCCCCTTCGGCACCGACGGCAATTTCTCCAATGAGCTGCTCATCAACACCATCAATGTGGACCTGGCTAACGACCTGGGCAACCTGGTCAGCCGCACCTGCGCCATGGTGGAGAAGTATTTCGGCGGCACCCTGCCCGAGCAGCGGGAGGACAGCCCCGCCGACTGCGAGCTGAAGAATCTGGTCTGCACCCTGCGGGACCGCTACGAGACCGAGATGGACAAGCTCCAGCTGCAAAACGGCCTGGAGGAGATCTTCAAGGTCATCGACCGCGCCAATAAGTATATCGACGAGAACGCCCCCTGGAAGCTGGCTAAGGAGGAGGGCAAGGAAGCCCGCCTTGCCACCGTCCTCTATAACCTGCTGGAGACCGTGCGCATCTGCACCGTCCTGCTCACGCCCTTTATCCCCGCCAGCTGCGACAAAATTTTCGACCAGATCGGCGCGGGCGAGGCCGTCCGCACCTGGGAGAGCGCCGCGGCCTGGGGCCAGCTGCCCGCCGCCGTCACCGTCCACAAGGGCGAGGCCCTCTTCCCCCGCCTGGACACCGAGAAGGCCCTGGCCGACCTCACCGCCATGCAGGAGGCCCAGAAGAAGGCCGCCCTGCCCGACCTGGAGGTGGAGCCCTTCGTGCAGGACGAGGTGGACTTTGACACCTTCTGCAAGTCCGACTTCCGGGCCGTGAAGATCAAGGCCTGCGAGGCGGTGAAAAAGAGCGATAAGCTCTTGAAGTTCACCCTGGACGACGGCTCCGGCACCGACCGCACCATCGTCTCCGGCATCCACCATTACTATGAGCCCGAGGAGCTGGTGGGCAAGACCGCCGTGGCGATCTTGAACCTCCCCGCCCGGAAGATGATGGGCATTCCCTCCTGCGGTATGCTCATTTCCGCCATCCACAAGGAAAAGGGCGAGGAGAAGCTGCACCTGCTGCTGCTGGACGATTCCATCCCCGCCGGTGCCAAGCTCTGCTGAGGTGACGCGGCATGGATTTTAAGGATCTGACCCTGGCCCGCTATTCCCTGCGGAAGTTTGACCCCCGGCCCATCGAGGACGAGAAGCTGCGCCTGCTGCTGGAGGCGGTGCAGTCCGCCCCCACGGCCCATAATAATCAGCCCCAGTATGTCCTGGTGTGCAAGAGCCAGGACGCCCTGGACCGGGTAAACCGCTGCACCACCATGCACTTCGGCGCGCCGGTGGTGCTGGTGGTGTGCTACGACCGGGACGCCGCCTGGGTGCGCACGGGTATCGACGAGAAAAACCACGGCGAAATTGACGCCGCCATCGCCACCACGCAAATTATGCTGCAAGCGGCGGACCTGGGCCTGGGCACCACCTATGTGGGCGTGTTCGACCCGGAGAAGCTGGCGCAAGAGCTGCCCGCGCTGGCAGGCCGCACCCCCGTCGCCCTCCTGCCCGTAGGCTACCCCGCCGAGACGGCCCACCCCAGCAAGCTCCACACCCAGCGCAAAGCCCTGGAGGAGTTCTATACGGAGCTGTGAGCCAAAACAATAATAACGCAACCCAACCCCAGGGGCGGACAAATGTCCGCCCCTTTCGCATTTCCACCAAGCCCATCTCAAAAGGCTCCCCTTGAAAAGGGGAGCCAACAAAAAAGCCTCCCCTGCGTAAGGGGAGGTGGCGCGAAGCGCCGGAAGGGTCGGCCCCAGCACCTCTTGTTGTGTACCATTCCAATGGCTTCCTTTAGGCCAGGGCGGCAACGGTTTCCCGGGTGTGTGGCGCATTATCGGGCGGGCCTATGACCGCCTGCCCCACAAATTTATTATTTATACAAAGACACGGGCGGGGTCTCCCCGCCCGTGTGCTTATTTGAAATTCCGGCCTCACTCCGCGTATTCTTTGGCCTCTCGGCAATAGAACTCCGCGGCGGCGCGGTTGGCGGCGATCTCTTCCTCCGTCAGCGCCCGGCGGACCTTGGCGGGGGAGCCGAAGGCCATACTGCCGT
>CAVHCH010000042.1:0-2989 GCA_963634265.1 Bacteroidaceae bacterium | reverse complement strand
GCTGTGCCGCAAGGGTCTGTACGGCCCCGCGCTGAAGCTCATCACCGAGAAGAACCCCCTGCCCTTCCTCACCGGCACCATCTGCGCACACCGCTGCCAGAACAAGTGCACCCGCAACTTCTATGAGGAGTCCGTGCAGATCCGCGACACCAAGCTGGTGGCGGCTCAGAACGGCTACAATGCCCTGATGGCTTCCATCAAGAAGCCCGCCAAGGTCGCCGGCAAGAAGGCTGCCATCATCGGTGGCGGCCCCACCGGCATCGCGGCGGCCTACTTCCTGGGCCGGGCCGGCATCGAGACCACCATCTTCGAGCGCGAAGCCTGCCTCGGCGGCGTGCCCCGCCATGTGATCCCCTCCTTCCGCGTGGCCAACGAGACCATCGAGAAGGACATCGCCCTGATGCAGAAGTACGATGTGGAGGTCAAGTGCGGCGCTCCCGCTCCCTCTGTGGACGAGCTGAAGAAGATGGGCTACACCCACATCCTCTTCGCCGTGGGCGCCTGGAAGCCCGGCAAGCTGGACATCCCCGGCGATGTGGCCGGTGCCATCCAGTGGATGAAGGGCGTGAAGGCCGGGAATATCGCGGTCAGCGGCAATGTGGTCGTGGTCGGCGGCGGCAACACCGCCATGGACGCGGCTCGTCTTGCCAAGCGCTGCGGCGCCAAGAATGTGACCCTGGTGTATCGCCGCACCAAGAAGTATATGCCCGCCGACGAGCATGAGCTGGCTCTGGCCCTTCAAGATGGCGTGGCCTTTGCCGAGCTGGCCGCTCCCGTGGCCCAGGCAGACGGCGTGCTCAAGTGCGAGCAGATGAAGCTGGGCGAGGCCGATGCCTCCGGCCGCCGCAGCCCCGTGGGCACCGGCGAGTTCTTCACCGTGCCCTGCGACCTGGTCATTTCCGCCGTGGGCGAGCAGGTGGACGACGCTCTCATGAGCGCCAACGGCATCGAGCTGGACAAGAAGGGCCGTCCCGCCTTCAAGACCAATGTGGAGGGCGTGTACGCCGCCGGTGACGCCACCCGCGGCCCCGCCACCGTGGTGGAGGGCATTACCGACGCCGCCCGGTTCGCCGAGGAAGTCATCGGCGCAGCCCACACCTACGAGATCCCCGCCGAGGCCTATATCACCAAGGCCGAAGCCATCGCCAAGAAGGGCACCCTTATCATGAGCAAGGACGCCTGCTGCGAGGGCAAGCGCTGCCTGCAGTGCCACACCGTGTGCGAGAACTGCGTGGACTCCTGCCCCAACCGGGCCAATGTGGCCATCGCCATGGCCGACGGCAGCCACCAGATCGTCCATGTGGACAAGATGTGCAACGAGTGCGGCAACTGCACCCAGTTCTGCCCCTATGCCTCCGAGCCCTGCCACGACAAGTTCACTCTGTTCCAGACCGCGGAGGACATGGTGGACTCCAAGAACGCCGGTGTGCTGTTCCTGGGTGGCGACATGGTGCGCGTGCGCACCTTCGGGGAGCCCAAGGACTACGACCTGAGCAAGGACAACGACCTGCCCGCCGACCTGGAGAAGCTGATCGTCACCATCCGTGACAAGTACAGCTACCTCTTCGGCTAAGCCGGAACGCAAAACAAAAAATGGGGAGAGAGCGTAAGCTCTCTCCCTGTTTTTCTGCAAAAAGTAAAATCGGATGTGTTTTTTATAAAGATTCCGTAGGGGCCGATGCCCACATCGACCCGCCTTTACGCGCCATCATGCCATCCGTAGGGCGGGCTGCGCTCAGCCCGCCGCCCGATACTCACCGCGCCAACGCGGCGGCGTGAGGGCACGCCGCCCTACGCAAAATAAAAACGCTTCCGTAGGGGCGACCCTTGCGGTCGCCCGCTGTCGATGATGCATAAAACAATTTGGTATGTGTCGGGTGGGCGGGCAAGATCATCCGCCCCCGCATGACGGCTTTCGGGGTCCTCACGCCCCCTGCAAAAATTGGAGCTGCTGCACGGCGTCCCAGACCCGCTGGCGGGCCTCTTCCACCCGATCCTGAGCCTGGGCGATCTGGGACTGGACCATCCAGTCCACGAAGAAATTGTCACAAAAGGCGTCAAAAAAACGGGTAAAATTATCAAAATTCAACTGAATATCCACATACATCTGCACATCCGCCAGCTCCCGGCCAAAGGAGCGCAGCTCCTGCTCCGCCCGGTTCATGGCCCGCTGGGCGTCGTCCATTTTGGCGTGCTTGAGCAGGCTGCTGAGGAAGCCCCCGCCCAGCATATCCCACACGCCCAGGCCCCGGGCGGTCTGCAAATGGCGGGCGGCCTCGTCCAGAGCCGCCAGGGCGCGATTTCCGGCGTCGATGGCCTCGCGGATCTCGGTATTTCTGTCTTTCATGGGTGCTCCTTTCTTGTAAAAAGCGGCAAAACCTGTTATAATTTATGGGAAATACGCGCTGAAGGCGCAGGAAAACGCAAAGGAGAATTGGCTATGTTTTTGGATTTTTCTTCCATGCAGGAGGTGGCCGTGCCGCATTTCAAGGGCGGCGAAGGGCAGGCGCTGGTGCGCAAATTCGAGGACGAGCAGGGGAAAATTTTGATTTTGACCCTGCCCGTGGGCAGCACCATCGGCCACCATGTACATGAGGGCAGCTTCGAGGTGATGTATTTTCTCTCCGGCACCGGGGTCTGCACCGACGACGGCGAGACCGTGGACATCCGCCCGGGCATGACCCACTACTGCCCCCCGGGCCACAGCCACAGCGTGGTGAACACCGGCACGGAGCCCCTGGTGATCCTGGGCGTGGTGCCTAATGTGATTTAACCATATTTTGGAGAGAAATGCAATGGGTTTCGGGGGAGTGTGCCACGCAATGACCGCCGCACCGGCAGGGCACGCGGGCCCTGCTCTACAAAATTACGCTTGTAGGGCGGGACCCATGTGTCCCGCCGCCCCCCGCACCTACCTTGTGATAATCGAACTCCCTACCCCGCACGAATCCCTCCACCAGCCTGCGGCTGGTCCCCCTCCCTTTAGGCA
>CAVHCH010000041.1:0-2744 GCA_963634265.1 Bacteroidaceae bacterium | reverse complement strand
TATCTGTGAAAGTTCGAGGTAAGGTCATGGAGAGAAAATTTCCCCGCATCGTGCTGGATCGGGACAAGCTGCGCAACAATTTCACCCAGATCACCCGCCGCTGTGGGGCCCGGGGCATCGCCGTGGCCGGGGTGGTGAAGGGCGTGGGCGGACTGCCGGAGCTCGCCCGGCTGTACCGGGACTGCGGCGCCGAGCAGCTGGCTACCAGCCGCCTGGAGCAGATGGAGCTGTGGCGCCGGGAGGGCATTCCGGGGCCTTATATGCTGCTGCGGGTGCCGGGGCTTTCGGAGCTGAACGATGTGGCGCGGCTGGCGGACTACTCCTTGCAGAGTGACCGCTCCACTTTGGACGCGCTGAACCGGGTCTGCACGGCGCAAAATGTCACGCACAAGGTCATTATCATGGCCGACCTGGGCGACCTGCGGGAAGGCTTCTGGGACAAGGACGAAATGGTGGAGGTCTGCTGCCATGTGGAGCGGGACCTGAAGCACCTGCATCTTGCGGGCGTGGGGGTGAACCTGGGCTGCTACGGCTCGGTGAAGCCCACGCCGGAGAACATGGGGCAGCTGGTGTCCATTGCCCGGGCCGTGGAGGCGCGGATCGGGCGCAAGCTGGAGATCGTGTCCGGCGGCGCCACCAGCAGCTACACCCTGGTCCACTGGGGCACCATGCCGGAGGGCATCAACCATCTGCGCATCGGCGAGACGGCACTGCTTGCCAAGGACTTGCAGGACGACTGGGGCATCGGTGACATGGATTACCTGCTCCGGGGCACCATGCACCTGGAGGCGGAGATCATCGAGCTGCGCAAAAAGCCCACCTATCCCGTGGGGGAGACGGTCATCGACGCCTTTGGAAACCGGCCCACCTATGAGGACCGGGGCGTGCGGCTGCGGGCCCTGGCGGCCTTTGGCCGGGCGGATGTGGGCCAGGTGGAAAGCCTTCTGTGCCGGGAGCCGGGTATGACGGTCATCGGCGGCTCCTCGGACCACTGCATTCTGGATGTGGAGGACTGCCCCCGGAAGCTGCGGGTGGGGGATGTGGTGGCCTTTGACCTGAGCTACAGCCACATGCTCTACGCCACCAGCCGCAGCGATATGGCCCTTGTTTTTACGGACGCTTGACGGTATTGCCGTTTCGCATATAGACGCATTCAAATATTTTGTTAGGAGGAAATCCCATTGAACGAAAGCAGTATTTCCATTTTTATTGTGCAGGCGGCGCTGGCCCTGTTCACCTTCTTTGTGGCGGCGCCCTGCGTGCTCAATGCCATCTCCACCTTCACCGTGCAGGCGCGGCTGGCCAAGGCCATGGTGGCGGAGGGCGTCATCACCGAGGCGGATCGGCGTCTGCTCCAGCCGAAGAAGCAGATCGCGGGCGTGGTGATTTCGGTGATCCTGGTGGGCGCGCTGGTGGCCGTGGCCGCCCGGACGGAGCCCTACGGCTACTTTAGCTGCGGCATCGCCGCCATCGCCGGGGCGCTGAAATATCGGCGCATTTTGGAGTTCAACAGCCTCACCGTTTCCCGCTTCAAGAACACCTACCAGAGCGTCATGAACAACAGCAAGTACGACCAGTATGTGAAGAAAATGTTCTGATTTCGGACTGTGGAAGGCGGCACGCGAATGCGTGCCGCCTTTTTTCGTTGACGGGAGGGCGACCGCAAGGGTCGCCCCTACGCACAGGTTCGGTTCGGGCCTGTGTGTCCCGCAACTTTCCTCTGCTCCGCCCTCCGCGTTGACGGCCCTATTTCTATATGGTATACTTACAAAAAACAAAAGGGGGACCCAGTATGCAGCACGAGATCACCGCCGCCCAGCCTTTGCTGGACGAAAAGGGCAACCTGCGCCAGCCCGGCTATTGCAAAAAGCTCCTGCCCGTCTACCGCCGCCGGGATGTGAAGGCCGGCGCCCTGCGCATTAAGGAATGGGACTATTACCTCATCAACAATGGCCGCTTCGCCGTGGCTCTGACCATCGACGACAACGGCTACATGGGCCTGGACTCCATCTCCCTGCTGGATTTTGCGGAGGGCTGGGAGCGCACCAAGAGCCCCATGCGCGCCTTCCCCATGGGCAAGACCGGCCTGCCGGAGAGCTCGAAAACCGGCGATGTTTCCACCTCCGGCAAGGGCTATCACCTGTCCTTCCGCCACGAGGGCGCGGACCGGGTGCTGGACTTCCACATGGACGATTTCCTGGACGGTGCGGCTATTGATGGCCGCCTCCGCCTCACCGACGAGCCGGAGGAGAGCATGGTCATCTGCACCCCCTTCTCAAAGCCCGGACACTTCTATTACAACCAAAAAATCAACTGCCTCCGCGCCAGCGGCACCGTCACGGTAGGCAGCCGCACCTATGTCTTTGACCCGGCGGAGTCCTTCGCCGTGCTGGACTGGGGCCGGGGCGTGTGGACCTATCACAACACCTGGTACTGGGGCAGCGCCAGCGGCCAGGTGGACGGGGTGCCCTTCGGCTGGAACATCGGCTACGGCTTTGGCGACACCTCCGCCGCCAGCGAAAATATGCTCTTCTACGGCGGCAAGGCCCACAAATTGAGCCAGGTGACCTTTCACATCCCCCAGAAGGACGGGCGGGACGATTTCCTCTCCCCCTGGACCTTCACCTCCGACGACGGGCGGTTTGAAATGGATTTCACCCCCACCCTGGACCGTGCCGCCTGCACGGACTTCAAGCTGCTGAAAAGCGACCAGCACCAGGTCTTTGGCCGCTTCACCGGCACCG
>CAVHCH010000040.1:0-3946 GCA_963634265.1 Bacteroidaceae bacterium | reverse complement strand
TGTCATTGCGAGGCCAGTGCGCACACTGGCTGTGGCAATCCGTAACCCCCGTCCTTGAAGCCTCCCCTGCGTAAGGGGAGGTGGCGCGAAGCGCCAGAGGGGTCGCCCCTACGCACCCGTTCCCCCATCTTTCCTCTTTCCACTATAAAAAGCGGAGGCCCCCGGCCTCCGCTTTTTCCTTATGCAAATTTTCACTTATCCGCCAGATCCGCCGGCTCCCGCTTGCTCTCCATGGGAAACACCGTCAGCACATTCCCATCCGCCATAGCCAAAAACACCTCCCCGGCCTCCTTGTACCCCTGGCCCTCAAGCTGCCGCGCCAGCCAAGTCTCGTCCTTTCCGACCCGCCGCAGATTCCCCCGCAGCACCGCCCCGTCCTGGATCACCGGGGTCTGGAGCAGCGTCTGGTCCGGCTGCATGGAGAGGTCCGCCGGAGTGGCAGGCCGCTGCATCTCCACGGGCAAAAAAGTCACCGTCCCGTTGTGCTCCAGCAGCGCCGTCTGTATCTGCCCCAGGTCAAAATACCCCCCGATGCGGCAGTACATGAGAAACTCCCCCAGGTCCATCTTGGCCTTTTTCAGATTCTCCCGGTAAATGACCCCGCCGTCCATCAGGATCAGGGGCTTGCCCGTGATGACCCGCCGGGCCGCCAACGATTTGTTGGTCAGCAGCGAAATGCACACCGCCACCACCGCGTACACCACCATAGCCACCAGGGAATTTTCCGGCGTGTCCAGCTCCGTAGCCATCTCCGCCGCGATGGAGCCGATGGTGATGCCGATGACATAGTCAAACAAATTCATCTGCGACACCTGCTTGTTTCCCATGAGCTTCGTCAGCAAAAACATAGCCGCCAGCGACACCAGCGATGTCACCGCCACCCGCACCAAATCCATAAAAATACCTCCCCAACCATACTTCAGCGTGTCGAGAAAGTCTTTTCGCCCCGCTGACTAAGTTTTTGAAACTTTTTCAAATTTTCAAAAACTATTGATTTGAATGGTGAGGGAAACCCTTCTTGGGTTTCCCTCACACACCCTTCCTTACCGTCATCGCAAAGCTTACCACTTTATCGACAGTCTCATACTTTCCTTCAGTATGTCCGGGGAGGTAATTTTTAATTCAAAAAAGCCTCGCGGCGTCTGCGCCCGCAGGTTTTTTTCGCCAAGAGTCTTTATCCGTGGTTATCCTCATTTTCATTGGTATGAATGTTAATAAACTGCGCCCGCATCTTAGAATACAAAATCGTTTGACTGCTGTACAGCCCGCAATATCCCGACAGCAGATAGCTGATGGCGCAGGCCATGGCGAAATACAGCAGGTCCCCGGTGCCAAACAGCTCCACGCTCAAGAACACCGATGCAATGGGGCAGTTCACCGCCCCGCAGAACACCGCCACCAGCCCGATGGCCGCCCCGAAGCCCGCCGGAAGCCCCAAAAAGCCCCCCAGCACGCACCCGAAGCCCGCTCCCACGAAGAACGAGGGTACCACTTCGCCGCCCTTAAAGCCGAATCCGATGGTCACAGCGGTGAACAGCAGCTTCAGCAGCCACGCCCAGCCGTCCGCCTCGCCGCCGATGAACCGCTCCACTACATCCATGCCCGCGCCGTTGTAGTCGCCGGTCCCCACCAGCAGCGTCAGCCCAATGACCGCCGCGCCGCCCACGAACACCCGCACAAAGGGATTCGGCAGCAGCCGCGCCGCCAGATGCCCCGTCTCCTGGAGCCCCCGGCAGAACAGGATGCTCACCACCGCGCACCCGATGGCAAGCAGGATCACCAGTACCATGGTCCAGGCGTCGATCCCCGGGTCCGCCACCGTAAACCGCGTCGGCGGCACCCCCATGGTCAGGCTTACCCCGTAGCCCACCAGCGCAGAAGTCAAACACGGGATCAGCCCCGCGTAGTAAAACACGCCCACGCTGATGACCTCCATGGCGAAGATGGCCGCCGTCAGCGGCGTTCCAAACAGCGCCGCGAATACCGCGCTCATGCCGCACAGCGTCGCCAGGGGCAGGTCCTTTTCCCCCAGGTGCAGCAGCCGCCCGGTCTCGAATCCGATGCCGCCGCCGATCTGCAGCGCCGCGCCCTCGCGCCCTGCGCTGCCCCCGCCCAGATGGGTCAAAACCGTAGAAATAAAGATCACCGGCACCAGCAGCACCGGCACATTCTTCCCGAAATGCACCGATTCAATGACGGCGTTGGTGTCCTTGCCCTCCACCTTCGTCACCCGGTACAGTCCCGCGATAATAAGCCCCAGCACCGGCAGCAAGTACAGCACCCACGGGTGCCCGCTCCGCAGCCGGGTGGCATAGTCCACGCCGATGTGGAACGCCGACCCAATGAGCCCGCCGATGCCGCCGATGAGTCCCCCCACCGCCAGCCACTTGCCCAGGGCCGCCGGATACGCGCCGATATGCGCCATGATCTTTCTCCACTTTTCCACCCGCGCCGCCGCCTTTCCCGGAGATTCGCCGAATTTCTCCCTCCTTTATATCATCTTTATGTCCCCCTGTCAATCGCCGTCTCTCAGATATTTTTTGCCAAAAAAACAGGCCCCGCCTTTCCCCGGCAAAGCCTGTTTTTTCTCTCCGCAGACCCGGCAAAAACCGGCCCGCTTATTTCTTTTCCTTCACCGCGATCCAGATCTCGCACTGATAGTTGGGGTCCGCCGTGTTCTCCGACCCATACACCTCAAACTCCACGCTCTCCGCATACTCGTACTGGCTGCTCTGGGGGAAGAACTCCGTCACGATCCGGTTGTAGGTCTCAATGAACGCCTCCGGCATCTTCCCCCGGCTGGTGAACACCGCGTAGGTCCCGGCGGGGATGGTCACGACCTCCAGGCCCCCGTCCACAGGCCGCCCGTCATACTCCACGCCGATGCCGTAGGGGAACTGCGCCCCGTCCAGCTCCGAGGAAAAGCAGATGCCCAGCAGCCCCTTCATCACCGGCTCCTTGGGCATGTAGCCAATGAGCTTCGCCATGGTCCCGTCCGCGCCGCACGCCTGCCACAGGTTGGTGATGTCGGCGGTGGCGCTGCCGGACTGGGGCTTTTCCACCCGCTTGCGTTTGCACACCACCTGAAAAGCGTCTCTTTTTTCAATTCTGTACTCCATTTTACTGCCTCCTGTTAAGGTTAATTTCACAGAAAGCGGCGTAAAAATTTTCACCTGTCCCCCGCGCCGGGCCTCGCTGGGCGCAATGCCGTGAAACCGGGTAAAGGCCCGGGAAAAACTCTCCGGCGAGTCGTACCCATATTTCAGCGCCACATCAATGACCCTGGCCCCGCCCCGGGCCAGCTCCTCTCCGGCCTGGGAAAGCCTGCGCAGGCGGATGTACTCCCCCAGGGAGACCCCGCACAGTATGCCGAACACCCGCTGGAAGTGAAACACCGACGCATAGGCCCGCCGGGCCGCCTCCTCCGGGTCTATGTCCCCGTCCAGGTTCTCCTCCACATAGTCGATGGCCCGCTGCAAGCCCTGTATCCAGTCCATGTTCTCACGCCCTTTCTGTGCCCTCAGTCTACCAAACTTTTCCCGCCCGCGCATGACATTTCCTGCGCGCTTGTGTCATGCCCACCATACCACACTTTTTCCGCCCCCGCAATAGGCTCTCAGGGCCCGTATTCTCTCCTTTTTTCAGTCCCTCTAAAAAATTTTTAGATAATCTCAAAAAATGTTGATTTTTATGGTTGATTCTCCCGACGGAATGTTCTATACTGTATTTGTGTAAACCGTATACCCCGTATACCTTGATTACAATACACACAGGAGGTACTATCAAATGAAGTATAACCGCACTTTTAACTTTTCCGCCGGTCCCGCTATGATGCCGGAGCCCGTCCTGGAGGAGATCCGTGACGAGATGATGAACTACCGCGGCAGCGGTATGTGCGTCATGGAGATGAGCCACCGCTCCAAGGTGTTCCAGCAGATCATCGACG
>CAVHCH010000039.1:0-6297 GCA_963634265.1 Bacteroidaceae bacterium | reverse complement strand
GAAAAAAGTAGACACCCACACTTTTGCGAGTGTCTACTTTCATTTTACAGGTACACGCCCACCCGGCAGGTGCGTTCTCTTTATTCCTTCCGACCCCTCACAGGTCGATCTGTGTCCCATTGTCCGCGAAGAGCTTCTTCACTTTCTGCTTTTGGGCCGGGGTCATGCGATCCTTGTACTGCTGGACCAGGGCCGCCGCCTGGTCCGCCTTGCCGCCCTTAAAATAGTTGCTCATAGCCCTCTGCAAGCTCTGGGCCGCCGTGGAGCTGAGGCTGCTCTTTTGGGCCGCCGCAGCCGCCGCCCCGGTGTTGGCCCGTGCGCCGCCGGAGGCCTTCTGCTCGGCGTTTGCCATGCTGGTGTAGTGCTGCAAGCGCAGCTTGTAGTCGTCATACTCCGCCTGCCGCAGCGCCTCGGCCTCCTTGCCCGCCCGGTCATAGTCCTCCTGCCAGGCCTCCTGCTCCTGCAAGTAGCGCTTGTAGTCCGCCTGCTCCTGCTGGCTCAGCCAGTCGTACTGATCCACCAGCTTCTGCTGTCCCGCCTCATACTGCTGCCGGGCGCTCTGCTCCAGCTGCGGCATCAGCTCCGCCAGCTCCTGCATATAGCGCCCGTAGGCCTGCTGAGACGCCGACTGGGCATAGCTGGAGGCATAGCCCCCTGTAAGCCCTGCCGCCTGGCCCATAGTGTCCTCCATAGCATCCCGGCCCCGCTGTGCATAGAGATGGGCATAGTTTTTGTACTGCGCATCCTGCTGGGGGTCGTAGGAAAAGCCCCTGTCCCCGCTGATCTGCTCATACAGCCGCGCCAGCTCCTCATCAAAGGACGACTGATACTCTCCCGGACGCACCGCCTCCAGGCTCTTCTGCACCTCCCGAGCCGCCTCCACAGCCTCCGAGGGCTTGAAGCCCTCCTCCAGCTGATGCAGCTTGTCGTAGGTCTCGTCCGACACCCCCGTCAGCACATCCTTTCCCGTGGTGGGGCGACTGGGCGCGGTGGTCTTGTTCAGGCTCCCCCAAGTCTCGTCCCCCACCACGCCGTCCACGGCCAGGTTGTTCTTGCGCTGGTAGTCCAGCACCGCGTTATAGGTGTTGTTCCCGAACACGCCGTCCTCGTCCAGGTTGTAGCCGTTCCGATTCAGCTTCTGCTGCAGCTCCAACACGGAGCTGCCCGTGTTCCCTCTCCAAAGTTTCGTTGCCATCGTTTCCCTCTCTTTCATTTCCACCGTGCAAGCACATGGTAATAGTAGGCCCGGTAGCCCGTCCCAACGGTCCCGTCCGGGTTCCTGTCATATACGGAAATGCTGCCGTCCTCGTACAGTCCGCCGCAGGTAATAATATTAGGCCGCGCCGCCCGGTTTTCATTGGACCCATCTCCGTACCAGTTCGTCACCGTCGCAACGGCATTCCCGGCATCGACAATGTCGACCGGCCCCGCCGGGCTTTTGTGCCAGCCGTCCTCCAGGGTGAAATTCTGTTCCTTGCCCCAGTATTCGCACACCCCGCTGCTCCACTTCCGGTAGGTCCATATCCCGCTGACGCCCTGCTCGGCGATATAGTCTGCCGCCAGGTCCCCCAGCAGTTCCGCCTTCGTGCGGTAGCGCACCACGCCGCCCGCGTCCAGCACGGCGATCTTCTCCGCCGCCGCGCCCAGGTCCGCCGCCCCGGAGAGCTTCAGGCCCCAGTCCTCCGCCAGCTCCAGCAGGCCGTCCGTCTCCGCCGCCTTGCCGAAGGCTGCGCCCAGGCCGCCCTCCTTCAGGTGGAAGGCCACCTTCTCCGTGGGTATGTTCTCCTCATACCGGGCCGCGTTCCCCAGGCTGTCCGTCAGCACCAGCAGGGCCACATAGCTTCGGTCCGTGGAAATCTCCACATCCCCCGTCACCAGCCCCACGGCCCCCACCGTCAAGGCCGCGCCCTCGCCGTAATTGGCCCCTACCGGCTTCCAGTAGCCTTTTAATGTAACGCTGTTCAGCCCGCCCAGCCCGGAGAATCTCGCCGAGGCCAGTCCTGCGATGTGCGTCCCGCTGTCTGCCGCCGTGCCCTCCGCGTCCGAGCGGAACAGGTCCGCCCCCACCAGCACCGGCGGCGCGTACTCCAGCAGCGTAATGGCAATATCCTCCCAGGCCGTCAGCCCCCGGCTGTCCGTCACCGTGCAGCGCACCGTGGCGACAGTGGTGGATATGGTCTCCGTCCGATAGGGGCTCTCCGCCGTGGTCTTGCCCAGGTAGGTAATGGAAAACTTACTGACACTGGTCCCCTGCTGGCAGGTGATCTTGCTGCTGTCAAAGGCAGCCTTGGCCTTGGAATACCCCTGCACCCAGGCGGCTATATTTTCCGCCGCCGTGCCGCTGTTGTCATAGGTCACAGCCGCCCAGCCCTCCGAGACCGTGGGCTTCATGCTCCCGGGCACCGCCGCCGTAAAGGTCACCGATTTGGTCCCGATAAGCGTGCTCCCGTTATAGGTCTTGCAGGTCAGCGTCCCCGTACCGCTGGCGGCATTGGGAATTTCCGCCGCCAAACTCTCCGGCACAGCCCAGTCATAGCCCGTAGCCACCCCCGTTGCAATGGTCCCCGACGCCCCGCCGAACACATAGCTCAGCGTATGGGTAAAGCTGCCGGAGGCCCGGGGCAAGCTGATCCGCGCCACCTCCCCCATGGTCACGCCGCCGATAGAGGGCACCGTGGCCCGAGGAATGGTAGGCAGCGCAAAGCTCCGGCTGGAGGCGTTGTAGTCTCCGTTTCCGTACAGCCACCCGGAAAAGGCCCCCACCACCAGGGTCTTGCTGCCGTCCCCGTCGTGGGCCACCTCCAGGGTGCCGGAGCCAAAGGTGTGGTCCTTGTAGTCCGTGATGTCGGAGTAGGTGCCCCCGGCGTACACGGTCTTGCCCGCAATCGTCACCGCCGACATCCGAATAGCGTTGGTATAGTACTGCTCCCCGGGGCTCAACCCGCAGGACCAGGCGATGATGGACTTGTTCGCCGCCGTGTCTTGCTTCTGCACCTCCCATTTCACCCAGAAATAGGACCCGTATTTCACATCCGTTTTGATGGTCGCGCCCATGTCCTCACCCTCCGATCCACTTAAATTTCACGCCGCCCGTGAAGCTCATATCCCACTTCCCGGCGCCGGTGAGCCGGTCCGTTGCGATCTGGGCCACCGTCAGCTTGCCGTTGGAGAAGTAGGCCGCCTCCTGGCCGCCGATGTAAAACGACAGCTTCTCCGTGGTCCACACGGACATATTGCTCCGCTTGTCGATGACATCGAAGACCCCCTGTTCCGTCTCCACCCCGGTCTGGGTGGTGCGGATGTCCTGGCCGATGGCAATGCCGATGATGGGCGTCACCCCGTCATAGCCCACGATGCCCTGGCGGATGTACCCCTGCACATCGGTCTTGTAGGCGGAAAAGTCCGCCCCCACCCGGTCCACATCCGCCTGGATGTCCGATACAAACTTAAAATACCGGGTGATCTTCGTGGGATCTTCTTCAATTTCCTGGCTGGTCTTTTCCAAATAGGTCCCGAAGTCCGACACCGCCACATATTCCCCCCGCAGCTCCGTTTTCATCTGCTCCATCTGCCGGGAGACCGTCTCCGCCGTCTTCACAATAAGGCTCTTCAGCCCCGCCGCCGTCTGCCCGCTTTTCTCGTCCGGCGCGCCGGTTTTCTCCGCCGTCTGCGCCCGGGCCGCCTGGCCCTCCTCTATCTGCTCCAAAGCCCGGTTCAGGCTCTGAGCCAGCTGAAAAAGGTAGGCATACTGCTGCCGTATCTGCTGCTGCACCGTGCCCGCAGGCGCTCCCGGCATCGCCACCACGCTCACAGGCCGTCACTTCCCTTCTCGTAAAGGGCCGTCAGGGCAAACAGCGTACACTGCCCGCTGCCCGTCAGCTTCAGCCGCAGCCGCCTGCACTGGCGGGGCCGAATGGCAATGGCCTGCTCCCGTATGCCGCCGCTGCCCACGATCTGCCCCTGGCGGAGCCAGTTCTCCCCCTGGTCATAGCTGACCCAGGCCGTCACCTCTTTGCCCTTTTCCGGCCGCAGATAGAGCAGCACCTGCGTCAGCCGCTTGCGCTCCGGGGACTGCATGCCCATCTCCCCGGTCTCCGCCAGCCAGGTGAAGCTCCCCTCCCCCTGGCCGCTCTCGCCGTGGAGGCTCCACAGCTTCCCGTCCGCGCCCAGGCAGTAAAGCTCCGTGCCCTTTCCGGCAAAGTCCACCGCCCGCAGAGCGTCCTCTCTATGCCACATCCGCCGCCCGCTGTCATACACCAGCAGCGACGGTTTCTCGCCCTCGTCCAGGGCCGAGAGATAATATTTCTCCCGCCAGCCCCCGGCCACGCCGCCGTGATAGCGCACCCGGCCCAGGGCCTGGGAAATGCACACCGGCAGGCTCCCGTCAAAGGCCTGCACCCCGTCGCCGGAGAGGTAGTAAAGCACGCCGCCCACCACTTGCAGGCTCTTCGCGCTCCCCTTCTGCACGCCGCTGCACTCCGTGGTCACGATCTGATGCGCCCCGCCGCTGGCCGCGTACACCCGCTCCATGCAGCGTTCCTTAAAGAAAATGGGATTGCCCAGATAGCTCACCGCCCCGGTGAATACCCCGTCGGACCCCCGGGCGGCGGCGTAGCTGTCCGTAGCCAGTCCCGCAAAGCACCGCCAGTTCTTGAAGTCGCCCAGCTTGCTGGCGTAGATTTCATTGACGGCCTTGCCGTCCACCATGCCGTACTTGCAGCCCCACAGGCGGTTGCCGCTCTGGATCACGAAGTCCATCTCCGGCACATACCGCCGCAGCTTCATGGCCGTCTCCGTCACAGCGCCGCCGGCCACCGCCCCGGGAAAGGCCACCCAGTCCGCGCCCACCGCTTTGAGGACCGTCTCTCCGTTGAGCCGTTCCACGCCGCAGCCGGACACCTCCACGCCGTCCCCGGCGGCAAAGCCCGCGCCGATGCCCGTAGCCTGCACCTTCACGCACACGCCCTCCAGGGCCGTCCAAACCTCCCGGCTGTATTGCCGCAGCACCGGCTCCGATCCGGACAGGTCCAGCCACAGCGCCCCCTCCTGGGGCTCCTCCGGCGCGCCCGCCGCCTCGGTGACATCGCTGTACGCCGCCCCGGTCTCGTCACACAGGGTCAGCCCGCTGCCCGCCGGTGCCGTTCTCTCGCACTCCAGGCTGCCATAGTCCGTCACATCCTGGGTGTTCACATACACCTTGTCGGGGAATACCACCACATACGCGCCCATGGACACCAGGCTCTTCTCCCCGTCCGTCAGCTCCGGCCCCACGGCCAGTCCGTTCATATATAAATGTTTTTCGTCCACCCACAGCAGCGCGTCCTTGGCCGCCAGGCCATTGGGCTTTTCCAAGACCTCCACCAGGCCCCGCCTGGGCCGTGTCCGCAGGGCAGGATAGCCCTCCGAGCAGAGGTTTTCCATCTCCCGAAAACCCAGCGCCACCGCGCTCTCCCGCCGGTCCAAACCCGGCAGGTCCACCACCGTCACCCGCTGCAGCTTCGTGCCCTTCAGCATCGGAAAAAACATCTTGCCCCCTCCTTTCAGCAAAAGCGCAGGCTCCGGGCCCCCTGGGGCCCATTCCCGCGCCGCAGCCGCTCCGCCTGCATGGCCGCCACGCCCTGGTTCCACAGGCTCATGGCGTTGCTGCACCGGGTCATGTCGCCGTTGGCGTAGTGGATCTGTCCCTGTAAATACAGGCTGTAAAGCTCGTCATAGGGCGGCTCCGCCGTCAAAACGGTGTCCTCCGCCAGCTCCTGGGGAATGGATACCGTCTCCCCCACCGGCTGCCGGACCTCCCGAAGGAGACTGGCCTCCGCCTGCAAGAGCCACCGCAGCTTTTCCTCCCGGGTGTAGGCATTGGGCAGCAGGCCGTCCACCTGCGCCAAAACCTGACCCGCCGTCAATGCAACCATAGCGTCCTCCTTCTCAGTTGGCTACCGCGTCCACATAGCGCCGGGCTGCCTCGGCCATCATGCGGCTGTTCTCCAGCACCTCCGCCACGCACGCCGGGACCTCCACCTCAACGCCCTTCATGATCTTGTAACTGCGCCCATTCACGGACACGATCACAAAATTTTCCTCATTCTTTCTGCCTCTGGACAGAAAAACCTTCTTCCTATCCTCTTTCATACAAAAACTCCCCTTTCAAAATATACCCCCCACCGCCCCCATGCAGGATGTCATTGCGAAGCCAGTGCGCACACTGGCTGTGGCAATCCGTATCCCCAAAGCCTCCCCTGCGCAAGGGGAGGTGGCGCGAAGCGCCGGAGGGGTCGTCTACCGCACTCCTTGAATTCG
>CAVHCH010000038.1:0-3732 GCA_963634265.1 Bacteroidaceae bacterium | reverse complement strand
GCCCCTGGCGGACCCGTCGGGGTATACGGATTTGGTGTGCTCGCTGTGGAGCTAAGATGGCTGGCGAAAATTCCCTTGCCTAAAGCCTCCCTTTAGGCAAGGGAGACAACGGTTTTCTGATGGCGCGGTGGGAGGCCGGGCGGCGGGGTGAGGGCACCCCGCCCTACGCATGGCAAGGAGTGCGGAAAACGGGGCGTCGAGGACGCCGCCCCCTACGGACGGGATGCATGGAGTGCGGTGGGGCAGGTGACAGCGAAGGTCGCCCCTACGGGAGCTCTCAAGAGGTGCGGTACCGTCGACCCCTCAGTCACGGCTTCGCCGTGCCAGCTCCCCTTGCGCAGGGGAGCCAACAAAAAAGCCTCCCCTGTGTAAGGGGAGGTGGCGCGAAGCGCCGGAAGGGTTGTCCTGTAAGGAGTACGGATTGCCACAGCCAGTGTGCGCACTGGCTTCGCAATGACAGGTGGGCGCAAACTCTGCGAGGCTAAAATTTAAGGCGGGAAGCATAGCTTCCCGCCTTTTGCACTATTTATAGAAATCAGATCAGCAGCAAATCGTTAATGGAGACTTGCAGGACTTTGGACAGGAAAATCAGCTCAATGTCGGTAACAAAGCGCTTTCCGGCTTCGATCCGCTGGATGGCGTTTTTGTCAATGTCGAGTCCTGCAACTTGCAGCGCATCGGCCAATGCCCGCTGCGACAACTTTTGCTGCTTGCGATATTGGGCGACCTGCGGGCCGCACAGATTGTTTTTCCCGGTGGGAGTTTTGTTGATAAACATAAAATTACCCTTTTTGACATTTAGTGATTGCCTTTTCGGTAATTGTATGCTAAAATGGCCTCACAAATGACATTCACTGAATGTCAAATTAAGGAGGAAGATAAAATGAAGAAAATTTTCACAGCCCTACTGGCCCTGCTGCTCTGCCTGACGGCAGTTGCTTGCAGCAAGGAAAAACCATCGGACGACAAAGGTGCAGAATCCAACACCCCGGCGAAGGAGAGCCACTGGTCGACAGAATATTATACGGACGACTTCGGCGACGCGACCAGCATGGGGTATATTCGCGGCTTATTCGATGGAACTTTCAGCAATAGTGCCACCAACGGATCTGACCTGCAAGTGTGCCTGTTCATGGAGAAGAACATGACGGGGACTACAGGCAATTTGGATATGATCACAATTCGTTTGCTGGAATATGGACACAGCAAGGCCAGCTTTATTGGGTGCGACTATTCAGATGTTGAGATCAAGGTGAAAATCAACGGCGTTGTTACCTCGGACACGGCGGATTACCTGTATGAAGACAGCGGGGAGATCGTAATCACGAAATACAACGATGTTTACGAGGCGGTCATCAATGCGTTGAATGCAAACCAGGATATTGCATTTGTTATTACTGTAGGTGGATACGGCATATCCACTTATCGTTTTGATGTGGACACCTACGGACTGTCGAGCATTTCGCATAGCTGGAGTGTGTAAGGGAGCAAAAGTATATTAGAAAAACCGGCAAACTTCGCAGGAGGTTTGCCGGTTTTTTCTGTGTTGAGTTTAGGGGTTTATGCGCCGGGATTTACGGCTTCTTCTGCTGCTTGCACCAGATATTCATAATGGCGCGGGCGGGCAGCAGCTTTACCAGGCGCACCTGCATCCGCACGGGGAAGCCCAGGATGGAGACGGTCTTGCCCTTGCGCAGGTCGGCCATGGCCTTGTCCACCACATCCTTGGACTCGTACCAGCGGTCGTAGAAAGACACGGTGTTGTCGTGGACGGCCCGGTCCATGAACTCCGTTTTCACCCATCCGGGGCACACGCACAGCACCTGGATGTCCTGGCTCTTCAGCTCCCGGCCCAGGGCCCGGGAGAAGCTGAGCACATAGGCCTTGCTGGCGCCGTACACGCTCATGTAGGGCACCGGCTGCCAGGAGGAGTTGGAGCCGAGATTGATAATTTTGCTGCCCGGGTGCATATAGGGCAGGCTCAGGTGGCACATGGCGGTGAGAGCCCGGTCATTCAGCTCCACGATGCCCAGCTGGGAGGGCAGGTCCATCTCTGTAAAGGGGGTGAACTTGCCATATCCGGCGGCGTTCACCAGGGCCACGATTTCCGGCTGCTCCTGCGCAAGGGCTTCCTGATAGCGGCGGAAGGACTCGTCCCGGGACAGGTCCATGGCCAGGGGCACCACGGTGGCCTGCACCTGCTCCTGCAGGGCCAGGAGGCGGTCTTCCCGTCGGGCGATGACCCAGATCTCCTGGGGGTGGAACTCCCGGTCCACGGCCAGCACAAAGTCCCGGCCCATGCCCGAGGAGGCCCCGGTGACAACAGCGATTTTTTTCATATATATGCCCTCCTAAAAGGTCGATTCATGGGGACAGTATACCACAAAACAGCGTCCGGACAAAGAAAAATAATTCTATAAAAATTTTCAAAATAGTATTGACATTCTCAAACTACTGAATATAATACAGTAGTGTAAGGACAAGATGCGAAAGGAGCTGCCTATGAATCCGCAATATAAAAAAGGCGTGCTGGAGCTGTGTGTGCTGTCGCTGCTGCGCGGGCAGGACCGATATGGATATGAGATCTCCGACTATTTGTCGAAGCACATCGACATCGCCGACGGCACGGTGTACCCGCTGCTGCGCAAGATGAAGGCGGACGGCCTGGTGACCACCTATCTCCAGGAGGAGAGCGGCGGGCCGCCCCGGAAATACTACAAGCTCACCCAGTTGGGCGAGGATGTTTACAGCATGGACCGGGCGGACTACCTGCGCTTTGCCGAGGCTGTCCGGGCGCTTTTGAAGGAGGATGACGACGATGAAGAAAACTGAGTTTTTGGAGCGGCTGAGCCAGGAGCTGGAAAAGCGGAATGTGGCCGACCCGGCGGATATAGTGGAGGAATATGCGCAGCACTTTGCCATGAAGATGGCCGACGGCTACGCTGAGGAGGAGATCGCCGCCCGGCTGGGCTCCCCGGCCAGTCTGGCGGCCCAGTTCAGCGAGGACGAGACTGCGGAAGGGAGTCGGGGCGGAAGCCGGACGCTGACGGCCATCGGCCTGGGCATTGCGGATGTGTTCGCGAGCCTGTTTTTCCTGCTGCTGGCGGGCTTTGGCCTGGTGCTGGCGGCGGCAGCGGTGGCCTGTGGGGCGCTGACGGTGTGCCTTTTGGGGAATCTGTCCGTGGGCGGGCTCATCCCCGCCATGCCCTACTGGTGCGGGGCCATGCTGGCCCTGGCCTTTGCGGCCCTGGCAGTGCTGGCGGCGGTGGGCTGCGTGTATTACGGGGCGTTTTTGCGCCAGTTGGTGCGGTCCTATGGACGGTTTTGCCATAATACCCTGGCGGTGGCCTCCGGCGGGGCGGCGCTCCCGGCTCTGGCCATCAACCCGCAGTTTTCCGGCAAGACCAAGCGCCGTCTGCGCACGGCGGCATTGGTAGCCCTGGCCCTGTTCGCCGCGTGCTTCGTGCTCTCTTATGTGGTGTGCGCCCTGTCGGCGGGCAGCTTCCAGTTCTGGCACACCTGGGGCTGGTTTGTGGAGTGAGGTTTGGGGAATAAAAACAGCCCTCGGCGATGGCACCGAGGGCTGCGCTGTGATTTGAAAGATGTGAGGGTCCGAATCCCCTGTTTTTGAAAATTGCAAAAAAGAAAAAGCCCCCGGCGATTGCCGAGAGCTTTTTTGGCAGCGGGAGAAGGATTCGAACCCTCACATACGGAGTCAGAGTCCGCTGTGCT
>CAVHCH010000037.1:0-3961 GCA_963634265.1 Bacteroidaceae bacterium | reverse complement strand
AAACCCGTTGCCTCCCTTGCCTAAAGGGAGGGGGACCAACCGAAGGTTGGTGGAGGGATTCGTGCGGGGTAAAAGTCAATTTCTTTCCCGTAAGTCCGTGCGTGGAAGAATCCCACACACGCAAAAAACCGCCCGAAGCCTCAGCTTCGGGCGGTTCCCTATTCGCTTATCAATGCCGCAGCAATTACAGCCCGGCGGCGACCATGCAGTCCAGCACCAGGGTCAAAACGACGAACACCGCGCCCACCCACTTGGTGGCCTTGGCCAGCTTCGCGTCCACGGTGCGGGCCTTGCCCTTGGACATATAGGAATCGGCAATGCCGCCAATGGCGCCGGACAGGCCCTGGCTCTTGCCGGACTGGAACAGCACGATCAGGATCAAAACGAGAGCAGCCAGCAGCTGCACGATGGTAACAGCGATCAACATAATTTTTCTTCCCTCCGTATTTTTGGATGCCATATGGCATAATATCCATCAAGTAATCATCATCATAGCATATTCTTTTCCCGATTGCAAGCACAAAAAACAAAAAGAATTTAAAAAATTACTCGAACAGTTGTTGCAATCTATAAAAAGTTGTGCTATACTGTTTGTGAAAAACCATGCAGGAGGGGATCGTATGCAGAAATTGACCGCCATGCAGCAAAAAATATACGACTATATCGCGTCCTTCATCCGCACCCAGGGCTATCCGCCCTCCGTCCGGGAGATCGGCGAGGCCGTGGGGCTGAAGTCCCCGTCCACCGTGCATTTTCATATCAAGCACCTGGAGGAGCTGGGCTATCTGAGCAAGGACGGGCGTAAGGGCCGGGCTCTGACCCTGGCGGAGCGGCCCGACGCCGCCCCCGCTTCCGCCCCGCAGGCGGAGCCGGTGCAGGAGGCGGCCTATGTTCCTGGCCGGGTGCCGGTGCTGGGCGATGTGGCCGCCGGTACGCCCATTCTGGCCCAGGAATGTATTGACGACTATATCCCCTTCGACACCCAGGGGCGGGACGGGGAGTTTTTTGCCCTGCGGGTCCGGGGCGAGTCCATGCTGAACGCGGGCATTCTGCCCGGCGACCTGGTTGTGGTCCACCAGCAGAAGACGGCACAAAACGGCGAGATCGTGGTGGCCCTGCTGGAGGACGAGGCCACGGTGAAGCGTCTCTCCCGCCGCAACGGCCAGGTTTGGCTCCTGCCCGAAAACGACGCTTACAGCCCCATTGATGGCCGTCACGCCTCCATCCTGGGCAAGGTGGCCGCCGTGGTGCGCACCTATTCTTAATTTCCCAAAAAAGTTTGAAATTTACAGAAAAACATCCCGCAACACGCACCGTTGCGGGATGTTTTGTTCTCTTTTTACAGGCCGAAGCCGGGGAAATTCAGCCCGCCGGTGAGGCTCTGCATGCTGTTTTCCAGGGCGTCCTCCGCCTGGCGCATGGCCTCGTTCACGGCGGAGATGACCAGGTCCTGGAGCATTTCCACATCCTCGGGGTCCACGGCCTCGGGCTGGATGGTCAGCTCCGTCAACTGGCGCTTGCCGCTGACTGTTGCTTTTACCACACCGCCGCCGGCGGTGGCGGAGAAGAAGGCGCTCTCCACATCGGCCTGGGCCTTCTCCATTTCCTGCTGCATTTTCAAGATTTTCTGCTGCATTTGCTGCTGTTGGCGCATCATTCCGGTGCCGCCGGTGAAGCCGCCTCTTGCGCTGTAACCCTTTGCCATAGTTCAGTTTCTCCTTATTTTGTAAATATTATTTTATATTGAAATTGTCCAGCCGGCTGCCCTCGGCCAGCAGCTCGCCCATCCGGTCCGACGGGGGGGGCGGGGCCTCCCAGGGGGGCGTTTCGGCGGGCTTTTCCGCCGGGGCAGGCGGTGCAGTTTCGGTGACATTCGGTGCTGTTTCGGTGTGCTTTTGGGAACGCGGCGCGGTGACATTTCGGGGCTGGGTCGGTGACTTTCCCTTCCCCAGGGTGAACACCACCCGCACCGGGTGGCCGCACGCGCTCTCCGTGACGCTCTGGAGGACCTGATTCACATCCGGGCAGTCGAGATATTTTTTGACCATATCGTCCGGGCAGGTGACGGCGAGCACGCCGTTTGCCAAAATTCCGCTGGCCCGGTTTAGAAACACCCGCTTATCCATCCGCAGGGCGCCCTTATACTGATTTTGCAGCCTCCCCCAAATTTCGCTGTCCTCTCCGGCGGGAGCCGTCTGCTTCGGGGCAGGGTCTACCGGGGGCGGGGCGGGGCTGTTTTTCTCCGGGGCGGGTGGGGCCTTCGGCTCCGTTTTGGCCGGGGTGGGCTCCGGCTGGGGAGCCGGGGCAACGGGGATGGGCTTGGAAATTTCCGGCTGGGGCGCTGCTTGGGCCGGGGCGGAAACCGGGGCGGGAGTATGCGCCGGGGCGGGGGCCGCAAAGCCCTTGGCCGCCGCCTTTTCCAGGCGCTCCATCCGGGCGTTGAGGGCGGAGAGGTCGCCGCAGAGGCTTTCGTCACACAGCTTCAGCAGGCACAGCTCCGCCTCGGTGCGGAGGCTGCCGCTGTCGCTGAGCAGGGCCAAGGTCTGACCCAGGACCTCCGCCATATAGAACAGCCGGTTCCCCGGGGCGTCCGCGCCCAGGGCCGAGAGGGTCTTTTCATCATACAGCCCCGTCAGCAGGGCCGCGCCCCCCTGGGGGGCGGTGCGCAGGATCAGCAGGTCCCGGCACAGGTCGGACAGCTCCCGCAGCAGGGCGGCGGTGTCCTTGCCGTCCCGGTAGAGCTTATCGAACAGCAGCAGGGCCTCCCGGGCGTCGCGCTTTAGCAGCAGGCCCATGAGCTGGGCGGTCTGCACGCCGCCCGCCAGGCCCAGCAGGTCCAAAATGGCGGGGGTGTTCAGCGTTCCCTCGAAGCTGCGGCACTGGTCCAGCAGGCTCAAAGCGTCGCGCATGGCGCCGTTGGCCATCCGGGCCAGGATGTCCGCCCCGTCGGGGGTCAGGTCGATCTTTTCCTCCCCGGCGATATAGAGGAGCTGGTGGGCGATGTCCTGGGGCAGGATGCGCTTGAAGGAATAGCGCTGGCAGCGGGAGAGGATGGTGGCCGGGACCTTATGCAGCTCCGTGGTTGCCAGGATAAACACCAGGTGCTCCGGCGGCTCCTCCAAAATTTTCAGCAGAGCGTTGAAGGCCGGGGTGGAGAGCATATGCACCTCGTCGATGATATACACGCGCTTTTTCAGCACCGAGGGGGTGTAGACCGCCTCCTCCCGGAGGGCGCGGACATTGTCCACGCCGTTGTTGCTGGCGGCGTCCAGCTCGGTGATGTCCAGGAGGCGGCCCTCGTCGATGCCCCGGCAGGCCTCGCACTGGTTGCAGGGGGCGCCGTCCACGGGGTGCAGGCAGTTGATGGCCTTGGCGAGAATGCGGGCGCAGGTGGTCTTGCCGGTGCCCCGGGTGCCGGTGAAGAGGTAGGCGTGGCCCGTGCGGCCCTCGGCCACCTGGCGCTGGAGGGTATCGGTGATGTGCTGCTGGCCGACCACCTGGGAAAAGGTAATGGGCCGCCATTTGCGGTAGAGCGCCTGATACATGGACCTGCCTCCCTTAATAAAATAAAGCCTTGCAGCGTTTGCCGCCCGCAAGTGTGGAATTTTTGCGCAAAGCGCAAAAATTATGCGCGCAGCGGGCTGCAAACCTTTCGTAAAAATTCCAAAGGGATTTTTACGAAAATAGATAGTCCTCCCCATGAAGCCACGGGGCCGGCGCCCTTGCGGCACATGAATGATCCCTCTTAATGCTGCTCGGTTCCCCGCCTGACATGATTCGTGGGCATCCATTGCGCAAGACCGGCTCCGCAGCTTCACACGGAGGACTGTCAATGGAGTTATTTTACACCATTTCGCCGCGTTTGGCAACAGGAAAAAAGAAGATGTGGGGGTTATCACAAAAAATTCACAGGGGAAGCCTTGCTTTTTTTGGAAAATGGGATAAGATAAGGGGGATGAGA
>CAVHCH010000036.1:0-34517 GCA_963634265.1 Bacteroidaceae bacterium | reverse complement strand
CCAGCACCAGAACACCTCCGGCAAGGACCTGACCTACTTCGACCCCGAGACCAACCAGCGCTACATCCCCTATGTGGTGGAGCCGTCCCTGGGCGTGGAGCGCAGCGTGCTGGCCGTGCTGTGCGACGCCTATGACGAGGAAGTGGTGGACGAGAGCAAGAACGATGTGCGCGTGGTGCTGCACCTGCACCCGGCCCTGGCCCCCTACAAGGCGGCCATCCTGCCCCTGAGCAAGAAGCTGTCCGAGCCGGCCCGGAAGATCTACGAGGAGCTGAGCAAGGAGTGGATGCTCGACTTTGACGAGACCGGCTCCATCGGCAAGCGCTATCGCCGGGAGGACGAGATCGGCACCCCCTTCTGCATCACCGTGGACTTTGACACCGTGGGCGACGACGAGAAGGCCGGGGACAACTGCGTCACCGTCCGGGAGCGCGACAGCATGGAGCAGGTGCGCGTGCCCATCAGCGAGCTGAAGGCGTATCTGGCGGAGAAGCTGGCGTATTGATATGAAAATGAAGAAGCAACTGGCCGTGGGCGGCGCCCTGCTGGCCGTGACCACCGCCGCCTGCGTGAAGCTGGCCAAATGGGCCGGGAAGAAAATCGAGCAGCGGACGAAGAAAAAGAAGTAATAGGTATGGGACGAGGGACAGGTGTGGGCCTGTCCCTCGTCCTTATAATTTTCCTGCGCCGTTCGCATAAATTCAAACTTTCACTTGATTTTTCGCCAAAATGTGATAGAGTTATAATATAAAAAAGATGCGAGGTGACAATATGGCTTCTTTACTGCATAAAAATTCCCCCGAGCCGCGCGACCCCGAAAAGGGCTCACTGGACTCCTCCCGCATTCTCTTAATCATTCGGTGGAGCCTTGCCGCATTCTTTTTCTCCGGCATTCTTGTTTTCTTCCCCTCCGTCAGCTGCGTGTTGCTTCTTTTGCTCACGGTGCTGACCGTCCCCATTAAGCCGCTGGAGCAGTTTTTGCGCGATAAGATTCATTTAAAAAAAGGCATCAAAATTGCTGCAATGGCGGTTGTTTTTGTCGTCTCCGTAGCTATCGCGCCGAATCTGGAGACAGACCCGACGGAGAATGCAGGGCAACCATCGACCATCCAGACCGATCCCGGCTCTAAGGGCCAAACCTCTGCCGATAAGACCCCCGCGCAAACGCCTGCCAATGATACACCCACCGCCGAAACACCTGGCACTCCGGCGCAGACCGGATCCGACACTGACGCAACGCTGGCCTCTGACACACAAGCCAGTTCCCCCTCTGGCTCCGGGGACACTGATGCCGCGGAGCCTGCGCCCACCCCCGCGCCCACTCCCGACCCTGAACCCGAACCGGAACCCGAACCTGAGCCGACACCTGCCCCGGAGCCGGAAATTCCGCATAAGGAAAATTATCACGGGCATGTGTATGCAACCCCCAGCGGCAAACGCTATCATTACGAAGAAAACTGTGCTAACGGCAAAAAGAAAAACAGTGTAGAGATTACATGGGACGATGTAACTCGCCGTGGCCTTACGCCTTGCCAAACCTGCGTAGCAAAGTAACACACTTACACAAAGAGCACCGGCAGCTTTTGTCGGTGCTCTTCGCGTTGTATGAAAGGCGGCGGGACTTTGGCGCGGGGCTCTGCCCCGCCGGGGGTGTGGTGGGGGCGGGCGACCGCGGGGGTCGCCTCTACGAAGTGGATTCGCGCCGTTGTATGGGCGGACGGCTCTGTCCGCCCGGCGGCGGGATGGACGGCGGCACACATGGGTGCCGCCCTACATTTTATTATGGTAGGGCGGGGCCCGTGTGCCCCGCCGGTGGTGGGGGTATCGGGCGGCGGGCTTGTAGGGCGGGGTGACCTCACCCCGCCGTTTCGTGTTTTACAAGGGGTGCGGAGCGACGACCCTTCCGGCGCTTCGCGCCACCTCCCCTTGCGCAGGGGAGGCTTTGGAGTACGGATTGCCATGACCAGTTTGAGAACTGGTCTCGCAATGACATAGTTTTTTCATGAAGTACGGTGCAAGACCGATTCGGGCGGACAGAGGCGTCCGCCCCTACACCTTTTATCGGCAGGATTTCGTAGGGGGCGATGCCCACATCGCCCCGCGCCAAGGTGGCGGGCGACCGCGAGCTTCGCCCCTACGGGTGATTTATGGGTCGGCACCCCTCCCCTACCCTGCCTGGCGGGCTTTGGGGATGCGGATGGTCAGCAAAATTTCGTCCTCGGTGTCCTGGCGGCCACAGGCGGCGTTTACGCCTGCCGAGCGCATGAGGTTTAGGGAGCGGTCCAGGCTATTGAGGAAGAGGCGGACATCTTTTAATATGAATGTCGGCCGGCGACGGGGCGGGGTGGTTTGAATTTCCCGCAGCAGCGTCTCTATGTACTCCTCCGTTTGGGCCACATTCAGGTGTCGGGCCAGGATGGTTTTCACCGCGGTGAGCTGCATTTCCGGGTCCGTCAGCCGCAGCAGGGCCCGGGCGTGGCGCTCGGAGAGGTCGCCTTGCTGCACCTGCTCCACCACGGCCTCCGGCAAACGCAGCAGGCGCAGCTTATTGGCTACGGCGGACTGGCTCTTGCCCAGGCGGCGGGCCGCCTCCTCCTGGCTCAGGCCCCAGCGCTGCACCAACTGCGCGATGGCCGCCGCCTCCTCCATGAAATTCAGGTCACGGCGCTGGAGATTTTCCATCAGGGCCAGCAGGGCCGAGTCCTCCTCCCCCACCTGGGCGATGAGGCACGGCAGCTCCCGGAGCCCGGCCATCTTGGCGGCCCGGAGCCGACGCTCGCCGGCCACCAGCTCGTAGTCCCGGCCCCGGGTGCGGACGGTGGCGGGCTGCAAAATGCCGTACTGGCGGATGCTGGCGGCCAGCTCCGCCAGGCCCTCGGGGTCGAAATCCCGGCGGGGCTGGTGGGGATTGGGCACGATGCGCTCCAGGGGTATATAGCGCACGCGGCTGGAAATGAAGTCACTTTTGGGGATATTTTTCACGCAAAACGCCTCCTTTTTCCCGAATATAACAGAATCAGGCGAAAAAAAAGTGTGAAAGCTGTCGGGAAATTAAAAAAATTTTGCGCGGGCGCGGGTCAGTTCTCCTCGTCCTGGGCGTCCAGGTACATCTCCTCGCACTTTTGCTGGGCCTCGATGAGGATGTTCTGGGCCTGCTCGGCGGCACGGACCATGATGAGGTATATTTCTTTGTAATCGGGCATTATTTTCACCTCCCTTTTTTCTAATTATAGGACAATTTAGCCCTATAATCAATAGGACAAATTGGCATAATTTCATTGGGTGATGAAATTGAGCAGAATTCGGGAACTCCGCAAAGAGCGGGGCTATACGCAGGTGAAAATGCAGATGCTGACGGGCATCGACCAGAGCGCCTACTCCAAGATCGAGCGGGGCGAGCGGTACCTGAGCTTCGAGCAATGCAAGCGGGTGGCCCAGGCGCTGCACACCAGCATGGACTACCTGGCCGGGCTCACCGACGAGAAGAAGCCGTATCCGAGAAGCAAACGCGCAGAGTGAGGCTCTGCGCGGTTTTTTTGTGGGGTTTTGCATGGGGTGCGGTACATGGCTCCCCTTGCGCAGGGGAGCCTTTGGGGACGGGGGTTACGGATTGCCACGGCCAGTGTGCGCACTGGCCTCGCAATGACAGGGGGTTCATGGAGTATGACGGTTTTTGTGCGTGAAAAAAGCACCCCCACCGGGGTGCTTTTTCATTATTATTCGCGTTATTATTCGCGTCAGCGGCAGAGGTAGCTATACCAGCCTTCGCTGGTGTTGGTTTCTATGATCTCCCAGCCGTCCTGGCGGAGGTGGTCGGCCACTTCTTCGGCGCGGGTGTCGATGATGCCGGAGCAGAGGAACAGGCCGCCCTCCTTCAAAAACGGGCGCACCTGAGGGGAGATGCCGATGATGACATCGGCCACGATATTGGCTACGACTACATCGTATTCTCCGCCGAACTCCGCTTGGAGGGCGCGGTCAGTGACCACATTGCCCCAGCGGACGGTGTAGCGGTCCTTGCCGATGCCGTTGATGGCGGCGTTTTCGTAGGCCACATCCACGCATTTATCGTCAATATCACAGGCGAAAGCCTCCGCCGCGCCCAGGCGCAGGGCGGCGATGGACAGGATTCCGCTGCCGCAGCCCAGGTCCAGGACCCGCTCGCCGCCGCTAATATGGGCGTCCAGGGCCCGGAGGCACAGGCGGGTGGTGGCGTGGCTGCCGGTGCCAAAGGTGAGGCCCGGGTTCAGGCGCAGCTCCACCCGGCCGGGGACGCTGGTCTGCTCCCACTCGGGGATGACCAGGAGGCGGTCGCCAATTTCCATGGGCTTATAAAACTGCTTCCAATTATTCTCCCAGTCGGCGTCCTGGACGGCGGCCCGGGACAGGCGGGCGTGGGGCAGACCCGCAGCCATTTTCTCGATGTCCGAGAGCTGGCGGCGGCCATCCGGGTCGTCGGAGAGGTAAAAGGTCACCCGGCACAGGCCCTTTTTCTCCTGCAATAGGTCGTCGTCCACATAGTCCCAATACTGGTGGTTATTTTCCAGGAAATCCTTGAAATCCGCCTCGTCGTCAATGACCAGGCCGGTGACACCGCTGCTCTCCAGGCGGGCGCAGAGGTCGTCCAGGTCCGCCGGGCAGGTGTCGATATGTACCTCGATCCAGTTCATCGCTGGGTGCCCACGAAGAAGATGCCCATGGTGTTGGGGCCGGTGTGGCTGCCGATGACGGGCCCGATGTAGTTGATGTGGACCGTGGGGGTGCCGAAGCGGTCCTTAATGGTCTGGGCCACGGCCTTGGCGTCCTCCTCGCAGTCAGCGTGGCAGATAAACATGGTCTGATTCTCCGGGTGGATGCCCAGGGTCTCGATCTTATCCAGCAGGGCGGCGATGGCGGCCTTGCGGCCCCGGGCCTTGCTGACGGGGACCAGCTTGCCCTCGTCGGAGGTGTGCATGATGGGCTTGATGGAGAGCATGGTGCCGAGAAGAGCGGTGGTGGCGCTGACGCGGCCGCCGCGCTTTAAGAAATTCAGGTCGTCCACGGTGAACCAGTGGCAGACGGAAAGGCGGTTATCCTCCACCCACTTGGCAAGCTCCGCCGCCGTGAGGCCCTTGCGCTTCTGCTCCACGGCCAGGTACAGCAGCAGGCCCTGGCCCAGGGACGCGCTGAGGGAGTCCACCACATGGATCTCCGCCTCCGGGAACTCCGGGCGCAGGTCCTCCGCCGCGATGACGGCGGACTGGTAGGTGGTGGAGAGGGCCGAGGAGAAGCAGATGCAGACGATGTCCTTGCCGCTCTCCAGCACCCGGCGCATGGCGTCCTGGAACTGGCCCACATTTACCGCGGAGGTGGTGGCGATCTTCCCGGCGCGGATGCGCTTATAGAACTCCTGGTTGGAAATGGCCGTGCCGGCCAGGTCGTTGGGGTAATTTTCCCCGTCCATGTGCATGGTCAGGGGCAGGACCTCCAGCTCCAGGTCACGGGCCATTTGGTCGGTGAGGTCGCAGCAGCTGTCGGTCATGACAATATAATCGCGCATAAAATATGCCCTCCTTTGGGATTTTTGATATGGATGTGATATGGATGGCCGGGCGCGGCCCGGCGGGGATGACGGGAATAGAGGAAAGTTGAAAGTGGAAAGGGGAAAGATGGGGATTTTACAAGGGGTGCGGTAGTCGACCCCTCAGTCACGGCTTCGCCGTGCCAGCTCCCCTTGCGCAGGGGAGCCTTTGGGGACGGGGGTACGGATTGCCACACCAGTGACATCGGTCACTGGTTCGCAATGACATTTTACAGGAAATGCGGTGGGGGCGGGGTTTATTTCCCTACGCAGAAGCGGGAGAAAATCGTGGCTACCAGGTCCTCCCGGATGCTTTTGCCGGTCAGCTCGCCCAGGGCGGAGAGGGCTTCCTCGGCATCGGTGAGGATGGCGTCGGGGGTGAGGCCCGCGTCTAAGGCCGATGCGGCCCGGTCGGTGGCTTGCAGGGCGCGGGTCACGGCCTCGGCCTGGCGGCTGTTGGTGAGCAGGGCCCCGGTCTCCCCGGTGGGGGTGGGGTACAGCTTTTGGATGCACGCCTCCAAGTCCTCCACGCCCTCGCCGGTTTTAGCGCTGAGGGCGCAGATATGGGTGAATCGGCCCCGGATGGCGGCCAGGTCCAACTGCCGGGGCAGGTCGTTTTTGTTTATTATTATAATGGTATGCTCCGCCTTTTCGGCCAGGGCGAAAACCGCGTTCTCCGGGCCGGTGCGGGGCTGGGAGCCATCCAGCACCACCAAGGCGAGGCTGGCCTGCTCCGCTGCGGCCACGGCACGGTCCACACCCAGCTTCTCCACGCTGTCGACGGTCTCGCGGATGCCGGCGGTGTCGCACAGGCGCAGGAGTTGACCGCCGCAGCGGACCTTCTCCTCCACAGTGTCACGGGTGGTGCCCGCCACCTCGGTGACGATGGCCCGGTCATAGCCCAGGAGGGCGTTGAGGAGGGAAGATTTCCCGGCGTTGGGCAGGCCCAGCAGCACGGTGGGGATGCCCTGCTTCAAAATGCGGCCCCGGCGAAAGGTATCCAGCAGGCGCTGGAGCGCGGCGCGGCTGCGGGTGAGGGTGTCGGCTATTTGCCGAAGCTCTAAGGGCTCAATGTCCTCATCGGGATAGTCCACCGCCGCGTAAAAGCGGGAGGTGATGTCCATGAGGTCTCCGTAGACCTGCTCCACGCCCCGGCTCATGGCGCCGGAGAGCTGGAGGGCGGCGTTTTGAGCGGACTCGGCGGTCTCGGCGTCGATGAGGTCCGCCACGGCCTCCGCTTGAATGAGGTCCATGCGCCCGCTGAGGAAGGCCCTCTGGGTGAACTCCCCGCCCTTGGCCTGCCGGGCCCCGGCGGCAAAGGTGCTGCGCAGCACCTCCTCCAGCACCATGGGGCTGCCGTGACAGTGCAGCTCCGCCGACCACTGGCCGGTGTAGCTGCTCTCAGGCGGAAACAGGACGCACAGGCCGTCGTCGATGACCACGCCCTCCGCCGTGCGCATCTGGCCGTAGATCATGCGGCGGGCAGCCTGCTGGGCGGCGGGTTTGCCGTTTTTGGCCCGAAACACACGGTCCGCCACGGATAGGGTCTCCGGCCCGGAAATACGCACAATGCCGATGGCGGCGGGCGTCCGGGCGGTGGCAATGGCGGCAATGGTATCGGTCATAGATATGCTCCTTCACGAAAGGTATTATAGCATATTAGATATGCGGTGTATAGCGCAACTTTTTGTCGAGCAGGCCGGAATCAGCCCCGGTCGCGCTTTAATTTGCGGATGTCACGGCCGATGAAGGGCAGGACGGTGTACTCCCCCTCCAGGCGGGAGCGGACAGCCGCGCCGTATCGGGCGCCCAGCTCCGGGGGGGTGAGATTGGTGCTGATGACGGTGCTCCTGCCCGCCAGAAGGCGGCTGTTCACCAGCTGATACAGGGCGCTCTGGACGAAGGCGGTGGCCATCTCCGTGCCCAGGTCATCCAAAATCAGCAGGTCGCTCTTTTCGTAGCGGCGCACATCCTCCGCCGCGTCCGGCTCCTCATCGGCGCGGAACTTGGCGGCCTCGCACCGGGCGAACACATGGCCCGCGGTGTCATACACCACAGAAAAACCGTCCTCGCTGACGACGCGGGCGATGCAGGCGGAGAGGAAGGTCTTGCCCAGGCCCGGGTCGCCGAAGAGGAGCAGGTTGCCCCCGGTCCGGCCAAAATCCTGGGCGAAGCGGCGGCAGACGGTGAAATTGCGCTCCATGGTCTCCCGGGGGCTGCGGCTGAAGGCGCCGGGGTCGGTGTCGTACCAGTCCAGCTCGAAGGTGTCGAAGCTCTGGGTGCTCACATCCAGCATACTGCTGAGCTGACGAATTTGCTCCCGGGCATAATAGTTTTGCAGGCAGGCGCAAACGCTGCCCCGGCAGTAGCCCGTGTCGCCGCAGAGGACGCACCGGGGCCGCTCCTCCAGGGCGTCGGCGGGGTAGCCGTGCTCCTTGAGAAGCGCCGCGCGCTCCTGCTGCAAGGTGAGGTTTTCCGCTTTCAGCCGGGCGATGGCCGGGGCGGGGTCCTCCCCCCGGCGCAGGGCCTGGGCCATGATGCGCCCCACGGTGCCCCGCAGCTCCTTTTCAATTTCCTCCAGCCGGGGCACCTCCCGATAAATGCGCTGGCGGCGGGCCTCCGCCTGGGAGGCGCGGCGCTGCCTGTCCTCCTCGAAGCGCTGCAATGCCGCGCGCATGACCTTACCGTCGTATGCCATATCTCTGCCCCCTTCGTACCTTATTATATAGTAGCATTTGTTTATCTCGAAATATCGCGCCGAAAAACTTTCCTTGTCATTCCGAGACCAGTCCGCAGACTGGTCGTGGGGAGCGAACCGAGCGCTGCCAGTGGCAGATGCAGCGAGGCGAGCGAGTGGCCGCGGTCAAAATTGGGGGCGCCCGCCGTAAGGCAGCGCAGAAATTTTGTCCGCCGCAACAGGACCATCGTCCCCTACGGACGCATTCAAGGAGTGCGGTAGCCGACCCCTCAGTCACGGCTTCGCCGTGCCAGCTCCCCTTGCGCAGGGGAGCCTTTGGGGACGGGAGAACGGATTGCCACGGGCGCTTTGCGCCCTCGCAATGACAGTGAGTTTTACCACTTCATGTACTCTTCGATAGCCTGGTTTTTGCCTTGCTGTGCCTTGGGTTCAGGCCGCTTTTCCTGCTGCAAGGCCTCCGGGGTGCGCAGGCCCTCCTGGTTCCAGCGGCGCAGGATGCCGTTTAAGTATTTCCAGTTCATGCCCTGCTTTTTCAGCACGGTTTTTTCGTAGGCGATGGCCACCATTTCCGGGGAAAAGCCCCAGTCCATCCACTGGCCGATGTACTTTTCCTCCGCCTCCACCGGGCGGCGGTCGCCCATTTGCAGGGCGGCCATGTACTCGGCGGCCCGCTCCCGGCGCTGGGACACCGACCGCAGGAACCGGGCGGCGCTCTCCTGGTCGAAGATGCCGCGCTTGGCCCAATAGTGGCCCTCCCGCTCGATGAAGGCCACCGTGGGGCGGCGGCCCGGGCCGTAGCGGCGCTCCTGGTTTTCCACACAGTGGCGCACCAGCAGGAAGATCACATCCGCCGGCAGACCCACCTCCCGGTGCAGGCTGGCCAGGCGCTTTAAGTCCATGGTGGTGAGTTTTTTGCCCAGGGCGCGCTCCGTCTCCTCCACCAGCATTTGAAATTCGCCGTCCCGCAGCAGGTCGCCCAGCTCCTGGGCGGTGAACTCCGCCGGGCGGCGCAGGGGCTCCGGCACCGGCAGGGCCTGGGCCCGGATGAGGCCCAGCTTTTCCAGCTTGGTCTGGGCCGCCTGGAGCCGCAGGGCGCTGAGGTGCAGCTTTTCCATCAGCTGCTCCGGCGTCACCGCGCCCTCCGTGCGCATGAGGCAGAGGTAGAGCAGGGCCGCGTCGCCGTCCGACAGCGCCAGCAGTGCGTCCACCTGCCGGGCGGGCAGGGTGAGCATCTGCTCCCGGTCCTGGATGATGTAGCCCGCCATAAATGCACCTCTTTCTAATACTGGCGAAAAAACTCCGTTTTTTCTGCCAAAAATATTGCAGTCTGCTGCGCGCATAATTTTGCCGCAAGCGGCAAAATTCCACACTTGCAGCCTGAGAGGTATTTTTCCCCACGCACATGTCGCGGTGAAAAATAATTTCAATTTTTCGCGTCTGCGGACGCGAACTCTGCGAGGCTTTTTAGACTGCACAATGATTCAGAGTATATTTTACACGAAATCCGCCTTTTCGTAAAGGTACAGACGCATTTTAATTTGTTAATTTTTTATTTTCAGACAGAAAAGGCTTTTCCCCATGGAAAAATGTGTTATAATAAGATGATTTAATATGTGTACCTATACCCTTTTTCAGAAATAGAACAGGAGGCAGCTATGGCGAATCGAATCACAGTGAACATCTGCGGCGAGGACTACACCCTGGTGGCCGAGGAGAACACCGCCTACATGGAGCAGGTGGCGAAGTTGGTGGACGAGAAAATGAGCGAGATCATCACGGGAGCCAAGGTGGGCCGGGGCGACGCGGCGGTGCTGGCCGCGGTGAACCTGGCCGACGAGCTGCTGAAAAGCGAGCAGACGGCGGAGAATCTGCGCCGCCAGGTGAAGGGCTATCTGGACGAGGCCGCCCAGGCGAAAACCGAGGTCTCGGAACTGAAACGCCAGCTCTTCAAGGCCCAGCAGCAGGGCCGGAAGTAATGGAGCTGCTCTCCCCTGCCGGGTCCCCCGATGCCCTGCTGGCCGCCGTGCAGAACGGGGCCGACGCCGTTTACATGGGTCTGGGCAGCTTCAACGCCCGGCGCAGCGCCCGGAATTTTACGGACGAGACCTTTCCCCAGGCGGTGGACTACTGCCATGAGCACGGGGTGAAGGTCTACCTAACCTTAAACACCCTGCTCACCGACCGGGAGCTGCCCGAGGCGGCCCAGACGCTGCGCAAGGCAAGCGACTGGGGCGTGGACGCGGTGCTGGTGCAGGACTGGGGCCTGTGGCAGCTTGCGCGTATCGTAGCCCCGGACCAGCCCCTTCACGCCAGCACGCAGATGAGCCTGCACACCCTTTCGGGGGCGCGTTTGGCGGCGGAGCTGGGCATGGAGCGGGTTGTGCTGGCCCGGGAGCTCTCCGCCCACGACACGAAAGTGATATGCCGGGATTGCGGCGCGGAGGTAGAGGTATTCGGCCACGGGGCCCTGTGTATGTGCTACTCCGGCCAGTGCGCCATGAGCGCCATGATCGGAGGCCGCAGCGGCAACCGGGGCACCTGCGCCCAGCCCTGCCGCCTGCCCTACGCCGTGGGCGAAAAGCGCGGGTATCTGCTGAGCCTGAAGGACAACAATCTATCGGCCTATCTCCGGCAAATGGAGGAGATGGGCGTGGCGTGCCTAAAAATCGAGGGGCGCATGAAGCGACCCGAGTATGTGGGGGCGGTGACGGGCATCTACCGGCGGCTGCTGGACGAGAAGCGCGCCCCCTCCCCTGCCGAGCAGGCGCAACTGGAGCGGGCCTTTTCCCGCAGCGGGTTTACGGACGGATACTGGACGGGCCGGCGAGGTGTGCAGATGTTCGGTATGCGGCCCGAGAACGCCCGGTGGCCGGAGGACTGGTTTGCCCAGGTGCGCAAGACCTACGAAAACGGGGCGGAGAACCGGCCCGTGGCGGTGAACTTTACCTGCCGGGTAGCGGCATGGGAAGAAGCCGCTTTGACGGCGGCGCTGCCGGACGGGCGGAGCGTGACCGTATACGGCCCCGTGCCGGAGGCGGCCCGAAACCGGGCGCTGACGGAGGAGGAGCTGCGCGCCCGGCTGCAAAAGACCGGGGGCACGGCTTTTGCGTGCCGAAGCATAGACATTTTCCTGGAAGAAGGGCTGATGCTCTCCGCCGGGAGCATCAACGCTCTGCGGCGGGAGGCGCTGGCAGGGCTGCGGGAGCGGCTGGTGGAAAAGCCCGCCCGCCGCACTTACGACACCCCTCCCCTGCCTGCGGCCCCGGCGGCCTATTTAGGTGCGCCGAAGCTGACGGCCAGCGTCACCTACGCCAGGCAGCTCTCGCCGGAGCTGGCCCGGGGGGTGGACTATCTCTATCTGCCCCTTACCTTATTAAAGGAGATCGACCTGGACGAATACGCCGGGTACACGAAGCTCTGCGCCGTGCTGCCGCGCATTTTCCGCACGGAGGACGAGGGGGAATTTCGCCGCATTTTGCAGGAAACGCCCCAGCTTTCCGCCGTGGCGGTGAACAACCTGGGGCATTTGCCCCTTGTGGACGGCCTGGGGCTGGAAATTCGGGGCGACATGGGGCTGAATGTGTTCAACAGCCGGGCACTGCTGTTTTTGCAGGAGCTGGGCGCGAACAGCGCCACGGTGTCGCCGGAGCTGCGGCACCAGCAGGTGCGGGACCTGCGGAAATTCCTCCCCTGCGAGGGCGTGGTCTACGGGCGGCTGCCGCTGATGATCACGGAGAACTGCCCCCTGCGGTGCAGCGGCCAATGCGGCCACGGCGCGGGCGGCACCCTCACGGACCGCACCGGGGCGGCGTTCCCCATCCTCTGCGCCCACGGCTGCCGGAGCGAGATCCAAAACAGCAAGGCCCTGTATCTGGCGGATAGGCCGGAGTGGAAAAAATGCGGCCTAAACTGGGCCCGGCTCCGCTTTACCACCGAGACGGCGGAGGAGGCTTTGGACATCCTGCGGCGGTATCAGGGGACGGATTTCCCCGCCCCCGCCGAGTTCACACGCGGTTTATTCTATCGCGGCGTGGAGTAATTTTGATAGAGAATCGTATAATTTGTATAGATTATTACTATTTGTATTTACTTTTGGAGAGGTTGACCCCATGGAACTGAAAATCAAAGCGGTAAATTCCAAGATGGGCACGGTGTTTCCCCTGCCCCGGTTTGCCACCCCCGGGTCGGCGGCCATGGACCTTTTGGCGTGCCTGGACGAGGCTGTGACCCTGGCCCCGGGCGGGCGGCAGGTGGTGCCCACGGGTATCGCCATTGCGCTGCCGTCGGCAGACTTCGTGGCCCTGGTGTTCGCCCGGAGCGGGCTGGGCATCAAGCAGGGCGTGTGCCTATCCAACGGCGTGGGCGTTATCGACAGCGACTACCGGGGGGAAATTTGCGTGGGGCTTGTGAACCTGTCCGACGCGCCCTACACGGTGCAGCCCGGTGACAGAATAGCGCAGCTGATGGTGACGCCGGTGGTGCAGCCTGTGGTCGAAATGGTGACGGAGCTGGACACCACGGAGCGGGGCGCAGGGGGCTTCGGCTCCACCGGGAGGTAAAAGTATGGCGAAGATCGTTTTGGCCTCCGGCTCCCCCCGGCGGCAGGAGCTGCTGGGGCGCATGGGCATCGCGGAGTTTGACATCCGGGTGCCGGAGGTGGAGGAGAGCTATCCGGAGAATTTGTCCCCGGAGGAAATTGTGAAATTCATCTCCCGGGAGAAGTCCGACGGGGCGGCGGCGCTGTGTACGGACGAGGAGATCATCATCACCGCCGACACCATGGTCTTCCTGGACGAGAAGCGGCTGGGAAAGCCCAAGGACGAAGCGGAGGCCCTGCAAATGCTCACCATGCTGGCCGGGCGGCACCACACCGTATGCACCGGCGTGACGGTGCGGCAAGGGACGAAAATTTTGACCCGGGCCCAGAAAACGGATGTGTATTTCCGGCCCGCCACGGAAAAGGAGCTGCGCTCCTACATCCGCACCGGGGAGCCCATGGACAAGGCGGGAGCCTACGGCGTGCAGGGCAAGGGCGCACTGCTGGTGGAGCGCATTGACGGGGACTTTTTCAATGTGATGGGCCTGCCTGTGGGGCTGCTGGCGGATATGCTGCGGGACTTCGGGCTGGATCTTTTGGAGTAATGTATGAAGAATTTTTTTAACAAAATGGGAATATGGATCCTGGCGGCGGCGGTGGTCATTGTGATCACCCTGTCGGTGCTCTCGGCCACCGGGTCGGGGCTGCTGGGGAACATTGCGGGGACCATCGCCTCGCCCTTCCGCTCCGCCGGGGCCGCCATCGGCAACTGGTTTGGTTCCATAAACGATAAATTTGACGATGTGGACGCCCTGCAAAAGGAGAACGAGGAGCTGAAAAAGCGCATCGCCGAGCTGGAGGACGCCAACCGCCAGGCCCAGACGGACAGCCAGGAAAATGAGCGGCTGCGCAACCTCCTGAACCTGCGGGAGCAGCGCAAGGACTTTACCTTTGAAAGCGCCAAGGTGACCCAGTACGAAAACTCCAACTGGGCCTCCACCCTGACCCTGAACCGGGGCACCGGCAGCGGCGTGGCCGTGAACAACTGCGTGGTGGACCAGTACGGCGCTCTGGTGGGCGTGGTGACGGAGGCGGGGCTCAACTGGTGTACGGTGGCGACGATCCTGGACACCCAGGCCCAGTTTGGCGCCACGGTGTTCCGCACGGGCGAAGCCGCCGTGGCCATGGGCGACCTGTCGCTGATGGACAGCGGAAAACTGAAGCTGAACTATCTCTCCGGCACCAACCCGCCGGTGGGCGGCGACCTGGTGCTCACCTCGGGACTGGGGGGCTACTACCCCTCGGGCCTGGTCATCGGGATGGTGGAGGATGTGCGCACGGACGACTCGGGCCTGACCCAGTACGCCGTGATACAGCCCAATGTGCAGCCGGAGAGCCTGGCGCAAGTGTTCATCATCACCGCCTTTGACATCGTGGACTGAGAGGTGGGCCGTGGGACATCGTGACTATGTTTTCAAGTGGCTGTTTTACGCGCTGATCTCGCTGTTTTTCATCCTGGTGCAGTGCTTTGGGCTGGTGCATCTGCGGGTTTGGGGGGTGCATCCCTTCCTGTTCCCGGTGCTGGTGTCCACGGTGGCGGCCCTGGAGGATGTACACGAGAGCGCCATTTACGCCCTGGTCATGGGGGTCTTGCTGGACCTGACCATGCCGGGGGTCATTCCGTGCTTTTACACGGTGGCGTTTCTCCTTGTGTTCGTGGTGACGCGGCTGCTGTCGGGCAAGGTGCTGTCGTGGCCGTTTTTCTGCTGTATGCTGTGCGGGGCCCTGAGCCTGGTGTGCTGCGGGCTGCTGAACACCCTGTGCTTGCAGGCGAAGGTCAGCTTCGCATTTTTAGACGCGCTGGCGCTCATGGGCAAGGAGCTGCTGCTGACGGCTCCCGTGATGCCGCTGATCTACCTGCCTATGCAGAAGCTGCGGCAGGTGTTTGACCGGGAGTAATCGGACCTTTTTGATCCCTCTGGAAAGGAGGAAATTCCTATGAAGAAAATGGATCCCTACCGCACAAGGCTCATCATACTGCTGGGCGCGTTTGCGGCGGTGCTGTGCTGCTTCGGCGTGCTGCTGGTACACTATCAGATCGTCCAGGGCGAGAGCTACCGGGCTCAATCGGTGGCGGGCACGGCCAAGCGGGAGACCGTGGAGACCAGCCGGGGCATCATCACCGACCGAAACGGCAAGGTGCTGGTGTCCAACCGCCTGACCTACACGCTGAAATTCTCCGACGAGAGCTTTGAATCGGACGAGGACTGCAATGCGGCGGTGTGGCGGCTGCTGGAGCTGTGCCAAAAGGCGGGGGTGAAGTGGACCGACCCCCTGCCCCTGGGCCAGAGCGCGCCCTACGAGCTGACCACCATGGAGCCGGGCGAGACCTTCATCAACTGGCTGGACAACCACGACATCCCCTACGCGGGGAAGGACCAAATTTCCTTGGCCGTCAGCGGCGACGCGCTGCTGGACCTGGTGCGCAAGGCGTATAAAATTTCCGATGACTATACCGACGAGCAGGCCCGGCTCATTGCGGGCGTGCGGTACGGCGCGGGGGTCTCCGGCAGCTATGTGTTTGCCGAGGATGTGCCGGTGACGCTCATCAGCCAGGTGGTGGACGGACATTACGCGGGGGTCTCCACGGGCACCTCCAGCCAGCGGGTGTATAACACCACCTATGCCGCCCATATTCTCGGGCGGGTCAGCCGCATTTTCGCGGAGGACTGGAACGAGAAATACAAGGACAACAACGACTACTCCATGGACGACCTGGTGGGTAAGGGCGGCGTGGAGGAGGCCTTTGAGCAGTATCTCCACGGGGTCAACGGCGTGAAGCTGGTGACCACCGACAAAAACGGCAAGGTCACCGGCGAGCTTTACTCCAAGGAGCCCCAGCCGGGGAACACCGTGGCCCTGACCATTGACATCGACCTGCAAAAGGTGGCGGAGGACTCCCTGGCGGCCACCATTGAATCCATGACGAAGAGCGACGGCGTGGCCCGGGGCGGCGCCGCGGCGGTCATCGGCGTGGGCACGGGAGAGGTGCTGGCCCTGGCCAGCTATCCCACCTACGACCTGAGCAAGTGGGACGAGCTATACGACACCTGGAGCAAGGACCCGGCCCTGCCCATGTTCAACCGGGCCACCGACGGCACCTACGCCCCCGGCTCCACCTTTAAGCTCTGCACCTCCGTGGCGGGGCTGGAATCGGGCATCATCACCCCCTCCACCACCATTGTGGACCGGGGCATTTACACCTACTACGAGTTCCCCCAGCCCAAGTGCTGGATCTACAACTCCTACGGCGGCACCCACGGGGCGGTGAATGTGACGGAGGCCATTACGGTTTCGTGCAACTACTTCTTCTATGAGGTGGGCCGGCTCACGGGCATTGAGCGGCTGGACGACTACGCCAGCCAGTTTGGCCTGGGCAAGCACACGGGCATTGAGATCGGCGACTCCGCAGGCGTTTTGGCAAGCCCCGAATACGCGGAGGAAATTGGCGAGACCTGGACCGACGGCCAGACCATTACGGCGGCCATCGGGCAGTCGTATAACCTGTTTAGCCCCTTGCAGCTGGCTAACTATGTGGCGACCCTCGTCAGCGGCGGCGACCACTATGAGGCGCACCTGCTGAAAAGTGCCAAGGCCTACGACAATTCCTCCGTGGTCTACGCCTACGACAAGGGGCCCACCAACCATGTGGAGATGTCGGACAGCACCCTGGAGGCCGTGAAGGCCGGGGCGCGGGGCCTGGCTACCGGGAGCCTGAGCTATGTGTTCAACAGCTGCATCGTACCCGTGGGATGCAAGACCGGCACAGCGGAGACCGGCGGTGAGCTCTCCAACGGCTGCTTCGTGGCCTTCGCCCCCTACGACGATCCCCAGATCGCCGTGTGCGTGGTCATCGAGCAGGGCGGCGGCGGCGCCAACCTGGCCCCCATCGCCCGGGACATCATCAACGCTTACTTCTCCAGCGCGTCCACGGACACCACCATTTCCGGGGAGAATACTTTGATTCAGTAAAAAACCTGGCGAGAAATGCTGCTGGGAGGACTGTGTATGTCGATCTATTTTGATTCTAAGGATATAAAATGCAAGAAGCCCTTCGGTGCCGTTTTGTGCGGCACCGAAGTGTCTTTTTCCGTGTGCTGCTCGGAGGACGAGGGCATCTGCGGCGGCGAACTGCGGCTGTGGGCGGAGTTCGCCGGGGTGCAGCGGTCGGCGCCGCTGAAAAAGCAAGGCGGGGCCTGGGGCTGCGCGGTCACGGCCCCGGAGGAGCCGGAGCTGGTGTGGTATGACTTTGTGCTGACCCGGGAGGGCGGCGAGACGGTGCAGCTTACCCGGGACGGCGGGCGCTGGCAGCTGACGGTGTATGAGGACACCGGGACGCCCGGGTGGTTTGGCCGGGGCGTGAGCTACCAAATTTTCCCAGACCGTTTTTGCAGGAGCCGCCTGCCCAGCCCCGAGGGGCTGGTGGGGGCGCGGACCGTCCACGAAAACTGGTCTGACACCCCGGACTATCTGCCGGACGAGCAGGGAGAGATTCGCAACTGCGACTTTTTCGGCGGCGACCTGCGGGGCATTACGGAGAAGCTGGACTATTTGCAGAGCCTGTCGGTGACGACGCTGTACCTCAATCCCATCTTCGAGGCGGCGTCCAATCACCGGTATAATACCGCCGACTATTTGGCTATTGACCCCATGCTGGGGGCGGAGGAGGATTTCCGGACGCTGTGCCGGGAGGCCCACAAGCGCGGGATGCGGGTGCTGCTGGATGGAGTGTTCAACCACACGGGCAGCGTGAGCCGGTATTTTAACGCGGATGGGTTTTACCCGGAGCTGGGGGCGGCCCAGTCCCAGGCCTCTCCTTATTATAATTGGTATCATTTTAGCCGCTGGCCGGAGGAGTACGACGCCTGGTGGGGCATTAAGACGCTGCCTGCGGTGGAGGAAAACGAGGATTCGTACCGGGCATTTATCATCCGGGACCGGGACGCGGTGGTGCGGCGGTGGCTGCGGTGCGGGGCCGACGGCTGGCGGCTGGATGTGGCCGACGAGCTGCCGGACGACTTTATCGCGGAGCTTCGCCGGGCCATGGAGGAGGAAAAGCCCGGGGCGGTGCTCATCGGCGAGGTGTGGGAGGACGGCAGCAACAAGGTCGCCTACGACCGGCGGCGGCGGTATCTGCTGGGCCGGGAGACCCACGGGCTGATGAACTACCCCTTCCGCACGGCGGCCATGGACTGGCTGCTGGGCGGGGACGCGGCGGCGTTCCGGGCGCGGATGGAGGACATCCGGGAGAACTACCCCTCCCCTGCTTTCTACTGCGCTATGAACTTTCTCGGCACCCACGATACGGCGCGCATCCTCACGCTGCTGGGCGGGGAGCCTGTGCCGGAGAGCAAAACGGGCCGGGCGGAGGTGCGGCTCTCCCCCGACGGGTATCAGCGGGCGGCGGAACGGCTGAAGCTGGGGGCGCTGCTGCTCTACGCCTTCCCCGGGTCGCCCACGGTGTACTACGGGGACGAGGCCGGGATGCAGGGCTACGAGGACCCGCTGAACCGGCGGACCTATCCCTGGGGACAGGAGGACGCGGCGCTGCTGGGGTGGTATCGGCGGCTGGGCCGGGTGCGGATGGAACGGGTCTCGCTGCAAAACGGGGAGATTCGGTATCTCTACGCAGCGGGCGGCGGGCTGGTGCTGGAGCGCCGGGCCGGGACGGAAGTGACCGTGGCGGCGCTGAACGCCGGGGACGGGGCCCTGGAGTTGGTCATTCCCTGGGAGCGGCCCGTGGCGGCGGACGCTATGACCGGGCAGCAGTTTTTGGCGGCGGAGGGCGTTGTACGGCTGACGCTGCCGGGGCTGTCCGGGGTGTTGCTGGTTTGATAATTACAGGGATGTTTCATGTGAAACATCCCTGTTTTTGGGTTTCTGTGAAAAATGTTTCACATGAAACACTTTGTTTTCAAATTTTTTATTATTTTCTATTGAAACGGTGTGCGAGGTTGGTATATAATATAGCGGATAAGACAGAAAATTGGGAAGGCGAGTGGGCGAATGGCTAAAGTTGTTGCAATCGTGAATCAAAAGGGCGGCGTGGGCAAGACCACCACCTGCGTGAATTTGGCCGCCGCGCTGAAGGCCAAGGGCGCGAAAGTGCTGCTGTGCGACTTCGATCCCCAGGCCAACGCCACCTCCGGCATGGGCGTGGACAAGACCCGCAGCAACGGCGTGTACGATGTGCTCATCAACGGCGTGGAGACGGAAAAAGTCCTGGTGCGCACCCCCTATGGCGATGTGCTGCCCAGCAGCAAGGCCCTGGCCGGGGCCGGGGTGGAGATGATCGACCTGGAGGGCCGGCAGTTCCTGCTGAAGCGCGCCCTGGACCAGGTGGCGGACCGGTACGACTTCATTTTCATCGACTGCCCGCCGTCCCTGGAGCTGCTGACGCTGAACGCCCTGTGCGCCGCGGACACCCTGCTGGTGCCGCTGCAAGGGGAATACTACGCCCTGGAGGGGCTCAGCGACCTCATGGGCACGGTGCGCATCGTGCGCCGGGGGCTGAACCCGAAGCTGGAAATTGAGGGCGTGCTGCTGACCATGTTCGACGGGCGCACCAACCTGGCTATCCAGGTGGCCCAGGAGATCAAGCGGTTCTTCCCGGGGAAGGTGTACAGCACCGTCATCCCCCGGAACATCCGGCTTTCCGAGGCGCCCAGCCACGGAAAACCCATCAATGCTTATGACCGCACCTGCCGCGGCGCGGAGGCGTACAACGCGGTGGCGGAGGAATTTTTGAAGAAAAATCCCCTGGAAGAAAAGGAGGAGGGCTGACATGGCGAACAACGCGAAAGGCTTGGGCAAGGGCCTGGCCGCCCTGCTGGGCGACAATGTGATGGACTCCGGCGAGGAGAAAAGCAGCCTGTATCTGCCCATTTCCCAGGTGGAGAGCTGCGCCACCCAGCCCCGGAAGCAGTTTGACCCGGACGCCCTGGCGGACCTGGCGGACTCCATCCGCGAGCATGGCATCATCCAGCCGCTGACGGTGCGCAAGCTCCAGTCTGGCTACTATCAGATCATCGCCGGCGAGCGCCGCTGGCGGGCCGCCCGTATGGCGGGGCTGGACCAGGTGCCGGCCATCGTGGTGGAGGCCGACGACCGCAAGGCCATGGAATTGGCTATGATCGAAAACCTCCAGCGGGAGGATCTGAACCCCATGGAGGAGGCCGAGGGCTACCAGCAGCTGATGACCCAGTACAACCTCACCCAGGAGGAGACGGCCCAGCGGGTGGGCAAGTCCCGGTCCGCCGTGGCCAACGCCCTGCGGCTGCTGAACCTGTGTCCCCCGGTGCGGGCCATGGTGGAGGACGGGCGGCTGTCCAACGGCCACGCGAGAACCATCCTGCCCCTCTCCCCTGCTTTGCAGGAAAAGGCGGCGGACGCTATCATGAAATCTGACCTGTCCGTGCGGCAGACGGAGCTGCTGGTGAAGAAGCTCACCGCCGAGGAAAAGGCCCAGCCCGCCGTGACCACCGGGGGCCTGGAGGTGAACTACGCCGAGGAGGCAGCCAAGTCCCTGGGCGCGCACCTGGGCCGGGGCTGCAAGATCGTCAGCGGACGCAAAAAGGGCCGCATTGAGCTGGAATACTACGGCATCGACGACCTGAACAACCTCCTGGACGCTCTGAACGCCCTAAAACTGAAATAAAATTGTTTCACATGAAACAGAACGGAGAGAACATCCATGCTGGATATTAAATTTGTCCGGGAGAATCCCGAGCTTGTGAAGGAGAACATCCGCAAGAAATTCCAAAACGCCAAGCTGCCCCTGGTGGACGAGGCCATTGCCCTGGACGCCGAGCGCCGCCAGGCCATTGCCGACGGCGAGGCTCTGAAAGCCGAGCGCAACAAGCTGTCCAAGGCCAACGGCCCCCTGTTCGGCCAGCTTAAAAAGTGTACGGACGAGGCCAAAAAGGCTGAGCTCCAGGCCCAAATCGACGCCAACAACGCCGCCGTGAAGGCCGACGCCGAGCGCATGGCTCAGATGGAGGCCAAGAAGGAGCACGCGGAGGCGGCGCTGAACAAAATTATGATGGTCATTCCCCAGATGATCGACCCCGCCGTGCCCATCGGCAAGGACGATAGCTGCAATGTGGAGGTGGAGCGCTTCGGCGAGGCCAAGGTGCCGGAATTTGAAATCCCCTACCATACGGACATTATGGAGCGCTTCGACGGCATCGACATGGACGCCGCAGGCCGCGTCTCCGGCAGCGGGTTTTACTATCTGCTGGGCGACATCGCCCGGATGCACGAGGCGGTGCTGGCCTATGGCCGGGACTTTATGATAAACAAGGGCTTCACCTACTGCATCCCCCCCTTCATGATCCACGGCAATGTGGTGGAGGGCGTCATGAGCCAGACGGACATGGACGGCATGATGTATAAGATCGAGGGCGAGGACCTCTACCTCATCGGCACCAGCGAGCACTCTATGATCGGGCGCTACATTGACCAAATTCTCCCCGAGAGCGCTCTGCCCCAGACCCTCACCTCCTACTCCCCCTGCTTCCGCAAGGAAAAGGGCGCCCACGGCATCGAGGAGCGGGGCGTGTACCGCATCCACCAGTTTGAAAAGCAGGAGATGATCGTGGTCTGCAAGCCCGAGGAGAGCAAGGACTGGTACGAGAAGCTGTGGCGGTACAGCGTGGAGCTGTTCCGCTCCCTGGACATCCCCGTGCGGCAGCTGGAGTGCTGCTCCGGTGACCTGGCCGACCTCAAGTGCCGCTCCTGCGACATCGAGGCCTGGTCCCCCCGGCAACAGAAGTATTTCGAGGTCTGCTCCTGCTCCAACCTGGGCGACGCCCAGGCAAGGCGGCTGAAAATCCGCTACAAGGACGAGAGCGGCAAAATGCAGCTGTGCCACACGCTGAACAACACCTGCGTGGCCCCGCCCCGGATGCTCATTGCCCTGCTGGAGAACAATCTCCAGCCCGACGGCAGCGTCCTCATCCCCAAGGCTTTGCAGCCCTACATGGGCGGCACGGAGATCATCCGGCCCAAGCACTGACAGGAGGCTCGTTATGAAGAAATTTTTCCAGGAATTTAAGGAATTCGCCATGCGCGGAAATGTGCTGGACATGGCCGTGGGCGTTGTGGTGGGCTCTGCCTTCACCGCCATCGTCACCTCCATCGTGGAGAATCTGCTGACCCCCCTGCTGGGCCTGCTGATCCCCAATAGCAGCTTTGCAAATTGGGAGGTCGCCGGATTCCGTTTCGGAGCCGTTATCAATTCCATTATCTCCTTTATCATTACAGCCTTTGTCGTATTTGTACTGGTGAAGGGCGTGAACAAGCTGACGCACTTGAAAAAGCAGGAGGAGGCCCCGGCCCCGGAGGAGCCCAAGGGCCCCACCACCGAGGAGCTGCTGGCAGAGATCCGCGACCTGCTGAAGGAGCAGAAGTAAGTTGGAAGCCATTTTGAGACAGGGCCTGGAGCGCCTGGGCCTGGATGCGGCGGCCATCCCGCAGCTTAAGGAGTTCGCCCGGCGGCTGCTGGAGAAAAACCAGGTGATGAACCTGACGGCCATCACGGAGCCACGGGAGGTAGCCACGCTGCACCTGCTGGACTGCGCCTATCTGCTGACGGCGGCGGACTGCGCCGGGAAAACCGTGGTGGATGTGGGCACCGGGGCTGGATTTCCCGGGATGCCCATGGGCATTTTGGAGCCCACGGCCCAAATGACCCTGCTGGACAGCCTGGGCAAGCGCATTGACTTTTTGCAGGAGATGGCGGCGGCCATGGGGCTGACCAACTTCACCTGCGTACACGCCCGGGCGGAGGAATTCGCCGCGGGACACCGGGAGGGCTATGACCTGGCCGTGTCCCGGGCGGTGGCAGCGCTGCCGGTCTTATGCGAGCTGGCTATGCCGCTGGTAAAGCCGGACGGTCTGTTTTTAGCCATGAAATCCGTGGATTCGGATGGAGAGATCGACAGCGCCCGGGGTGCTATCGGGCAATTGGGCGGGAAAATCGAGAAGATCCTCGACTACGCCGTCCCCTGCACGGAGGTGCGGCACCGGGTGGTTTGCATCCGCAAGGTGCGGCCCACGCCGCCCCAGTTCCCCCGTCCCTTCGCAAAAATCAAAAAATCACCTCTGAAATAAGGAGGCACAATGGGCAAGATCATTGCCGTGGTGTCCGGCAAAGGCGGCACCGGGAAAACTACATTTACCTCCTGCATCGGCTTCGCCCTGGCGTCTATGGGCAAAAAGGTCCTGTGCCTGGACTGCGACATCACCCTGCGGAACCTGGACCTGGCCCTGGGCCTCAGCGACAGCGCGCTGATGGACTTTTCCGATGTGCTGGCCGGGCGATGTACCCTGGAGCAGGCGGTGGTGAGCCACCCCAAGTACCCCTCCCTCTTCCTGCTGGCCGCGCCCCTGGCCTACGACGGCTTCCGGGTGGAGCCGCAGCAGGTGACGGCGCTGATGGGGGCCATTCGGGAAAACTTCGACTTCTGCCTGGTGGATGCCCCCGCCGGGCTGGGCCAGGGCTTCCGCATGGCGACCCAGGAGGCGGACCATGTGGTGGTGGTGACCACCACGGATGTGACGGCCCTGCGGGACGCCCAGCGGACGGTGATGGAGTTGGAGCGGTTCCCCAACGGCAAGGTGCATTTGGTGGTGAACCGGGTAGCCAAGAAGCTGCTGCGCCAGCTCCACACCACCATCGACGACGCCATGGACGCGGCGGGCCTGCCCCTTTTGGGCGTGGTGCCCGAGGACGCGGACATTCCGAGGTGCCTTAACCAGGGCGTGCCCCTGTGCGACGACAATTATTACGCCGCCCGGGCCTACTATAACATCGCAAGACGCATCGCGGGGTATAAGATACCCTTGATGAAACTATAAAAAACTGTCAAAAATCTTTGGCAGACGACCTTATATGCACAGAAAGGAGAGCGCAATTTATGAATATCGCACTGATCGCTCACAACAACCGCAAGGAACTCATGGTCCAGTTCTGCACCGCTTACTGCGGCATCCTGGCCAAACATACGCTCTGCGCCACCGCCACCACCGGGCAGATGGTGGCCGAGGCCACGGGCCTGACCATCCACCGCTTTATGAGCTTTTACCACGGCGGCGGCCAGCAGATCGGCGCCCGCATCGCCTACAACGAGCTGGACATGGTGCTCTGCTTCGACGACCCCAACACCAAGGGTCCCTCCGACGACATCATCTACATCTCCCGCCTGTGCGACAAGAACAACATCCCCTACGCCAGCAACATCGCCACCGCCGAGATGCTGGTGCTGGGCCTGGCCCGGGGTGATCTGGATTGGCGCGAGGTGGTCAATCCCAAAAGCAATCCCTTCACCGCTTGACAAGTCGCCCTAAATGGGCTAAAATAAATTGATATACCGCAATAACGGAGCAGGAGTAGCTCTGTCACCGCCGAGGCAGAGAGGCGCGCCACGGCTGAAAGCGCGCCCGGCACACAGAGGGAAGACAGCCCCAGCAGCGGGGATGGAAACATCCACGGCCCGCTCCCCGTAACAGGAGCACCAAAGGGCCCCCTTGGGGCCGAAATTGGGTGGCACCACGAAGCGACGCGCTCTCGTCCCAATGCACGGGACGGGAGCGCTTTTTTTGTTCCGTCAACGAAATTCATCACAAAGGAGTAAACGAACATGGCAAAAATGACGCCCCGGACCCTCTCGGGCTTTATGGAGCTGCTGCCGCAGCCCCAGCAGCAGATGGAGCGGATGATGCAAATTCTGCGGGAGACCTACGCCCTCTACGGCTTCACCCCCCTGGACACCCCGGTCATCGAGGCCAGCGAGGTGCTGCTGGCTAAGGGCGGCGGCGAGACCGAAAAGCAAATTTACCGCTTTCAAAAGGGCGACGCGGACCTGGCTCTGCGGTTTGATCTCACCGTGCCGCTGGCAAAATATGTGGCACTCCACGGCGGCGAGCTGAGCTTCCCCTTCCGGCGCTACCAGATCGGCAAGGTCTACCGGGGCGAGCGGGCCCAGCGGGGACGGTTCCGGGAGTTTTACCAGGCGGATATTGATGTCATCGGCGACGGCAAGCTGGACATCACCAACGAGGCGGAGATTCCTTCCATTATTTACCAGACCTTTACCCGCCTGGGGCTGAAGCGCTTCCAAATTCGGGTGAACAACCGCAAAATACTCAACGGCTTTTACGCCATGCTGGGGCTGACGGAGCAGTCCGGGGCCATCATGCGCACGGTGGACAAGCTGGATAAGATCGGGCCGGAGAAGGTTCGGGCGCTGCTGCTGTCCGACTGTGGGCTCACCGAGGACCAGGCGGCGGAAATTCTCAAGTTCATCGCCATCACCGGGTCCAACGCCCAGGTGCTGGCGGCCCTGGAGGGCTACGCCGGGCGGCACGAGCTGTTCGACCAGGGCCTTTCGGAGCTGAAAACCGTGACGGCGTACCTGGCGGACTTCGGCGTGCCGGAGGAGAATTTCGCCGTGGACCTGACCATCGCCCGGGGCCTGGACTACTACACCGGCACCGTCTACGAGACGACCCTGCTGGATCACCCGGAGATCGGCTCCGTGTGCTCCGGCGGCCGCTACGACAACCTGGCCGAGTACTACACCGACCGGCAGCTGCCCGGCGTGGGCATCTCCATCGGCCTGACCCGGCTGTTCTATGTGCTGGGCGAGCAGGGGATGCTGAACCCGGACCTGCCCACGGCCCCGGCGGATGTGCTGGTGCTGCCCATGACGGAGGACCTGGCCCCGGCCATCTCCCTGTCCACCAAGCTCCGGTCCGCCGGCGTGCGGACCCAGCTCTACACGGAGCAGAAGAAGTTCAAGGCCAAGATGAACTACGCGGATAAGATCGGCGTGCCCTATGTGATCTTCCTGGGCGGCGACGAAATTGCCGCCGGGGTGGTGGCCTGCAAGGACATGAAAACCGGCGAGCAGACGAAGCTGGGCTTCGACGAGACCCTGGCTCTCATTCAGTCCGGCCTGGCGGAAAAGAACAAGGGCGCGGTGATTTTGGAGTAAGGACGGACGGCCTCGATATTCCCTTTCCGGCGCCAAATATGAAAACAAATCGTAATATTTAATTCGAATTATACAATTCATTATCAAAAACAGGAGGAAGAATACCATGATGCAAATGCGTACACACACCTGCAACGAGCTGCGGCTGGCCGATGTGGGCAAGAGCGTGAAGATCGTGGGCTGGATGGAGAATGTCCGCGAGGTGGGCAGCAATCTGGCCTTTGTGGTCCTGCGCGACTTTTACGGCACCACCCAGGTGGTGGCCGAGACCGAGGATATGCTGGCTATCATCAAGGGTCTGAACAAGGAGTCCACCATCAGCGTGGAGGGCGTGGTCCGGGAGCGGGCCAGCAAGAACCCCAAGCAGGACACCGGCGACATTGAGGTGGTGCCCAGCAAGATCGAGATCCTGGGCCGCTGCCGCTACAACAGCCTGCCCTTCGAGATCAACCGCAGCCGGGAGGCCGACGAGACCGCCCGCCTGAAGTATCGCTATCTGGACCTGCGCAACCCCGCCGTGAAGAAGAACATCATCCTCCGCTGCCAGGTGGTGGCCGCCCTGCGCGCCGCCATGACCGAGCACGGCTTCCTGGAGATCACCACCCCCATCCTCACCGCCTCCTCCCCCGAGGGCGCCCGGGACTACCTGGTGCCCAGCCGGAAGCACCCCGGCAAGTTCTACGCCCTGCCCCAGGCCCCCCAGCAGTTCAAGCAGCTGCTGATGACCTCCGGCTTCGACCGCTATTTCCAGATCGCCCCCTGCTTCCGGGACGAGGACGCCCGGGGCGACCGCTCCCCCGGCGAGTTCTACCAGTTGGACATGGAGCTGGCCTTCGCCACCCAGGACGATGTGTTCGCCGTGCTGGAGGATGTGCTGCCCCCGATTTTCGCCAAGTTCGGCACCTACAGCGTAGCCTCCTCCGCCCCCTTCCGCCGCATTCCCTACCTGGAATCCATGGAGACCTACGGCTCCGACAAGCCCGATCTGCGCATTGACCTGACCTGCAAAAATGTCACCAAGCTCTTTGAAAACAGCGACTTTGACGCCCTCAAGGGCCAGACCGTGAAGATGGTGGACATCACCAACTGCACCCTCACCCGCAAGCAGATCGAGAAGCTGCTCACCGACTGCGAGGTGCAGTCCGGCAGCAAGGGTTACTGGTTCAAGGTGGACGAAAACGGCGACATCGCCGGCGGCATCGGCAAGTTCGTGGCCCCGGTGAAGGAGGAGCTGGCGAAGGTTTTGGACCTGAAGCCCAATACCTTGGTGGTGGTGGCCGCCGGGGAGAGCGCCACCAAGTCCGTGGGCGTGATGATCAAGACCTTCGGCGCCGCCTGTGAGGGCCACATGGACAAGGAGCGCTACGAGTTCTGCTGGATCGTGGACTTCCCCATGTACGAGATCGGCGACGAGAGCGGCGAGCTGGAGTTCTGCCACAACCCGTTCTCCATGCCCAGCGGCGGGATGGAGACCCTGCTCAAGGCCGAGCGGTGCGAAATCGACCCCCTGGACATCATGGCGAACCAGTACGACCTGGTGTGCAACGGCGTGGAGCTGTCCTCCGGCGCGGTGCGTAACCACGACCCGGAAATTATGATAAAGGCCTTTGAGATGGTGCGCCTGGGCGAGGAGGATGTGAAGAAGAAGTTCCCCGCCATGTACAACGCCTTCTGCTACGGCGCGCCCCCCCACGCGGGCATCGCCCCGGGCGTGGACCGCATGGTGATGCTCCTGGCGGGCGAGAGCTCCATCCGGGAGATCATCCCCTTCCCCATGAACAAGAACGCCCAGGATATTATGATGGACGCGCCCTCGGCTGTGGAGCAGAAGCAGTTGGACGAGCTGCATATCGCTCTGGTGGGTCAGTTAGAGGAGTAAGGGCTCAGCAACCACATTTTTCTCGGCTGCTTTTGCTCCACAACAAGCGTTTTGCGCAGCAAAACCTTGCCGCAGGCGGAATTCACTTCCGCCGAGGATTGAAATTTGTGCGAGGGGCCCCCGCAAAATGCCCCGCCATTTTGTGGGGAGTGCAGAAGCAGTTGGACGAGCTGCATATCGCCATCGCGGGCGAGGTGGAGGAGTAATCGCTCCGCGTGTAGACAAATTTATGAGAGGTGGCCGAAGGGCCACCTCTTTTTTATAGGAAATGGGGAAATGAATGCGTAGGGGCGACCCTTGCGGTCGCCCGTTTCCCTCGCGATACATAACGCTTCCGTAGGGGCGGATGCCCACATCGGCCCGCCGTACCGCACCATCATTTTATCCGTAGGGCGGGCTGCCCTCAGCCCGCCGCCCAATAACCACCGCACCACCAAAAAACCGTTGCCTCCCTTGAGGACGCGGGTTACGGATTGCCACAACCAGTGACATCGGTCACTGGTCTCGCAATGACACATTTGAAGAAATCACCCTGTCATTCCGAGCCAGTGCGCATACTGGCGTGGGAATCCGTTCCTTTTGTAGGGGCGGGGTGAGCTTTTCCCCATTCCCTCTTGCATTTCTCCCTCATTTGCGGCATACTGGGGGTGTTCCATTCTATACAAAGGAGTTTTCGCCATGGAAACCGTAAAATTATACTACACCGACGCCTTTCTGCGGGAATTTGACGCCCAGGTCCTCGCCTGCCGTCCCCAGGGCAAAAAATGGCTGGTGGAGCTGGGCCAAACCGCCTTTTACCCCGAGGGGGGCGGGCAGCCCGCCGACCACGGCACCCTGGGCGGCGCGAAAGTCACCGATGTCCAGGAGCAGGACGGCCTCATCCTCCACACCTGCGACAAGCCCCTGCCGGAGGGCGCGTCCGTCCACGGGGCAATCGACTGGGCCCGGCGCTTTGACCATATGCAGCAGCACTCCGGCGAGCACATCGTCAGCGGGATGCTCTGCGCCGCCTACGGCTGCGACAACACCGGCTTCCACCTGGGCGAGGGCTCCGTCATCATCGACTACAACGCCGACATCCCCTGGGAGGGGGTGCTGGACATCGAGGCCCGGGCCAACCGCTACATCTGGGAAAACCACCCCTTTGAGGCCCTGTACCCCAGCGCCGACGAGCTGGCCGCCCTCCCCTACCGCAGCAAAAAGGAGCTGACAGGCCGGGTGCGCATCACCCGCTTCCCCGGGGCCGACTGCTGCGCCTGCTGCGGCACCCATGTGGCCTATTCCGGCCAGGTGGGGCTGGTGAAATTCATCGGCTGGCAGAAATTCCGGGACGGCGTGCGCCTGGAGCTGCTGTGCGGCGGGCGGGCCCTGGCGTACCTCTCCCAAAACTGGGAGCAGAACGCCGCCGTGGGCCGGAGCCTCTCCGCAAAACCCGGCAAGACCGCCGAGGCCGTGGAGCGTCTGCTATCCGAGGTGCAAAGCCTAAAAGCCCGTTGCGCAGCTCTGGAGGAGCAGAATTTTGCCCGGCTGGCGGAGGAACACCGGGGCGCGGGGAATGTGCTGCTGGTGCAGCCGCCCATGGAGCCGGACAGCGTGCGGCGGCTGTGCGACGCGGTGAGCCAGCACTGCGGGGGCCGGTGCGCCGTGTTTGCCGGGGCCGACGGCGGGTACAAATACGCCGTCATCCACCCGGGCCGGGACATCTCCGCCCTTATTCGATTCATGAACGCCGCCCTCCATGGCCGGGGCGGCGGACGCGACGGCTTCGCCCAGGGCAGCGCCGCCTGCACGGAGGAGGAGCTTCGCCGTTTTTGGGCAGAAAATGCATAAAAAGAGAAAAAACAGACCGAGATCGTCCACATTTTTGGGCTATTTCGGTCTTTCTTTTCCGTTAAAATGGTGTTATACTGGCTGGGACTGGATTTGTAAAGAGGTTTTTACTATGCAACAGGAAAACAAGCTGGGCGTTATGCCCATTGACAAATTGATATGGAATATGTCGCTCCCCATCATCGTGTCCATGCTGGTGCAGGCGCTTTATAACATCGTGGACAGTGTGTTCGTCTCCTGGGTCAGCGAGGCGTCGCTGACGGCGGTTTCGCTGGCCTTCCCGGCGCAGAATCTGATGATCTCCCTGGCCGCGGGCACCGCCGTGGGCGTCAACGCCCTCATGGGCCGGGCCCTGGGCGCGAAAGACCAAAAGCGGGCGGACACGGTCGCCATGAACGGCCTGTTCCTGGCCCTGGTGGGCTTCGTGGTCTCCGCCGTGCTGGGGCTGACCCTGTCGGACTTCTTCTTCCGCAGCCAGACGGATGTGGAGGAGATCATTCAGATGGGCAACCAGTATCTAATGATCGTCATGGGCGCGTCCGTGGGCATCTTCGGCCAGATGATGCTGGAGCGGCTGCTCCAGGGCACGGGCCACAGCATCCTGTCCATGTACACCCAGGGCCTGGGGGCCATCATTAACATCATCCTGGACCCCATTTTCATCTTCGTGTTCAAGATGGGCGTAGCGGGCGCGGCTATCGCCACGGTCATCGGGCAAATTTGTGCCTGCGTCCTGGCCCTGGTGCTGAATTTGAAGAAAAACCCCGAAATTCACCTGGTTTTCCGGGGCTTCCGACCCAATTGGCGCATCATCGGCAGCATTTACGCCATCGGCCTGCCGTCGGTGGTGATGATGGCTATTGGCTCGGTGATGACCTTCCTGATGAACAAGATCCTCATCACCTACCACTCCGCCCACGAGACCGCCGCCACCGCTTTCGGCATCTACTTCAAGCTCAATAGCTTCGTGTTCATGCCCGTGTTCGGCCTGAATAACGGCGTGGTGCCCATCATCGCCTACAACTACGGTGCCCAGCAGCGCCGCCGCATGACCGAGGCCATCAAGCGCAGCGCCATTTACGCCTCCTGCGTGATGATCCTGGGCATGGTGGTCTTTCAAATTTTCCCCGGCACCCTGCTGAAAATTTTCAAGGCTACAGACACCATGATGTCCGTGGGCATCCCGGCTCTGCGCATCATCTCCCTGAGCTTCTGCCTGGCCGGAGCCTGCATCGCCCTGGGCGGCTGCTTCCAGGCCCTGGGCAAGTCTATCTACTCGCTGATCGTCTCCTTCATCCGCCAGCTGGTGCTGCTGATCCCCGTGGCCTTCGTGCTGGCGCAGATCGGCCAGAGCACCGGCAACGACAACCTGGTCTGGTGGTGCTACCCCATCGCGGAGGTGTTCTCCCTGGGCGTGACCCTGCTGTGCTACCGCCGCCTGCACCGCACGCTCATCTCCAAGCTGCCGGAAAACGGCCCGGAGGCTTCGGCGTGACACCCATCTAAAATAGAAATAAAAGGGCCGCTCCTCACCGGGAGCGGCTCTTTTTTATCCAGTGCCAAAAATCTCGCAAAAAAACCAAAGATTTTTCGCCAGGTGTATGCAAAAATGCCGCTCCTTGAGGTGAGCAGCATTTTTGCGTAAAAGGGGGGAAAGGGAAGAATTTTGTATGGAAAAGAAAAGTGTTTTACGGTTTAGAATTACTTATTGCGGGTCGCCAGGGATACGATGCCCACGATCGCCAGCATACCGGCCAAAGCGGCCAAAATAATATTCAGGAACATAGTTCTGACCTCCTTTTTTCGATTTATTTTTTGTAAGCTTACTGGTTGATTTTATATTAGCAGATTCTTAGCAATTTGTAAAACGAATGTTATTCATCTTTTTGATGAAATTTACTTGTGCCTGGCAGGCGGATGTGCTATAATAAATAAACAATAGGCTGGCAATAAAGCCTCGCAGAGTTCGCGTCCGCAGGCGCGAAAAATTCAAATCATTTTTCGACAGTCTCAAAAGGAGGGATACGCCATGAGCGTGACAAAGTACCAGGTTTTCCTGACGGTGGCGGCCTGCGGGGGCTTCACCAAGGCGGCGGAGGAGCTGCACTTCACCCAGTCCGGGGTCAGCCACACCATCGCGGCCCTGGAGAGCGAGCTGGGGGTGCCGCTGTTCGTGCGCAACCGCAGCGGCGTGACCCTCACCGCCGATGGCCGGGCCCTGCTGCCCTACATCCAGACCCTGTGGGACGACGCCCACCGGCTGGAGCAGAAGGCCGCCGACCTCCGGGGCCTGGACACGGGCCTGGTGCGGGTGGCTACCTTCAGCAGCGTGTCCATCCAGTGGCTGCCGTATCTGCTGAAGTCCTTCCGAGAGGAGCACCCGCACATTGAGTTCGAGCTGCTGACCTTCGTGGAGAACGCGGAGCTGGAGGAGGCGGTGCTCAGCGGCAAGGCGGACTGCTGCTTCGTGAGCCTGCCCACCATGCAGCCCCTGGACACCTGGCTGCTGCACCGGGACCAGTGGCGGGTCATCGTGTCCTACGGCCACCCCCTGGCCGGGCGGGACCCCTTCCCCCTGGAGGCCCTGGCTACGGAGCCGTTCATCTTCTTGCAGGAGGGCGATGACTACGAGATCCAGGCGGTGCTGGACCGCTTGCAGGTGCGGCCCAACATCCAGTACATTCTGCGGGACGACCTGTCCATCCTGGCTATGGTCTCCAACGGCCTGGGCATCAGCATCATGCCGGAGCTGGAGCTGGAGCACTGCCCCTATCCCCTGGTGGCCTGCCCCCTGCCCCAGTCCTTTTACCGCAACATCGGCATCGCCGTGAAGGACAAAAACGCCCTGTCCCTGTCCACCCGCCGCTTCATAGAGCACACCCGCCGCTGGGTGGGAACGCATTATAGTAAATAAGGGGCGGCGAAGCGCCACCCCTTGACAAACCACGGAAATCCGCTATAATAAATGAAAAGGACACTGCGACAAGCGGTTAGCCCAGCTTAGAGTGTTTTACTAAGGTATACTTAGAAAACCGTCACCGGCCAGGGTGGCGGTTTTCGCCTTTAATACGGATCGTAACTGTATATCCGAAGATATGTAGCGTGATCGTAATAGGCATATCGACCACCTCCTTTCGGAGATGTGACTAACCGCCTGCCGTTCGTGCAGTGCCTGTTGAAATTATAATCAAAAACGCAAAATTTGTCAATATACGAAAACCGCCACTCGGCAAAGTGACGGTTTCTTAAGGTTTCTTAAGTTGCTTCTCTCTTAACCGGGCCAACCGCTTGTCGCAGCGCCTATTTACATTATAGCAGATTTACCCGCCCTGTCAAGTATGGGCGCGTTATTTTTTGTAAAAGTGAAAATCGCAGCAGTCCCCGCCGTAGCCCAGGGTCTTGGTCCGGGAAAAGCCGATTTTCCGCAGGCCACCGTAGTTCACATCGTCCACATCGCAGAACAGGCGGCACAGCTCCGCGCAGCCGTTTTCCACGCAGGCCGTATGCCAGAGGCAGCGGCTGATGGTCACATCGAAGCCGTCCTTGCCCCGGGTCTGCACGCTCTCTTGCAGGTCGGTGGTGCGCATGAAGCGCAGGAAGATCCGGCTATACAGGGCATAAAACCCCGGCACCGCCTCCATTTTGGCTGTGGAGGCGTGCTTTTTCGCCGCCACCCGGTCCATCATGTACCGCCGCATACACGCGTAGGCCTCCGCCTGGGTGTAGCCCTCCTGCTGAAGCACCTGGTACAGGGCGATGCGGGGCAGCAGGGTCTGCTCCATGGTTTTCATCTGATTTTCGGATTTATTCTTCGTGTTTTCTATAAGAAATCGGAGCCTTTCCTCCTGTTTTGCCAGCAGTCCCCGGGCCGCTTCCGGCCCGAACTCCGCCTGCAAAAACGCCCCGATCTGCTCTTGCTGCTTGATCTTCATGGTTCACACCTCGACCTTTCGCCTTATTTATAGTAGTCCGTCTCCTCCTCCAGGGCCATGGGCAGGCCGTTGTGGTAGACGGGGATGGTGGCGAACTTGAAGCGGCTGGCCTTGTGCTTTTGGTCGATCTGCTTCTGAACTTCCGGGTCGCAGACGCCGCGGCGGACATATTCGTTGACGGCGTGGTAGGTGAAGCCCAGGTTGTCCTCGTCGGTGAGGCCGGTGAGGCCGTCGGAGGGCGGCTTTTGCAGGAAATGCTCCGGCAGGCCCAGGGCGCGGCCCAGGGCGATGACCTCCTCCGTGGTGTACATCCCCAGGGGCGAGAAGGCACCGGCGCTGTCGCCGTAAATGGTGCAGTAGCCCACCCAGTCCTCGGAGAGGTTGGAGGTGTTGATGACCGTGCCGCCGGGCAGCGACTGGGCCACGGCGTAGAGGGTGGACATACGGATGCGGGAGGGCAGGTTCACGGTGGTCTGGCGGCTGGGCTCCAAGCCCGCCTTCTTCATCTCGTTCAAAACGCCCTGCACCGCGTCGTGGATGTTGATGGTGCAGTGGGGAATTTGCAGGTGCTCCACCAGGCCCTGGGAATAGTCGATGTCCGGCTGCACGCCGTCGGGCATGAGCACGCCGAACACATTCTCGCGCCCGTAGGCCGCCACGGCCAGGGCCGCCACGGTGGAGCTGTCCTTGCCGCCGGAGATGCCAATGACCGCGGTCTTGCCGTGGCACGACTGCATCATCTCGTTCATCCATTCCAGCAGGCCCGCCAACTGCATTTGGGGGTTAAAATCCATAAAAACGCCTCCCTGAAATTTTTCTTGGGGCTATTGTACGGCAAACGGCGGAAAAATGCAAGACACCCCGTAATATTCTGTAAACGCAGCGCAAAAAAGCCTCGCAGAGTTTGCGCCCGCAGGCGCAAAAAATTGGGATCATTTTTCACCGCGACATGCGCGTGGGGAAAAATACCTCTCAGGCTGCAAGTGTGGAATTTTGCCGCTCTGCGGCAAAATTATGCGCGCA
>CAVHCH010000035.1:0-2458 GCA_963634265.1 Bacteroidaceae bacterium | reverse complement strand
CTGGGCTTCCTGTAGATATGCTCTTTTTAGTGTCTACTTTTACTTGACAAGTACAACCGCGCTCCCGCAGTCCTCTGTTTTATTATTCACTTCTTCACTCCGCGGCGATCTCCCGCACGGCCCGCACGGCCTCCTCCACCTCCTGCTCCGTGTTGTAGCAGGAAAAGCTGAACCGCACCGCCCCTTGCTCGGTGGTGCCCAAGGCCCGGTGCATCCGGGGCGCACAGTGGGCCCCGGGCCGGGTGGCGATGCCGTAGCTCTCCGACAGCGCATCCGACACCGCCGAGGAGTCGTAGTCCCGTATGTTCAGCGCCACGATGGCTCCCCGCACAGGCGCGGCAAAGTCTCCGTACACCGTCACGCCGTCTATGTCCTTCACGCCCTCGTAAAACTTCCGCATCAGGCCGTGCTCCACCCGCTGAATGTCCTCCACGCCCCGCTCCAAGATCACATCCAGTGCCGCCGAAAGACCCGCAATGCCGTGGCTGTTCAGCGTTCCCGCCTCCAGCCGCGTGGGGTACTCCCGGGGCTGGTGGCGGTCATAGGAATGTACCCCGGAGCCGCCCACCTTCCAGGGGTCTATTTCCACCCCGGGCCGGATGCACAGCCCCCCGGTGCCCTGGGGCCCCATAAGCCCCTTGTGCCCGGTGAAGCACAATACATCCACGCCCATTTTCTCCATGTCAATGGGGATCGTCCCCGCTGTCTGGGAAGCGTCCACAATGAGCAGCGCCCCGTGCCGGTGGGCGATCTCCCCGATTTTCGCAATGTCCAGCACATTCCCCGTCAAATTGGAGCAGTGGGTGCAGACAATGGCTTTCGTATTAGGCCGCATGAGCCGCGCAAAGTCGGCGTAATCCACCCGGCCCTGCCGATCCGCCGCCACAAGATCCAGGTCAACGCCCCGCTCCTCCTCCAGCCGATACAAAGGCCGCAGCACGGAGTTGTGCTCGCAGTCGGTGGAGATGGCGTGGTCGCCCCCGTGCAAGATCCCGTTGATGGCAATGTTCAGTGCCTCAGTGGAATTGGCCGTAAAAACCACATGGTCCGCCCGCTGACAAGTGAAAAGCCTTGCCAGCTTTTCCCGGGTCCCGTACACCGTTCTCGACGCCTCCAAGGCCCCGTCGTGGGCACCCCTGGCCGCGTTTCCCATGGTGCCCATGGCCTGCACCACCGCCTGAGCCACCTGGGGCGGCTTGTGCAGCGTGGTGGCAGCGTTGTCCAGATAGATCATAATTCGTCCTCCCAGGATTTACTATTTTAATAAAGTATAGCAAATCCCTCCGGGCAAGTAAAGCCGCTTTTCTCGCTGTCCCCGCCGAATTATTCCCTTTTTCTATAAATCCTCACAAATTTTTCTTGATCTCCCCGATGGCCCCCTTCTCCAGCCGGCTCACCTGGGCCTGGGAAATTCCGATTTCCCGGGAAACCTCCATCTGCGTCTTGCCCTCGCTGTACCGCAACGCCAAAATGTCCCGCTGCCGGGGCGTCAGCCGGGCGATGGCGTCCTTCAGCGCAAGCTGCTGGAGCCAGCAGGTGTCGCTGCTGCTGTCGTCGCCGATCTGATCCATGACGCACAGTGCGTCGCCCCCGCTGTCATACAGCGGCTCATAGAGGGACACCGGGTCCGCCATAGCGTCCATGGCGAACACCACCTCCTCCCGTGGGATACCCAACTCCTTTGCGATCTGCTCCACCGTAGGCTCCCGCTGCTGCTGGGCCAGGAGCTTTTCCCGGGCCTGCAAGACCCGGTAGGCCGTGTCCCGGACGCTGCGGCTCACCCGAATGGGGCTGTTGTCCCGCAGATACCGCCGAATCTCCCCAATGATCATGGGCAGCGAATAGCTGCTCAGCCGCACATCGTAAGACAGGTCAAAGGCGTCAATGGACTTCATCAGCCCGATGCACCCCACCTGAAACAGGTCGTCCACATTCTCGCACCGGCCCGCAAACCGTTTCACCGCCGCCAGCACCAGCCGCAGATTCCCGCAGATCAGCTCCTGCCGGGCCGCCTGGTCCCCCTGCTTCACCCGCCGCAGCAGCGCCATGTTCTCCTCGTGCTTCAAAACCGGCAGCTTCGCCGTGTTGATGCCGCATATTTCCACTCGCCCCCGCATAAACACCGCCTCCATCCTTCGATGTAGACAGTATTTCCCACCCGAAACGCCCCTATTCGCAAAGGCGGAATATGACAAAAAAGCCCCGCACCAAATCGGTGCAGGGCTTTCTTATTTGACAAATTACTTGTCCAGGCCGAAGCGCTTGTTGAACTTGGCCACGCGGCCACCGGTGTCCACCAGCTTCTGTCTGCCCGTAAAGAACGGGTGACACTTAGAGCAGACTTCTACGCGAATATCCTTCTTCGTAGAACCTGTCTCAATTACATTACCGCAGGCGCATTTAATAGTAGTCTGCTGATAATTGGGATGGATTCCTTCCTTCATTGCTCTGGTTCACC
>CAVHCH010000034.1:0-36697 GCA_963634265.1 Bacteroidaceae bacterium | reverse complement strand
GAACAGGAAAAGCCTGTTTTAGACGCGCTGTTGTCATGGGCAAATGAGATGCAGGTGAAGACCGCGCCGAAATCCGTGCTGAGAAAGACCATTCACTATCTGTTGGAGCAGTGGCCGTATCTGACAAGGTATCTGGAGGATGGCCGTCTGGAGCTGAGCAACAACCGTGCCGAGCGCAGCATTAAGCCATTTGTGATGGGCAGGAAGAACTGGCTGTTTGCCAATACGCCCGGTGGCGCGCGGGCCAGCGCCGTGATCTACAGCCTGATTGAAACGGCGAAGGAGAACAGCTTAGATCCGTACCGTTATCTGCTGTGGGTCCTGCGAAATGCACCAAGTCTGAGCGAAATAGAGGAAGCGTGGGCTGAAAAGCTGTTGCCTGGAAATGCCCCGGAAGAATGTTATATGCTGTAAAAATAATTGACCGCCATCTCCGATGAGCAGTTCTCTTCGAGATAGCGGCCTTTTTATGCGCGGTTATGTTTGACGCTTACCAAAAATCAAAACCCCCGGCAGGGCCGGAGGTTTTGATTTTTGATTGGGGTTTATCCACGCTTTTTGCGGCGGGAGCTAATTGCGGCCATGCCGGTGCAGGCGCTAAGGGCCAGCACGGCATAGAGGACCATGCCCGCGTCGCCGGTGGCCGCGCCGGGATCGGCGGGCTCCGGGGTGTAGCCGACGGCGTAGGTGTCGAAGCTGGCGGCAAAGATGTGGATGGCGCCGGTCTGGGCGTCCACATAGTAGGTGCCGTCCTCAGCCTGAGCCGGGAGCTTATCCAGGCGGCGGAGGGCTTCGGCCTTACCGTCATTCATGCGCAGGACGGTGATGTCCCGGCGGGTGGTGTCGTAAGAGAAGAGCAGCTCCAGGACTGTGTTGGTGGTGGTCAGCTCCTCCTCGGAGCCGTTCTGCACCAGCAGGAGGCTTAGGTCCATAAACGACAGGGTCTTATCCCTGGCCGCCGCGCGCAGGAGCTTCTGCACGGGGTCGGCATTGCTCTGGGACAGCTCCCGGATGGTCATACGCAGGGCCACGGACGCGCCGTCCAGCTCCGCGCTGCCGCCGGAGAGGTAGCGGCTCTCCGCTTCCTTATCCAGGCCGCCTACCACGGTATCCCGGGCCAGGCTGCCCGCGCTGATCTGCAGCTCGCTGCTCACATCCTCCCGGGGGATGACGATATGCAGGTCGCTGATGCTGCTATCCGTGAGGATGACCTTGGTGGTGACGATCTTACCCGCGTACTCCACCACCACATTGTAGGTGCCGGCGGGGACGCCGTCCAGGCTGAAGTTACCGTTTTCATCGGTGACTTTCTGGCCGCCCAGGATCTCCAGGCCCTTGCGGATGGTGACCAGGGCGCCGGAGACGGGGGTCTCGTCGCCGCCGGTGAGGCTGCCCTCGCTGACGGTGCCGCCCACGGTGTAGACGGGGATCGTCGCAGGAGGCGCGGCCACGGTAATATCCGAAGCGCCGGAGACGGTGGCGTACTTGCCGTCGTCGGGGGTGAAGATCCAGGCGGCGGTATAGGCACCGCTGGCGGGACGCAGGTCAGGCTCCGTCCAGGCGAAGGTGCCGGGCACCACGGTGGCGCCGTCCTTCATGCTGCCGGAAAGGGTGATGTTCGACATGGTCTTACCGTAGGGCAGGGTGGTACTGCTGAGAATGGGCGCGCCGGTGGGCACGGTCTTATTCACAGCGTACAGCTCCAGGGTAATCTCCATGGGCTGATAGTTGCCGGTCTCCACGGTGACGCGGACGGTGGCGGCCAGGCCCTCCTGGGTGGTGCTGACGGCGTTCACCGCCAGGGTCAGGATGCCCTGGGCGCTGATGTTGGAAGCGTCCACATCGCAGTAGCCCTTATCGTCCGTGAAGTTCAGTCCGCCATAGTGTACCGCGCCGAAGCGGCAGCCCTTGGGCAGAACGGCATTCATGGCCGAGCGCAGGTCCACGGTGTAGGCCGTGGCGTAGCCGTTGGTCACATCCACGCGGATGGGGGCCACAGCGGGGGCCTCGGCCCGGGCGATGGTGAGGGTGCGCTGGGTGGTGCCGGTGAAGTTACCCAGGCCCGTGAGGGTCAAGGGATAATTCCCGGCGAAAACAGCGTCCTTCAGCGTGGCGGTGTAGTCAGTGCCCTCCACCAGGGTGTAGCCGTCCACGGTGACGGAGACGATGCGGGGCATCTGCACCGCGCCGGTGTAGGTCAGGTCCTCCAGCACCACGGTCACATCGTCCATGGGACGGGCGGTGACGGCGTAGGTGCGCTGCACGGTGCCGGAGAAGTTGCCCGCGCCGGTGACGGTGACGGTGATGTCGCCGGTGACATTGGTGAAGTCGTCCTTATCATAGGACACGGTGTAATCCCGATCCGGCGCCAGGGCCGCGCCGCCGAAGGTGATCTCCGGGGTCCAGCGGTGGCTCTGGCCATTATAAGGCACATTGCTGGGGGTGGACACGGTGACATCGGAGGCCGTCAGAGCCTTTGTGCCGATGGTCACGGTGAGGCTCTCAGGCTGGGTGTCCTTGTGGTTAGCGTCGCCCAGAACCTTGTAGTACACGGTGTAGCTGGCCGCGTCGGTGCCGTGGGGATGGCGGCGGTGTAGGTGCCGCTGAGGTCGGTGCTATACACCATCTGGCCGCCCTGGGCGGTGCCTGCGGTCAGGAGGGTCTGGGGCTGGCCGGTGTAGGTCAAGGTGTTGGCCTGGGGGGCCGTGACGGTGACTTCGGCCTTTTCTACGGCGATGGTGGCCGTGCCGTGGACTACCTTATATTCATCGGTGTCCTTGGGGGTGAAGGTCCAGGCGGCGGTGTAGGTGCCGGCGTTGGGGGCGGTCTCAGGAGCGTCCCAGGTGAAGGTGCCGGGGACTTCCGTCTCGCCCACCTGCATGGTGCCGGAGAGCTTGATGTCGCTGACCTTTTGGCCGTAGGTAATGATCTGAGCGCTCAGGGTCGGGTCGCCCGCGGGGGTGCCCTTGTTCCGGGCGGAGACATTGACCGTCAAGGTGAACGCCTGGTAGTTGGTGGTGGTCACGGTGACGGTGACGGTGCCCACGGCGCCCTCATCGGTGCTGTTCACCGCGTTCACGGGCAGGGTCAGGAGGCCCTTTTCATTCACGGTCGCGCCATTGGTGTAGTAGCCGTCCTTGAGGGCCACGGTGGGCTGGCCGTAAGTCACGGCGCCGAAGCCGCAGTTCTCTGCCAGGGTGGGCAGGAGCTTCGAGAGGTCGAAGGTCAGAGTCTCGGCGCGCTCGTTCACCACGGTGAGGCTGCCCTGGGCGGTGGCCGGGGCCGTCGCCTGGGAGATGGTCACTTGCACGGACGCGGGGTCGGTGCCGATGTGGTTATCGTCCGCCGTTACCTTATACCAAACGGTGTAGGTGCCTGCGTCGGTCTTGGTGGGGAGGGTGGCGGCGTAGGCGCCGTCCTTCTCCAGGCTATAGACCATCTGGCCGCCTACGGCGCTGCCTGCGGTCAGCAGGGTCTGGGCCTGGCCGGTGTAGGTCAGAGTGTTTGCCTTGGGGGCGGTGACGGTGACGGGCACCTTGTTCACGGTGATGGTCACGGTGCCGTGGACCACCTTGTATTCATCGGTATCATCGGGGGTGAAGGTCCAGGAGACTGTGCATTTACCGGCGTTGGGGGCGTAGTCGGGGGTATCCCAGGTAAATGCGCCGGGGATGGCCATCTCGCCCACCTGCATGGTGCCGGAGATGGCGATGTCGCCGATCTTCTGGCCGAAGTCGATGGTGGTGGTGCTGAAGTTGGGTTCTCCTGCGGGGGTGCCCTTGTTGCGGGCGTTGACATTGACCGTCAGGGTGATGTCCTCATAGTTGGTGGTGGTCACGGTGACGGTGACGGTGCCGATTTCGCCCTCCTTGGTGCTGTTCACCGCGTTCACGGGGAGGGTCAGCAGGCCCTTGGCATCCACGGTGGCGCCCTCGGTGTAATAGCCCTTGGTCAGCTTCACGGTGGGCTCGCCATAGGTGACGGTGCCGAAGTCAGCGTTCCCGGTCAAGGTGGGCAGGAGCTTCGCCAGGTCCAGGGTCAAGGTCTCGGCCCGCTCATTGACCACGGTGAGGCTGCCCTGGGTGGGGGCCGGAGCCTTAGCCTGGGCGATGGTCACGGTGACAGGCTCAGGCTGGGTGCCCGTGTGGTTGCTGTCGGGCTCCACCTTATACCAAACGGTGTAGCTCCCGGCGGTGGTGCCCATGGGGAGGGTGTAGGTGTAGGTGCCGTTCAGCTCGGTGCTGTACACCATCCAGCCGCCCTTGGCTTTACCTGCGGTCAGGAGATACTGGGCCTCGCCGGTGTAGGTCAAGGTGTTGGCCTTGGGGGCGGTGACGGTGACGGGTACCGGGTTCACGGTGATGACAACAGTGCCGCGGACGCTCTCGTAGTCGTCGGTGTTATCCGGGGTGAAGGTCCAGTTGACATTCCAGTCGCTGGCACCCAGGACGAGGTTGGGCTCGTTCCAGGTGAAGGTACCGGGAACGACCGTATCGCCCACCTTCATGGTGCCGGTGATCTCAATGTCGCTGAGGGTCTGGCCGTAGTCAATGGTGGTGGCGCTGAAGGTAGGCTCACCCTCGGGGATCTGCTTATTCTTGGCGGTGAGCTGAACGGTCAGGGGGAAGTATTTGATGTTTCCGCTGGTGACCCTGACATTCACCGTGCCGATGGAGCCCTCCACATCCGTCTCCACGGCGTTAATGGGCAGGGTGAGGATGCCGTCTGCGCTGACGGTGGCACCGTCGGTGTAATAGCGGCTATCCAGGTCCAGGGCCTTCAGAGAGGTGAAGTCCACCTGGCCCTCGTAGGGGCGATAGAACTTGTAGTCCACCAGCTCGTAGAGGAGGCTGCCGAAGGTCATGTTCTCGGGCAGGGTGGGAAGCAGGGTCTTGAGGTCGAAGGTGTAGGACTTCTCATGGTTGTTGCTCACCGTCAGGCTGCCCGGGGTCAGCACGGCACTGGCAGGCAGGGGGCCGACAATGATGGCCTGCGTAAAGGTAAGGGTCTGGGTGTCGGTGCCGTTTGCAAAGATATAGTTGCTGTTCTTCAGGCGGATGGTGGCGCTGTGGCTGCTGCTACTGCTGCCCGCATTGGCGCTTTCATAGCCGGAGGTGATGCTGACGACCTCATAATCCTCGCCCAGGACCAGGTTAATACGCCTAAGCGGATCTACCTCGGACCAGAAGTTAGAACCGTCCAGGACGGGGTCCGTGGTGCCGTCATACTCTTTGTGACCCGGCGTCTCCACCGCGCCCAGGGTGTGCTTGGCAATGGTCCAGGGGGCGGAGTTTTCGCCCAGGAAGTCGCTGCCCTCGGCGGGACGGATGGTGAGGGTGTAGTCGCCGGCACCTACGCCGGTGTTGCCCTCTACGACATAGTCGGTGCCCTCGGTGAGGGTCTGGCCGAAGTAGGTGACGGTGATGGGCTGGGTGAGCTCGGTGCCCTGGCTGCTCTGGCCGAAATTATCAGGCTGGAAGATCAGCTCCCGGTCCAGGGTGATGTCGGCATACTTCAGATTGGGGTTGGTGATCTCCAGGTAGGAGCTAAGGCCATACGAATCCTGGAACCAGGTCTGCCAGAGGATCCCGTCCATTGCGTTCCAGGCGGTGACAACGGGGACGACCGCGACCCTATCGCCGGGTTTCAGACCGTCAAAGCCGGGCTGGTCGGGGTTGGGGTCTACATAGTCCGTGTCATACACCAGGCGGCCATTCTCTTCGGTCATGGCGGTAGCCACCAGGCGCGGGTAGTCCGCGGCTACACGGTGCCAGGAGACGGTGTAGTAGGCGGCTGCCTCGCCCACGGGGGCGAAGGACAGGCCCAGAGGCACATTCTGCCTGCCCAGGGGCACCTTGTAGGAGAAGCAGGCGACATCGGTGTCAGAGGCAGGGGCCTGGGCGATGGTGTAGGCCACATTGGGCTTCACCTGGCCGGGGAGGGTGATGTCCACCACGGCACCCTGGTCATCCAGGGCATAGCAGCCGTCCTTGAGCAGGGGGAGCAGGGCGGTGGAAATATTGGTCTCGCCCCGGAGGCCGCCGCCGCGCAGGGAGACGAGGCCCTCCGTATCCTGGGGTACGGTGAGGCTATCCAGCCAGCCGCTCAGGAGGATCAGGCGGCCATTTTCCACTACTTCCAGGGGGCCGAAGCTGCCGTTGGCATTTTCGCTGGAATCCTGGATGGTCAGGTCTGCGCCGGACAGGATCAGCTTCGCCGTTACGCCGTCAGCGGGGGCGATGGTATAGCCGTTGAGGTCGATGGATATGACGCTGCCGGTCAGGTCGATGGGTGTGGTATAGTTATAATCGGCGTAGAGCTTCAGGGTGCGGCCAATCATGCGGGCGTCTTCCAAACCGGTGTTGAAGTCACTGTAATAGACCTCGCCGGAATCGCCCCGGATGGAGGCCACGATGTGGGCATCGCAGTAGGTGCAGGCACCGTTCTTGATCTCCGCGTGGGGGCACTTCACGACCTGGACATTCCAAATGTGGGTCACGCCGGGCCAGCCCTCCAGCGGGGTATTATAGGGCAGGTAAGCGGCGGTCTCATCCGTATACTGGAAAGCATAGCCCTCTTTTAGGAAGCTGCCCACGGTGTTATTGGTATAACCGTTGCAGTACAGCAGGCCGTAGGTGCCACCGTCTAACTGGCCGCTGAGCTTCTCCACATCGTCCAGGCCCACCTTGCCGATGTGGCCGGTGAAATTATCCGTGGACAGGGTGCTGCCGTAGTACAGGAGGATGCCCTGTTCGGAGGTATACGGCGGGTCCTGGATGCCGCCGGAGCCGGAGAGGATCAGGTGGCCGGGGCCGATGTCGTCCGTGGACCAGGTGGCGGCATTCCAGCGGCCACCCAGGATGATGCCGTCGTTATCCGTTTTCAGGGTCTTGCCGTTGAAGTTCAGCGTCACGGTGTTGCCCGCGCCCAGGGAGGCGTTGGCGGCGAGGCCGTCTACCAGGAGGTAGATGGTGTCGCCGGACTGGGCATTATCGAAGACATTGGCCAGGGTGCCGGGGTAATAGATGAAGTTTTCGCCCCGGAGGATCTTGGTGTTGAACTGGGTACCGCAGCTCCCGCAAAGGCCCGTGGCTTCGTCGATGTTGTGGTCGCACTGATAGCCGCAGGCGCAGGGATCAACACTGTTGGCGAAGCTATGCTCATGGGGCACGATGTGGATGGGGTCGGTGCCGCCGTCAATGGCGGTGACATTGGCGTTTACGAAGTTGCCGTCCTTATCCACGAGGGCGTGGCCGGGGGCCAGGAGGTCCGCCACGGTGAGGTCGGGGTTGTTCTCCTCGTTAATAGAGAGGATATAGAACGAGCCGCAGGAGAGCTGGGTGCCATTGTTTTTAGTGACGGTCAGGTTATCAATGACGATGTTGTCATTCTCCAGGACCAGGGTGCCCGGATAGAGCACTTCGCCGCCATAGTTGGCACCGATGCTGAAGGCCTGGATATAGCTCTCAGCCTCGCCGGTGTTTTTCAGCACGAACTTGCCGTCCGCTCCGAGGAAAGCGTTCATCATGTTTTTCCCGTTGAGGTCCAGGGTGCAGATGCCGCGGAAGTGGACCGCGCCCGGGTCACGCAGGAGCTTTACCTCCTTATTATACATATCACCATACCCGATTTCTCCGACATAATAGTAGGTGCCGTCGGAGCGGGTGATCTTGGCGGTCATGGCCTTATGGCAGGCAACGCAGAGGGTAGTGTCCTCGTTTGCCTCCGTGTGGGGGCAGGAGACCACCTGGACATTTTCGATCTCGGTGAGGATAAAGTTGCCATCCACTATGCCCTCCAGGGCGGTGTCATAGGGCAGGTAAGCGCCGTTTTCACCCGTGTATTGGAAAGCGTAGCCGGGGGCCAGGAAGCTGCCCAGGATGCCGGAGCCACTTCCGCTGCGGGAGATGATGCCATAGGTGCCGCCGGAGAGCTGGCCGCCGGCATCACTGCCATGCACAGCGAGCTTACCGATATAGCCGGTGAAATTCTTGGTTTGCAGGGTGCTGGGCCCGGTCATCCAAATGCTCTGATAGTAGCTGTTCGGGAGTTCTTCGGTGCCGCCGGAGCCGGTGAGGATCAGGTGGCCGGACTTGGTGGCATCTGCGGAGTCACCCAGGATGATGCCGACGCCGTTGGGCACCAGGGTCTTGCCGTTGAAGTCCAGGGTCAGGGTGCGGCCATCGGTAATGACGGCGGTGGTCACCAGGTCATCGGAGACAAGGGTCACGGTGTCGCCGTTCTGGGCCTTATCAAAGGCATCGGCCAGGGTGCCGGGGTAATAGACGGAGGTCTCGCCGTGGGTGACCTTGGTGGTGAACTGGGTCTGGCAGAGGCTGCACAGGCCCGTGGTATCGCTGATGTCGTGGTCGCAATGCAGGCCGCAGGGGCAGTCGGTGGCGCTGTCGGGGAAGCTATGGGTATGGGCCACGACGCGCATGGGGACGGCACTCCAAATCTCCATGGCACTGGTCTTGACAAATACGCCTTCGGTATCCTGGAGAGTATGGTTGGGGGCCAGGATGCCCGCCACGGTGAGGCCGGGGTTATGGTCCGTGTTAATGATGAAGTGATCGAAGGAGCCGCAGGTGAGCTGGGTGCCGTCGTTTTTCACGACGCTCAAGGTGCCGATGTGGATATTCTCATCCTCGATGACCAGGGTGCCCGGACGGACCAGTTGGGGGCCGTAGATGGCGCCGATGATGAAATTGTTCACAGAGCCGGCGGTCTCGGCGGTGTTTTTCAGCACGAACTTGCCATCCGCCTCGATGATGGCGGCGGTGAGGTCGTGGCCGTTGAGGTCCAGGGTGCCGCTGGTGTACAGGGTCAACGGACTCGTTGTGGAACGCAGGAGCTTGACCTCGCCTGCGGACATCTCGTCATTGTGGAGCGACTCGGAATAATAGGGTTCGCCCTCCGCCGGGGTGACCTTGACCAGCATGGTCTTGCCGCAGATGCCGCAGAGACCGGTGGTCTCGTCCAGGCCCTCGTGGGGGCAGGTCTTGACGGTGACATTGATGAACTCCACCTTAGTGCCAGCGTGAAGCTGGGAGATCCATCTGTTGGCGCTATTATCATAGTAGGCGCAGCCGTCAGCCAGGAGCTCGGTCCCGGCCGTGCCGGAGCAGTTCAGGTAAACAAAGGTGCCCCCGGAGAGGGTCAATTTGCTGGTGGCGGCATCCTTTAGCTCGACGCGGGAGAACTGGCCGCCGGTGATGGTCACGGTGCCGCTGAGGCGCAGATCGCCGAAGATGCTGCCGCCGCCCAGGGAATCCTGGATGGTCAGCTTGCCGGACCGGAAGAAAAGGCCTTCATACACAGTCGCATCCAAGGTCTTGCCATTGAGGTCCAGGGTGACCGGGGTGGTGCCGGGGGTGGTGATATGGGCGGTGCTGGTCAAGGCACTGTCGGCCAGGAGCTGCACCAGCTCGCCGTCTTGCAAGCCGGCCCGGAGGGCGGTCTGGATGGTATCATAGTAGGTGGCGGTGCCGTCTGCAAGCTGGGTGTAGACCTCAAATTTCGCGCCGCAGAGGCTGCACAGGCCCGCATCGTCCACCTGGTGCTGGCAGGTGAGGCCGCAGGGGCAGGCGACGGTGCTATTGGGGAACTCGTGCTCGTGATCGTCGCCGAGCATCACATTCTCGAGCTTGGCCTCATTGGTGAGGAAGTAGATTTTTCCAAAAGCGCCCGTGCCGTCGGGGTCTGTATAGAAGGCGCTCTTGCTGCCGATGATGCTGCGCAGGGGGTAGGGATTGCCGTCTTTGTAGCTTTCGATATAGTTAAATATACCCTTCTGGATCTCCACGCTGCCGAAGTTATCTATGAAGAAGGAATCGAAGAAGCCCCACTTCAGCAGGAGGGAGGAATCCGCGTCGCGGACCCGCCAGGCGGCGTCCGGGATCATGTTGTCGCCGGCGCCGACTTTTTCCACGACCACCCGGGCGCCGGGGGCGGAAGCATTCAGCTTGCCCGCAGTCAGTTTTGTCACGGAGCCGGAGTTGATGGTGGCCTGGTCATAGCAATACAGGTCTCCGATGGCCGCGCCATCCAGGATCAGAGAGCCGGAATAGACGCTGACATTTTTCAGCACGCCGCCGCCCACGCTGTCGGTGATCCAGGCAAGGCCGGTGCCGGTGGCAAAAATCTCCCGGGTCTCATGGTCAAAGTCCGTGGAGCCCACGGCCAGGTCGCTGACGGTGTGGCCGTTGAGGTCCAGGGTGATCCGGTTTGAGCTGGTCTCACTGAGCAGGACGGGAATGGCACCGATGCCGATGTCGTCCAGGATGGTGACCTCGCTGCCGTTGCTGTACACGGCATCCAGGGCGTCCTGGAGGGTGTAATATTTCTTGCCCCGGGCCTCGGCCACATGGGTGAGGCCGCAGTAGGGGCACTGGTCGGCGGTGGAGCCGTCGTGGGTGCAGCGTACTGCCTCCACGCCGAAGATGCCGGTGCCGATGCCGTGCTCTGCCACGGGGGCCAGCTTGCCGTCGGCGGTGTAGCGCAGGGCGTAGCCGGGCTTGAGCAGGCGGCTCAGGGGCAGGTCATAGAGGGGATCGCCCTGGGCGTCTTTATAGTTGCTGACGATGCGGTCAAAGGTGCCGCCGTAGAGGGACAGCAGGCTGATATAGGAATCGGACTGCTGGGTGTAGTTGAGGGTCAGGGTGCCGATATGGCCGCTGAGGATATTCAGGAAAGCGCGGTCGTCTACGGTGACGGCATTGATGGAGCCGGTGAAGGTCTCCTTGGTATCCAGGGAGCCGCCGTCTTGCAGGCGCAGTTCGCCTTGCATGGCGCCGCTGCCGGTGAGCTCAAGATTGGCGTTATTTTCCAGCAGCAGGTAGGCCTGGCCGTCTTCATCGGGGGTGACGGTGAGGGTCTTGCCGTTCAGGTCCAGGCAAATGTAGCTCTGCTCCGGCAGGGCCAGGCCGGAATCCACGGCGGCATCCGCCAGGAGCTTCAGGGTAGCGCCGTCGCAGGCGTACAGAGCCTCCGTGAAGTCGGCGAAGTAGTAGTATTCGTATTCATCTTCGTCTCCATCCTGGATCACTACCGCCTCGTACTGTTCGCCGCAGATGGTACACTTGCCGTTTTCATCCACCTGGTGCGGGCAGTCTTCGCCGCAGAAGGTGCATGTGCCGTCCACAAAGGTATGCTCTTGCAGCTCGCTGATGCCGAGGCAGTCTTGGCACTTATGGCCGTGGTACTTGGTGTCCAGCCAGTAGTAATCGTCGTCGGAGAACACGCAGGCGCTCTCGGCGGGGTCGCCGATATTGCCGCAGTAGCATTCGTTGGTGTGGCGGTCTGTGCTGTTGCCGTTTGCATCCAGGATGCACTCATGCTGGGCGAAGCTACATACAGCGATGTGTTCGAAGCCGCCGGGCCGGTAGTTGCAGGACTCGCAGGTCTCGATGTGGTGGGTGCTGTCCGTGGGGGTGTAGAGATACATTCCCTGGGTGTGGTCGCAGCGCTGGAAATAGATATTATTGGCATCGAAGTCGCTTTGACCGATCCACTGGTCGGCGGGGAGGATGGTCTCGTCCGCGACCAGGGTGCAGCGGAGGGGGGTGGTCTGGTAGGCCTTCTCGGTGCCGTCGCCCACCTGGACGAGGTAGTTCTTATCCATGGCGCGCTGGCTGCCCTTGGCCTGGATCTTGCCGCCGTAGATGCAGAGCTTGGCCGGGTCAGGGTCGCCGGACTGGCGCACAAAGGCGCTGCCCTGGGTGCTGTCCACGGTCATGCATCCGGTCTGGCCCACCTGGTCAAAGGTCTGGGCGTAGATGCTGACGCTGCCGCCGCCTTGGGTCAGGAAGGAACCTTCCACCACCAAATTGGCATAGTCGCACAGGACGATGTGGACATCGCCCGTGGTCTTAATATCGCCGTTGATGGTGAAGTTTCCGGCCTTGACCGCATACCAGCCCTCGCTGAGCTGGATGCTGGTGTCGGAGGACTCCAAAATGGTACACTCGGCAGAGCGGACCTGGGTTTGGCCCTCGCCGACCACATAGCTGACCTGCTCCTGCTGGCCCGTGACCGCCGCGTAGCGGACGAACAGGCCCGTGGGGAGAAGGTCGGCCCATGCCATGCCCAGCAGGGTGGTGGCGGCCACCGCCAGGCAGATGAGTAGACTTACGATCCTTTTCTTCATGCTCACTTTCCTTTCCTGGTTTTACGCTCAAGATTCCATAATGTCCCAGTTTAGACTTATCCTTTACATTGTACCCGATTTCCATGATCTGTCAATCATGCCAAAGTATGAGATGGAGGTTTTGGAGAGAGGAAAGTTGAAAGTGGAAAGGGGAAAGATGGGGGTTTCATGGGGTGCGGGAGGCGACCCCTCCGGCGCTTCGCGCCACCTCCCCTTGCGCAGGGGAGGCTTTGGGGACGGGGGTACGGATTGCCACGGGCGCTTTGCGCCCTCGCAATGACAGGGGTTTTTGCATGGGGTGCGGTACGAGGACGGCGGGCGGACAGGGGCGTCCGCCCCTACGCACTGGGGGATTCTTCCACGCACGAACTTATGGAAAATGCGCAGGTGTTTACCCCGCACGAATCCCTCCACCAACCTTCGGTTGGTCCCCCTCCCTTTAGGCAAGGGAGGCAACGGGTTTTTGGGGGTGCGGGGAAAGGAAAAAACCTCCGGGGTGGGCGGAGGTTTTTTCTGTTTCTTTTTTATTCTTCTTTTATAGCTTTGTGCCGGGGAGTAAATGCAGGGTCTCGGCGGCTTTTTTTACTTCGGTGCGGCGGTTTACATGGAGCTTTTGCAGGATATGGCTGACATGGCTTTTGACCGTGGGGAGGCGGATGTCCAGGATGCGGCCTATTTCGGCGTTGCTTTTATTGGCGCAGAGGAGGCGCAGGACCTGCATTTCGGCGGCGGTGAGGGCCTCGGTCTGCTCCAGGGGCGGGGTCAGGTAGTCCGGGTAATTGGCCGCTTGGGTGCGCACGGCCAGCATCATGGCATTCCAGAAATCCGGGTCGCCCTGCCAGGGCCAATGCTCCAGCAGGGGCAGGAGGGCCGCGCCGTACTGGCCCACGGTGCGGGTGAAGCCGTAATGGGCCGCCATGTTTAGGGCGGTCTCCAAATCGGCGCGGTAGGTCTCGTCACGGCGGCGGGACTTGGCCAGGGCGCGCAGGATATAGAGATGTATGCTGTCGATATGGCGCTGGCAGACGGCGCAGTAGTTTTGCAGGGGGGCCAGGGTCAGCAGGGCCGCGCCCGGGTCGCCCTGGGAAAGCTCCACCATGGCCTGGGTGAAATACTGATAGCGCAGGAGGACACGGAAATGGGTGGGGTCCCGGGGGGCCTTATCCCGATACCAGTCGGCCACGGCCTGGCGGTCGCCGGTGCGCAGGGCCAGGCGGCAGAGCATGGCGTCGATATTGGGGAAGAAGCGCTCCTCCCCGGCCTCCTCCAGCCGCTGGCGCAGGGACAGGAGCATACGGCCTCCGTCCTCGGTGCGGCCTCCGTCCACCTGGCTGCGGGCGATGAGGCCCACCGCCGCGAACTCCATATCCGGCGTGCCCTGGCAGCGAATTTCGCTGAGGCGGGACACCAGAGTCAGGACCCGGCCCGAAACATCCTGGCCCTTTTCAAACTTGCTCTCGGCGAGGGCTATATCCGCCACGCCTACGCCGTCCCGGCCCAGGACGGCCTCTACGGGCAGGCGGAGGGTGGCATAGTACAGATCGTCCTTTTTGCTCCAGTCGGAAAAGTCCTTGCCGCCGTTCATGACGCTGGGCAGGGCGCTGGTGACGGAAAACGATGGCAGGGTGATCTGCCGGGCCAGCAGTAGGCGAAACACCGCCGGGATCGTCTCCGCCAGGTTCGTGACGCCCCGCTGGGGCAGGGAAATATCCAGCCAGGCCAGGCGGCCACGGGCTTCCCGGCCCGCTGCGTCTGAGCCACGGCGGCGGGCGGCGAAATCGGAGAGGGTGTCGTACCAGCGCCGGGAGCCGTCGTAGTCCCCCCGCAGGGCGCAGAGCATACTCACAGCCTGCATGAGGGAGGGGGAGTCGGCGATCTCCCGGTCGTCCAAGGTATCATAGTACACGGCCAGCTCCTCATAGTGGCCCATGCCCGGGTGCAGCTCGGCGCTGCGGCGCAGGAGCTCGGAGACCTTGCGCTTGTCCCCGCCCCGGTCATAGAAGGCCAGGGCCTGGCCGAAGTCCTGGTGCAACTCATAGTAGAGGGCGCCCCGGTTATAGAGGCTGCGGCGCTGCTCGTCGGTATACTCCCGCTCCAGCTCCCAAAGGAGAAATTCCCGGAAGGCGGGCCAGAAGCGGCACTTCTCCCCCTCGTAGAGGAGCATGGAGGTCTCCCGCTGCAAAAAGGCCAGGCGCTCCCCTGCCCGGCTGTCGCCGCTGACGATGCGGGCCAGCTCCAGGTCGAAGGGCTCAAAGGGGGACATCTCCAGCAGGAAGCGGCGCAGGGAGAGGTCGAAACGGCGGTACACCGCGCCCTCGAAATAGTCCATCATCTGGCGGCGCACCGTCTGCTTTACGGCGGGGGTATAGCCCTGGCCCCGGGCGGCCATGCAGCGGCCCAGCAGGTCCAGGGCCAGGGGATGGCCGCTGGTGTCGGAGAGGGCGGCGGTGAGCTCGGTATCGGTGAGGGTGACACCGTGGCGGGCCATGAGCTCTGCCGCGCCGGGGCGGCGGAGGGCCAGGTCCCGGGCGGTGAACACCTGCAAAAGGCCGGAGAACTGAAAGGGGGTCAGCCAGGCCGGGAGGTGGCCCCGGCTTAAAAGGACGAACTTACGGCGCACGGCGGTGCGCAGGAGCTGGCACAGGGCCTCCTGATCCTCCTGGGGCAGGCTTTGGAGCTGGTCTAACAGCAGCACATCCCAGGTGCCGTCGTCGGACGGGAGGGCAAAATCCTCGTCCTCCGCCGAAAGCGTCAGCACCCTCTCCCCTGCCAGCAAGGCCCGGGAGACCACGGTCTTGCCAAAGCCGCAGGGGGCGCTGAAGATCACCATGCGGCCCCGGTCCATGGCCTGGGCAAAGGCGGCGGACAGGTGGGCTTCGATTATGGGTCTTTCAGTCATGGCACGGCTCCCTTTCTCACTTTTTGACTCTATTGTACGAGCCGGAGGGGCGGATGTCAAAGGGAAAGGGGAAAATTGGGCAAATTACTTCCAATTTTCTCTCCGTTTGGGGCGAAAACCGTCAGTTTTCTATGGGCGGCGGCTTGCATTTTTTTAGATTCTGTGGTATTTTACAGGCAGAAGGGTACAGATTTTATACCCCTCTATATTTATCGATTTGGGAGGTAATTTACCATGAAGAAAATTGGTCTGTTTGCCGCCGGGCTGCTGTTCGGCACCGCCGGCATCAAGGTCCTGGGCAGCCGGGACGCCAAGAAGGTCTATTCTCACACCACCGCCGCCGTGCTGCGGGCCAAGGACTGCGTGATGGAGACCGTGACCACCGTACGCGAGAACGCCGAGGACATCTACGCTGAGGCGAAGGCCATCAACGAGCGCCGGGCCGCCGAGGCCGAGGCCGCCGTTGTGGAGGACACTTCCAAGGAAGAAGCTAAGGCAGAATGAAGTGCGTCATTCTCCATGAAACACCCGGGCGGCTGCGGGTACACATGAGCTGCGCCGCCATGACGCTGCGTCAGGCGGATGTGCTGGAGTATTATCTGCGGGCCGCCCAGGGCGTCACCGAGGTGAAGGTCTACGACCGCACCGGGGACGCGGTGGTGCAGTACAAGGGGGAGCGGGGCGCGGTGATAGGCGCGCTGGCGGCTTTCTCCTTTGAAAAGGCCGAGAGCATGGACCTGGTGCCGGAGCACACATCCCGGGCGCTGAACCGGGAGTTTGAGGACAAGCTGGCCATGACCGTTTTGCGCCGGTGCGTCTCGAAGCTCTTTTTGCCGGTGCCGGTGACTACGGCGCTGGCCCTCTACCGCTCGGTGAAGTACATACGGGAGGGGCTGAAGGCGCTGCTGCACGGGAAGCTGTCCGTGGCGGTGCTGGACGCTACTGCCGTGACGGTGTCTATGCTCCGGGGCGACTTCAACACCGCCGGGTCTGTGATGTTCATGCTCAGGCTGGGCGAAATTCTGGAGGAGTGGACCCACAAGAAGTCCGTGGCCGACCTGGCCGGGGCTATGTCTCTGCACATCGACCAGGTGTGGCTCCAGGTGGGCGAGACCGAGGTACTGACACCCATCACCGACATTCAGGCCGGGGACCGGGTGGTGGTGCGCACGGGCAATGTGATCCCCCTGGACGGCAAGGTGGTCGAGGGCGAGGCCATGGTGAACCAGTCGTCTATGACGGGCGAGTCCATGCCCGTCCCCAAGCGGCCGGGCAGCTATGTGTACGCCGGGACCGTGGCCGAGGAGGGCGAGTGCGTCGTGTGCGTGGAAAAGGCCTCCGGCGGCGGGCGCTACGACCGCATCGTGCAGATGATCGAGGAGTCGGAAAAGCTGAAGTCCACCGCCGAGGACAAGGCGGCGCGGCTGGCGGACCGGCTGGTGCCCTACACCCTGGGCGGCACGGCGCTGACCTATCTGCTGACGAGAAATATCACCAAGACCCTGGCGGTCTTGATGGTGGACTTCTCCTGCGCGCTGAAGCTGGCGATACCCATTGCGGTGCTGTCGGCCATGCGGGAGAGCAGCGGCCACCACATCTCCGTGAAGGGCGGACGGTTTATGGAGTCCGTGGCCAAGGCGGACACCATTGTGTTCGACAAGACCGGCACCCTCACCCACGCTATGCCCAAGGTGGCGCAGATCGTGACCTTTGGCGGGCGGAAGGAGGAGGACATGCTGCGTCTGGCCGCCTGCCTGGAGGAGCACTATCCCCACTCCATGGCCAACGCCGTGGTGGAGGAGGCCAAGGTCCGGGGGCTTTCCCACGAGGAGTACCACTCCCAGGTGCAGTATGTGGTGGCCCACGGCATCTCCAGCATGGTGGAGGGGCGCAAGGTGCTCATTGGCAGCGCCCACTTCGTGTTTGAGGACGAGGGCTGCCGGGTGCCGGAGGGCGAGGAGGAGAAATTCGCCGCCCTGCCGGAGGCGTATTCCCACCTGTACCTCTGCATCGCCGGGGTTTTATCGGCGGTGATCTGCATTTACGATCCCCTGCGGCGGGAGGCTGCGGACGCGGTGAAGGCCCTGCATGAATGCGGGTTTACCAATGTGGTGATGATGACCGGCGACAACCGCAAGACCGCCGAGGCCGTGGCAAGGCAAGTGGGCGTGGACGCCGTTTACGCCGAGGTGCTGCCGGAGGACAAGGCCGCCTTTATCCGGGCGGAGAAGGAGAAGGGGCACACGGTCATCATGGTGGGCGACGGGGTCAACGACTCCCCTGCCCTGTCCGAGGCCGACGCGGGCATCGCCATCTCCACCGGGGCGGCCATCGCCCGGGAGATCGCGGACATCACCATCGCCTCGGAGGACCTGTTTGCGCTGGTGACGCTGCGGCGGCTGGCGGAGGAGCTGATGGGACGGATACACCGCAGCTATCGGTTCATTGTGGGCTTTAACTTTTCGCTGATCGTGCTGGGTGTGGCGGGGGTATTGCCGCCTACCACCTCGGCGCTGCTGCACAATATGTCCACCCTGGGCATCAGCCTCAAGTGCATGACGGACCTGCTGCCGGAGGAGGGCCAAAAGCCCTGACGGCGTGGGCCGGATAAATGAGAAAAACATCCCCCGTACCGATTTGGGTACGGGGGATGTTTTTGCGGGGGGGAGAGGAGAGAAAAGGGATAGGAGGAAAATGGAAAAGAAAAGGGCTGATATGGGGGGGATCGCAAGGGGTGCGGTGGGCGGCGACCCTTCCGGCGCTTCGCGCCACCCTGCCCACCGTCGTGCCAGCCGATTCCCGGCCACTGTCGTGGCCGCCAATCGGGGCACTTCCTCGAAATCGCCTTGCTGTATCCGCCACTGGCGGCGCTGCGGCGATTTCCCCTTACGCTGGGGAGGCTTTGGGGACGGGGGGTACGGATTGCCACACCAGTGACATCGGTCACTGGTTCGCAATGACACGGTTACAAGAAATGCGGTACGGTATCGGCGGCGGGGTGAGGGCACCCCGCCCTACGGTGTTGGACCGGGGGATCCTTCCACGCACTGACTTGCGGGAAGTGAATCACCGTCTACCCCGCAAGAATCCCTCCACCAGCCTACGGCTGGTCCCCCTCCCTTTAGGCAAGGGAGGCAATGGGTTGCTGGGAGTGCGGTGGGGCGGCGGGGCACATGGGCCCCGCCCTACAACCGTATATTTTTTGTAGGGCAGGGCCCGTGTGCCCTGCCGGGAGTGCGGTAGTTATCGGGCGGCGGGGTGTGGGCACTCCGCCCTACGGAAGCGTAACAAGAAATGCTGTAAGCGGGGCGTCGAGGACGCCGCCCCCTACGGATGGGGTGCAAGGGGGCTGGGGGCGGGCCGATGTGGGCATCGGCCCCTACGGGGTTTACTGGAGTTACACCTTTTCCAGGGCTTGGGCCAGGTCGGCGATGATGTCGTCGGGGTCTTCCAGGCCTACGGACATACGGATCATGCCGTCGGTGATGCCGGCGGCCTCGCGGACTTCCCGGGGGATCATGGTATGGGTCATGGCGGCGGCTTGCTCTACCAGGGTCTCGGTGTCGCCCAGGGAGACGGCCAGGGTGCAGAGCTTTAGGCTATTGATGAAGCGCTTGCCGGCCTCCAGGCCGCCCTTGACATCGAAGGAGAGCATGCCGCTGCCGCCCTTCATCTGGCGGCGGGCCAGCTCGTACTGGGGGTTGCTCTCCAGGAGGGGATAGCGGACCACCTCGATCTTGGGGTTGGCATCCAGCCACTGGGCGACTTTTAGGGCGCTCTCGTTATACTGGCGCATCCGCACGCCCAGGGTCTTGAGGCCCCGGCAGACCAGGAAAGCCGTAAACGGGGCGATGACCGCGCCCAGGTGCATGAGGGTGCCCAGGCGGCAGCGGCGGAGGAAGTCCTCGTCGTTGGAGACCACCGCACCGCCGATGATGTCGCCGTGGCCGCCCATGTACTTGGTGAGGCTGTGGATGACCACATCGGCCCCCAGCTCCAGGGGGCGGGTATTATAGGGGGTGGCAAAGGTGTTATCCACGAACACTTTCGCACCATGGCGGTGGGCAATTTCCGAAATGGCGGCGATGTCCGCCAGGATCATGGTGGGGTTGGCGGGAGACTCCAGGTAGACCACCTTGGTATTGGGCTTCATGAGGGCCTCCAGGGCATCCAGGTCCGTGGCTACGAAGGAGTCGTGCTCAATGCCGAAGCGGGGCAGCCAGTCGCTGGTGATGTCCTCGGTGCCGGAATACTTGGCCCGGGTGAAAATGGCGTGGTCGCCGCACTGGAGCTCGGCAAACAGCGCGCCGGACACCGCGCCCATGCCGGAGGCGTAGGCCACGGCACCGGCCCCGTGCTCCAGGGCCGCCAGCTTCTGCTCCAGGTAGTCCTGGGAGGGGTTGGTGATGCGGCTGTACGCGAAGCTCTGGGAGAAATCGTCGCAGGCCCGGGCGGCCTCGTCGGTGGAGTCGAAATAGAAGGTGGAGGTCTGGTAGATGGGCGGGATCAGGGCGCCGTAGGGGTCACGGGGCTCTCCGGCGTGGACCTCGGCGGTGTCAAAGCCCACGGTCTGGGCATCAAAATCCGGGTGCTTCATTTTCAGCTGGCTCATAACGGTTCCTCCAATTTTTAGACTGGCGAAAATTCCTGCGGAATTTTCTGCCAAAAGGATTGCAGTCTGCGGGCGGCAAACTCTGCGAGGCTTTTTTGACGCGCTGTTTTATCTGCAATTTTCCTACAAAATAAATGCTGAATGCGGAATTTTCTTCACGCATTCAGCATAGCACAGATTTGAGTTTTAGGGAAATACCGGGAAGCTATGGCCGCTTATAGGTTTAACTTTTAGCGGCGGACTGCACCTGGCGCTTTAGGTGGGCCAGGAATTCCTCCTCGATGGGGCGCAGGGTCTTGCCGCGAATGGCGATCCAGCCTACATCCACGGTGTCGGCGGTGTCGATGGCTACGCAGGCCACCTCCTGGGCCAGGCGGGGGGAGATGACCCCGGTGCCGATGTCGTAGGCGTTGCAGCTGCGCATGAGGGCACAGCTCACATAGAGGTCGCTGATATACACCACCTTGCGGGGGTAGAAATTGGGCAGGAGCATCTCCTCGGAATAGAAGGCCGGGGAGTCGGCGCTCTGCTCATAGACGATGCAGGGGTAGTCCATCAGCTCCTCCGGGGTGACGGAGGCGCGGCGGGCCAGGGGGTGGCTGTGGCTCATGAAAGCGTGGGGGTGGGCCCGCAGCAGCGGGTGAAAGGCCAGGCCGCTGTCCTCCAGGGTCTTTTCCATGTGGCGGCGGTTCACATCCGATAAAAACAGCACGCCCAGGTCGCTGTACTGCCGGCGGACATCCTCGATGACCACGGAGGTCTGGTTTTGGTTCAGACCCAGGGTATAGCGGTCGTCCCGGGTGTCGGAGACGAAGGACTCGAAGGCGGCCACCACGAAATCATAGTGCTGGCTGCTGACGAAAAGAGAGGGCTTTTCCCCGGAGGGGTCGGCGTGGAAATACTCGTCGATATAGTCCGCGTCCCGCAGGAGCTTATTGCCCAGCTTCAGCAGCTCTCGGCCCTGGTTGGTGATGCGCACGCCGGAGGGGGTGCGCTCGAAAATGGTGATGTGCAGCTCCTCCTCCAGGGCGTGGACCAGGCTGCTGACGCTGGGCTGGGAGACATAGAGCTTCTGGGCGGCCTTGCTGAAGGAGCCGCAGCGCTCCACCATGGACACATATTTCAGCTGCTGCAGGGTCATAGGCGGTTCCTCCCGATGGCGGCGAAATGCCGTCTTTTTTTCTTTAGCTTCTGCGAATTCTGCCATCGATTGACAGGGGCAGACACGGTTTTGACGGGCAGAAATGCGCCCATACCGCGTCAAGCCCCTTGGAAATACGGCAAGTATTCCCTGCGGGTCTTTCCTTGTCTGGACACATTTCTGCGCGGCAAAACTGCTTCGCACCTGCCAGCGATGGATTTCCGAGCGATTTTTGGCTTTTGAGCCGCAGGCGGGCTGGCGCCCGCCAAGGTGAGAAGGACAAAAAGCGCCGCAAAGGCGCGCTGGCAGGCGTGTTTGCCCTTGTTAATCGATGGCACCCGGCAATTTGCGGCATAGAGCCACGGCGGCGACGCCCAGCAGCGCACCGATGACGGCCCCGGCCAGGATGTCCGACGGGAAATGCACGAACAGATACAGCCGGGAAAAGGCCAACAGCGCGGCCAGGGGGATGGCCGCCCAGCCGAACTTGCGGTTGGCAGAGGTGACCAGCCAGGCCCCCGTCACCGCAGACCAGGTGTGGCCCGAGGGGAAGGAGTAGTCCTTGGGGGTTTTCACCAGCAGGTCGATAGATTCCAGCCAGCAGGGCCGGGGGCGGGCTACGATGTTTTTCAGCCCGATGTTGCAGATCAGCAGGCCCGCCAGCAGGGCCGCCAGGAGGCAGAGGCCGTGCTTGCGGTATTTTTTACTGGCAGTGAGGATGAGGCCCGCCACGATCCAAAGGGCTCCCCCCTCCCCTAACAGGGTGAGCTTGGGCAGGAGGAAGTCCAGCACGCCGCAGCGCAGGTTCTCCTGGATCCAGTGGAGGATGGCCCAGTCGATGTTTTGAATAAAGTCCATCATACGCTCCCGCTTTACCGGGCCGCCGTGACGGTGTAGGCGGAGAGGATCTTGTCCTCGCCCTCGGCGAAGGTGACGGTGACCTGGTCGCCTACGGAGAGGATGACGGCGTTTTGATCGTCGGCGGCGGAGATGGCGTAGTAGACCGCGCCGTCTTGCAGACGCAGATAGTACCAGGTGTTGCCGTCCACCACGGCGGAGCGTATCTCGGCGATGGCACCGGTGACCTGGCTCTGGCCGGAGGGGGTGATGTCGGTATCGCTCTGGTCAATGAGGCCGTTGCGGGCCAGCATGAGGCGGTAGTTGCCCTCACAGTCGGCCACGGTGGCGCCGGTGGCTACGATCTGGTACTGGCTGACATTGACCATGGCGTACATCTTCACCAGGCCCGCCGCGTCCTTCAGGGCCATGAAGTAGCTGGGCTGGTCGGCGATGTTCAGCAGCAGCGGGAAGGTGGCGGTGTAATTCATCTGCTGCACCTGGCCCCGGGCGGAGTCCATGGCGGAATATTCCTCGGCACCGGCCACAGGGTAGAAGCGGGTCTCCTTGGTGCGCTGGTTGGAGAGGATGAAGCCGATGTTGGACTGGTCGGACACCACGGAGGTGATGCCGGTATACATATAGACATCGTCGTTCAGGGCGATGTAGTTATAGCCCTCGGTGGTGACGGTGACATCCCGCTGGCCGAAGAGGGAGTTGATGAAGCCGTTGATATAGGTGCCGTGGTCGTCGTACTGGCTGATAATGAGGTCGGCGTTATACACATGGTCCACCCAGGTGGGAATGTCGCCCACCTGATAGTAGGCCGTCTCGCCGGTGACGGCGTTCACCAGCACCGCGCCCAGGACATCCGTGCCGCCGAAGAGGCCGATGGTGTTGGTGATGCGGGGGCAGACCCAGTAGGGATTGCCGTCCTCGTCGATCTCAAAGGCGGGGGAATCGAAAATGTAGGTGGGATAGTGGAAGCGCAGGTAGCGGTGGAGGTTGCGGCCAAAGTGCTCGGCGGTGGTGTAGCGGATGCCGTCATTCAGGCGCACCACCTCTACATTTTGCGTGACCATATCGATGATGAGGTAGGCGGGCAGGCCGTCTGCGCGGTTATTCAGCCACTTGATCCAGTCGCCGTAGCGCAGGGCCGTGACGCGGACGGGGCGGTCTTTATAGTTGATCTGGGTATAGTCGTCGTCCACCTCGAACTGGGAGACCATGTCCGCCAGCTCGCCCAGCTTGCGGTTGCCCAGCTTGGTGGCGGAGTCGCGGTCCAGCATGGGGATCTGGTCGAAGGAGATCTCCTGGACCTCGCTGGCAAAGTCGCCGGTCTCCACGGTGAGCAGGTCACGGTAGTCCGCAGCGCGGAACAGGCGCCAGCCGATGACGCTGCCCACCACGGCGGTGAGCACCAGGGCCAGGGCCAGGAAAAACGGTATCTTGCACTGCTTTTTCACGAAGCCGAAGTAGCCCTTGGGGCCCTCGCCCTGGAAACCGGAGGTGAGGACGGCCATGACGCAGTACACCGCGCACAGCAGCAGGGCGAACACATAGAAGGACTGGCTGTGCAGGTTCAGCGCGGGCAGGCACACATAGTAGTAAACCGCGCCCACCAGGAGCGTGACGGCCAGGTTCAGCAGTGTGCGGCCCAGGGGCGTGCCGATGGCCTTGCGGGGCTTTTTCTCCTTTTTGGGCTTCCCGGCGAAGGGGTTTTTGTGGGAAAAGCCCTGAAAATCGGGGTCGTTCCAGTTGGTATTCATAGAGTTTCTCCTCTCTTGATTTTGGGGAAGTGGGTTTATTGTAGCATATGGGTGGGGAAATGTCTATATGGGCTTCATTTTCGTTCATAACTGGCACCTATACTGCGCCTCGACTTATAAAGAATATGCCAAAGGCATTGGCCTTTGGCATATTCTCAGCGTGTCGAAAAAGTCTTTTCGCCCCGCTGAGTAAGTTTTTGAAACTTTGAAAAAGTTTCAAAAACTATTGATTTCAATGGTGAGGGGACACCCTTCTTGGGTTTCCCTCACACACCCTTCCTTACCATTATCACAAATATACCACTTTATCGGCAGCCTAAGAATATGCCAAAGGCATGGGCCTTTGGCATATCCTTTCATGTTGTACAATTTCTTAGACATTTCCCAGCAGTGCTTCAGCAATCAGGAAATCTGTCTGGCAATCGATGTCTACCGAGCGGCCAGTCGGCATTTTATAGGCATAGGTATTCTCACCATATAAGCTGCCCGTGCGGAGGAAAAAGTCTGTTTTCACCAGATAGATTGCCCCGTTGATGCGGTAATATACATCCAGATCCTGGCGGCGTTTCTCCCCTCCGGCGCGGATAAAATCGCGCATATTTCCGTCCTCTGGCAGGGTATTACACCATAGAGGGGAATGATCCACTTCACACACAGAGATCACGCTATCCGCATTTTTCTCCTGTAACAATTCAAATGCGGCTCGGATATCCGCCGCTGTACGAAGCGGCGATGTGGGCTGCAACAGCATGAAGGCATCAAATGTGGCCCCCTGCTCCTGATAGCGCCGCAGGACCTCGCGTATAGCATCCTCGGAGGAAGCTGTGTCGGAGGAAGTCTCCGCGCTGCGCAGAAACGGCTCGTCCGCCCCAAATTGACGGGCGATGTCGGCGTATGAGGGTGAATCCGTAGACACATGCACGGCTGCAAACTCCCCGGACGCCAGGGCCGCTTCCACCGAATACGCCAGAAGCGGCTTATCCTTTAGCTTTAAGATATTCTTGTCCGGCAGGCCCTTCGAGCCGCTGCGGGCAGGAATGATGGCAATGGAACGCATGACAGCCTCCTCACTGCGCGCTTTTCGGCGCATCGATCTTTTGGGTTTTAGGCTGGGCAATGATCCCGCAAATCTGCCCCAGGAGCAGCCACAGTGCGATATACACCAGGCCGCGCCAAAGCACAAAGCAGCCGTTGACCAATTCACCGGCCAATATAGCGGCGCAAACCGCAATCAGCACCGACAATTGCTTGCACTTCTCCCGGTCAGTACATTTGCAGAGATAACGCATAGCACGGATGAAAAACAGTATGCCAAAGGACATGACAGACAAAAAGCCTATCACGCCGGAAGCGACCAGGAGGGTCAAATAGCCGTTATGCAGATTTCTATACTCGTAATCGGGTACACCGTAAAAGACTTTCACGCTGATATGACTATTGGTCACGCCCAGAGGATGCGCGGCAAACAGCTTGATGCCCTCGCGCCAGATGCTGCTTCGGACACCATTGGCAGATGTCTCCACATCTCGGGTGATCGTCACCTTGGGCGGACGCTCTCCCTGCTGGCCCGGGGCTTTATTGTCATCGTCATAGATGATCTGCTGCACGCCATTGACAGCAATCGTCTCCAGCTGCTGAACTCCGAAGTAGCCGCCTATAACGATCACGCAGGCAAGCACGATCTGCGCCACAGTTTTCCCTACGAGGCGAATGGTTTTCCCATTTTGGCGCATGGCCTTTCCAAGATTCAGGCAGAGCACCAAAAGCACCGCAAAGGCCGTCATGGACATCAGGGCAGAGTACGCATTGGCCGCTGCGATGGTGAAAAACAGGATGATGCCAGCCAGGGTGCACGGCCATTTGGGCATACCGTTGGGCTTGTGGAACAGATACCAAGCCGAGATCATACCCATCATGCACAGTTCACTAAGGGACGAAGGGCCGGTAGTGGCCCCCACCAACTGCATACTGCTATTGCGGTGGATAAAGCCTATGGTGATTTCGGTTCCGAGGTGGTCGATTTCCGCACTGTAACCGGCAAACATCATTCCCAAAGAGGCCAGTGCCACCGCTGCTGAAAATACAAATACTATCCAGCTCAGCAGCTTCAAAGTCGCAGCTTTCGTTTCCTCCTGCAAGGACGAATAGGCGCAGAAGAAGATAAAAAAGTAAAAAGCCGTATACACCAGCTGCCCGCAGTTGGTTACAAAACCACTTTGGCGGTTGAGCAGGATCGTAACGCCGTAGCTTACACAAAACACAAAAAAGAACACCGAATACGGACGGGTGTATATCTTTCGTTCTACCAGAAACAGCCACAGCAGCAGCACACAGCCCACAGCCATAGATGCCATCAACAGCGGTGTATACAGAAAATATGTATATACCGTTTCCGTACACAGCAGAGACAAGGTGCACAGCGCCGCGAACCATTTGATAACGGTATCCGGAATCAGTTGTTGCTTGAGTTTTATAGCCATTCGTTTTCTCCTCTTGTTTCTATTGCTTCCCAGGCCCTTCCGAAATTGCGACCGGCAGATCATAAAACGCCTTTTGCAGACTTTCGGGGCGGTGGCGCAGAAAATGCAGCAGCTCTGCAAGAATCCTCTCCGATGTGTTTCCATCGCCAAACGGCGAAACGGTATGCGCCGCGATGTGTCGGAAAGCCGGGGTCATAGCCCGCTCCATGGCCGCACAAATGGCTTCCCGCTCTGGGGGACAGTCTATAATGCTTTCGGCGCGCATACGGCCCTTTTGCCGGTCGCCGATATTTACCGTGGGGATATGCATAGCTGGCGCCTCCAGGATTCCGCTGGAGGAATTACCCAGCACCATAAGGCAGCCCCGCATAGCGGAGAGATAGCGCCGCATACCCAGAGAGGCGGTCACAAACCAGTTTTTCCGCTCTACAGCGGCCTGTTCCCACATGGCGTTGATTTCCTGCCCACCGGCATCGGCATTGGCCTTGGTAATGAGATAATTCATATTGGGAAATGCATCCATGGCAGCGGTCAACTGATTAAATTGCTTTGCCGCCGTGTGCTCCTCCATTGTGACCGGGTGGAATGTGACGATGCAATAGGGCTTTGCCGTCAAAGCAAAGCCGAGGCTCTCCTCCAGCTCCCCCTGGGAAAGCAGCGGTGTGTGCAGCACATTTTCAATGCCAAGCGCACCCACATTGAACACACGCTCCGGCGCCTCTCCCAACTGGATGACCCGGCGGCGGTATGCTTCGCAGGCCGTAAAATGCAGGTAGCTCATCTTTGTGACGGAATGGCGGAAAAATTCATCCACCGCGCCCTCTGTTGTCTCACCGCCGTGAAGATGGGCAATGGGGATGCCCAGCATAGCGGCGGCGGCAGAGGCCGCAAACACCTCATATCGGTCACCCAGCACCAGCATTAGCTCCGGCCGATGCTGAGAGAAATACTCTGCAAAGGCATCCATTGCGGCAGCGGTGGCCTTGGCCATGCCCACTTTTCCACAGTTTTCTTCCAAGGGTAAGGGAAGCTGCGCGCTGATAGGCAAACCCGAATCCTTAATCTCATCCACCGTATGACCGTAGGCCGCGCTGAGATGACTGCCTGTGACGGTCAAACGCAGTTCGATCTCCGGGCAGTCCTGCAAGCGACGCAGCAGCGGCAACAGGATGCCGAACTCCGCTCGGGACCCGGTAACAACGCAAAGGGTATGTTTCATATCTCAATCAACTCGTCTTCCCTATAATCTCGGCCAGCCTGGATGCCCAGCACCTGGAACCAGCGCATGGGACTAATTCCACTGCCAGGCCGCTTCACGGTAAGATTATCTTCGGTGAACACTTCTCCCTTTTTTATAGCGCGAGCCGCCACGATGCTCTTGCGCGCCACCACACGGTTTTTCTTTTCCGAGGGGCTGGCAGTTTTTACACCGTCGCCCAGAGCCACTTCAATATGGCGAATGGCACTGACCATATCGGCCAGTTCCTGCGGCTCCAGGCTGGCCTTGTGGTCGGGCCCGTCCATGTTTTTATCCAGTGTGAAATGCTTTTCAATGACAGATGCGCCCATGGCGGCGGCAGCAATAGGAATCTCGATGCCCTGTGTATGGTCAGAATAGCCCACTTCCACATTAAATTCCCGGCGCAGCGTCTCCATAGCCCGCAGGTTGACATCCGCAAAGGGCGTGGGGTACTCCGTATTGCAGTGCAGCAGGGTCAGGCGCGGCGTACCGTTGGCCTTGAGGACCTCCACCGCGGCGCGCACCTCGTCCAGCTCGCACATACCCGTGGACAGAACCACGGGCTTGCCTGTTTTTGCGATAGCCAAGAGATACGGCAGATTGGTCACCTCCCCTGAGGGCACCTTCCAAAAGGGAATATCCAGGGTATTCAAAAAGTGAATACTCTCAAAATCAAAGGGTGTGGAGAGGAAATGAATGCCAATACTGCCGCAGTATTCCCGCAGCGCAACAAACTCATCAAAAGACAGCTCCAGTTTTTTAACCATATCCAGCTGAGATTCCTGCGCGCCCGTGGTTTTTTTCTGATACTCCGCTTTGGGTGCGCAGCGGGAGACCAGATTTTTTGCCTTAAAGGTCTGGTACTTTACACAGTCTGCACCCGCTGCCTTAGCGGCATCGGCCAGACGGCAGGCCAGTTCATAGCTGCCATTATGATTTACGCCGGCCTCGGCAATGATATAAACGCCCATATTATTTCCTTTCCAATATCCGGCCCGGAACACCCACCACAGTGCATTGCTCCGGCACATCCCGAAGGACTGCTGTTCCTGCGCCCACGATAGCATTTCGTCCGACATGAATGCCCTGAATGACCACAGACGCTGCCCCAATATGGGAATCCTCCTCCACACATACGCCTCCGCAAAGCGTGGCTCCGGGACTGATATGGCAGAATGCACCGACTTGACAGTCATGCTCCACTACAGCGGCTGTGTTTATAATGGTACAGGCACCAATGACTGCACCGGCATTGACCACAGCTTCCTTCGCGATAAAAGTTCCCTCAGCTATTTCGGCAAAGGGGCTTATAACAGCGGAAGGATCCGCTATAACAGGCAGGGCAAATCCCAGCTTTTTCAGCAGCTCATAAAGTCTGCGGCGATGTGTGGGCGCACCTATGCTTCCCAGTGTGACCGCGGCACAATCCCACCCCTGGGCGTAGAGCCGGGGCAGATCTTCATCCGTGCCTACCACTGGCACGCCCAGCACATCATTTTTAGGCGCTCCGGCCCGCTCTACGATACCGACAGCGCTGTACTGGCCGCTGCGCAGTACACAGTCTAAAACAGAACGGCAATGTCCGCCGCCGCCAACCAGCAATAGCTTATGATCTGCCATACAGCCGCTCCCGCATTCTCTCCAGCTCGTCCAGCTGGCCCATATCCAGCCAATCTTCCTCGCCCACGGTGTAGGCGCTGACCCGGCAGCCCTTTTTGCGCTGGCGCTCGATGATGTCCGGGAAACCGATGAATTCGTCCTCCCCTATATCCTCCAGCACCTCCGGCTCTACCAAATACATCCCTGTATTGGTCAGAAAATGGAACTCGGGCTTTTCCCGCATGGCGGTAATGGCTCCGTCCTTGGTCTCGATCACGCCGTAGGGAATGGTGACATGCTTCTGGGCGCAGACCATGGTAACAACGCTGCCCGTTTCCCGGTGCAGCTGTAATATCTTTTCATAGTCCGCCAAAATCAGCACATCGCAATTGGTGAGGAAAAATGTGCCTTGCAGCTTACCCTTCAGCAGGGACAGCCCGCCCCCGGTACCCAGAGGCTTGTCCTCATCGTACCAGCGAGCGTTATAACGGGCCTCGCTTTCGCTGAAATAGGCCTTAATAAGCTGCTTTTTATAGTTTACAATGCCATGGAACTCCGTGCAGCCATACTGCTGAAACCGGCGCATGATATGCTCCATGATCGGCAGGTCTCCCACGGGGATCAGGGGTTTGGGCAGGATCTTGGTATACGGCTCCAGCCGTGTCCCCTTCCCGCCAGCCATGATGACAACGGGCAGACCCAAGGATGCCTGCTTTCCCGACACATGCTCATGGTCGGCAACAATGCCGGTGATCTTCCCATCCCCGTCTACCACAGGCACGGCGATGCATCCATGCTCCTGCAAAAGCTCTTTGGCCTCGTCCATGCTGCGGCCAAAAATGGGATGGGCGTTTCCTGCCTTGGAAACAGCCGCGTCCAAGGTTCCGTTGGCCAGCAGGTAGCGGCGAATGTCGCCGTCCGTCAGCGCCTCCGAAAGCCGCCCGGCGGCGTCGGTGACGAAAAGTATTTTCATGGAAGCACGGTTCAGCCGATCCAATGCCGTGCGGACCGTCTCATTTTCAGAAATGCAAAGCGACATGTGATCCATCTCGCCGTCCTCCTTTTTCTCTCAGCAGGGCTTCAACACCTGGCAGACCCGGCGTACATCGTCCTCCGTCAGGTTGGTGCTGCAGGGCACATTCACCACGCAGTTCCAGTAGCGCTTGGCGGTCTCTATATCATAGGAATGGCTCTCCAGATAGGGAAGCTGCTCATGGATCAGCCCCCAGATGGGACGGGCCTGAATGCTATGTTCTTTCAAGCGCTGAATGACCTCGTCCCGTGTCCAGGGATAGGGCTGCTGGCAGCATAGGGCATAAAACCAGCGGTTGCTGCGCGTTCCCGGGCGGAAATTCTTGAGCGTCAGGCCCGGGGTCGCATCGACAAATTCCTTGTAAATCTGATAGTTCCGCTCCTTCACCGCGATGAAATCCTCCAGCTGCTCCATCTGGGCGATGCCCAGAGCTGCCTGCAGGTTGGTCAGGCGATAGTTGTAGCCCACCTCGTCATGCTTGAAATTAGCCGGGTCGCTTTTGGCCTGGGTGGTCAGGTGCTTGGCATGGGCCAGCCAATCGGGGTGGCGGGACACCAACATTCCGCCGCCGCCGGTGGTAACGATCTTATTGCCGTTGAAGGAATACACACCCACATCGCCCATGGTGCCGGCGAATTTGCCCGCAAGAGGGCCCTCGGTATACTTGGTGCCCAGGGCTTCGGTGGCATCCTCCACCACGCGCAGATGATACTGCTTGGCAATATCCAGCACACGGGGCATATCCACCATATTGCCGAACACATGCACCGCCACCATGGCGGGGATCCGGCGACCGGTGGCCTTGTGATACAAATAACCATTATTCACGCGGCACTCCTCCTGGCAGAAGCGCTCCAGCTTGTCCGGGTCTATACACAGAGAATCATCGCAGTCCATAAACATAGGCTCGGCGCCGATGTACTTGACGGGATTCACCGCCGCGATAAAGGTCAGCGTGGGCACCAGTACCATATCCTCGCGGGTCACACCGCACAGCAGCAGTGCAATGTGCAGTCCTGCAGTGCCGCTCTGGCAGGCCACCGCGCCGGGCATACCCACATAGTCGGCTATGTGTTTTTCAAAATCCTCCACATAGGGGCCGGCGGTAGAGACCCACTCGGTTTCCACCGCATGGGTCACATATTTCAGTTCATTGCCCTTGAGATTGGGCACAGACAGAGGTATAAATGTATCCGCCATAGTGATTCTCCTTTATTTGAAATCAAAGATTATAGATGTCAACCTTGTAGCGATCCATGTTGTGACGGAAGAACTCGATGGTTTCCGCCAGGCCCTGCTCGAAGGTGTAGTGGGGTGTCCAGTCCGTCAGGCGGCGGATCTTTTCATTGCAGCCCAGCAGGCGGTTCACCTCGCTCTTTTCCGGGCGCAGACGCTGCTCATCGCACACGATCTGCGCAGTAGGATTGATCTGCCGGATCAGCTCATGGGCCAGGTCGCCCATGGTGATCTCCTTCTGGGTAGCAATATTGATCTCCTGGCCCACGGTCTTATCAGAGCGGTAGATCTCATAGAAGCCGTTGGCCGTGTCCTTAACATAGTTGAAATCCCGGGTGGGGGTAAGAGAGCCCAGCTTGATCTCCTGCTTTCCGGCCAGCAGCTGCGTGATGATGGTGGGGATGATGGCTCGGGCAGACTGCCGGGGGCCAAAGGTATTAAAGGGCCGCACAATGGTCACGGGCAGGTCAAAGCTGCGGTAGAAGGACTCCGCCAGCCGGTCGGCCCCGATCTTTGTGGCAGAATAGGGAGACTGGCCCTGGTAGGGATGCTTTTCATCAATGGGCACATACTGCGCCGTACCGTACACCTCTGAGGTGGAGGTCACCAGCACGCGCTCCGTGCCCAGGTCCCGGGCCGCCTGCAGGACATTCAGCGTGCCCTTGATATTGGTGTCCACATAGGCATCGGGAGAGTGGTAGCTGAAGGGGATGGCGATCAGCGCCGCCAGGTGGAACACAGCCTGGCAGCCCTTCATGGCCTCCCGCACACCGTTAGGATCCCGGATGTCGCCGGTAAAGACCTCCACATGGTCCATGACGGACTTAGGTAGGGTGTCCAGCCAGCCCCAGGTATTAAAAGAGTTGTAGAAGGCGAAAGCCCGCACTTCAAATCCCTTTTCCACCAACAGCTCGGTCAAATGGCTGCCGATAAAACCATCGGCGCCGGTCACTAAAACTTTATTCATCACTTTCTCCTCCTGAAACGGGGTAGAATCCCCGAAGAATTTGCATTTTTTTAGGCAGATGGGCATGCAGCCACACCAGCAGCTCCGGTTTAAGCAGCACGGTAGCAGCGATATACACCACCGCCGCTGCTGCGATGGCGGCCATAGCCGCCCAGTTTGTGCCCACACTGTCTTGTAGGCAGCGGTTTACCGGCACGCTGACAGCCGCAGCCAGACCCGTACCGACGACATACTTCGCCACATCCAGAGCCTGGCGGCGGGTAAACACCGGCAGTTTCAGCCGCCGGACATCGAAAAGCATCAATCCAGCCGCTAATACGCCGGAAAGACTGGTGGCCAGTGCCAACCCCCGATAGCCCCAATAGCGCACCATGAGCACATTGAAAAGAATGTTTGCCGCCACGGTGATGACCGTGTTGCACAGGATCAGCTTTTGCTTTGTGTTGGCCGCCAGAGTATTAGTGAGAATGGTGCGGAACGCAAAGAACGGGATCCCCAAGGCATACAGGCTTAGGCAGGCCGCCGTTACCGCCGTGGAGTCATCCGAAAAGGCACCGCGCTGGAAAATAACACTAACGATGGGACTGGCATACAAGGCGAACATTACGACCAGGGGAATGGATGTGTAGCAGGCGATGAGAATGGCCTTCTGCACATAGCCGCTACCCTCCTCCCGCTGGCCCGCCGCAAAATGGCGGTTCATACGCGGGTAGCAGACCTGGATGAAGATGGTGGTGGTCAGCGTAAGCAAAATGGACTGCACGCGGTTGGCATAGCTCAAAGCGCTGGTGACGCCTTCGCCCAGGCCGGAGGCAAACATACGATCCACCATGCCGTTAAGCTGATCGGCCAGCAGGCTCAGGCCCAGCGGAATGGCCAAGGCGCACAGGCTGCGGAAATCACTGTCCTTGGGATCCACCACAGGCCGCACGCGCAGGCCGTGCTTGCAGCGGGCATAGATCCACAGCGCCGCCAACGCCACACCCATGGAAATAATGTATCCATAGGCCAGCATCATCGGATGCTCCGGCGTGGCCAGGTAAATGGACAGGATCAAGATAATATTGACGATAATAAAATCGCAAAAGCTGCCGGGGATAAAATCCTCCTGCGCCTGCAAAAAAGCCGCAATAACATTGAAAATCAGGAAAAGGGGCAACTGGAGCGCAATTACCCCCACAAATCGTTCTGTCAATCCAGCCGCTTCACCCTGAAAACCAGGTGCTAAAATTCCCACCACCCACCGTCGGAACACAATGCAGACAAGGCTTATAATTAACGCAATAATAAATAGTGTAGTGCAGGTGTTGGAAAAAAATCTGTTTCTCTTTTTTTCGTCAATTCGCACATACGCAGGGATGAACGAGTTGGTAAAGCCGCTAGCAAAAAGCGAAAACAGAACACTCGGCAGGTTTGATGCAATGGTATAGGCGTCTGCAATATAGGTTGTTCCAAAGCGGTCAGCTAAAAGTATTTCTCTGGCAAATCCCAACACTTTAGAGGTGACCAGCAAAAGTGCGGTAGCCATTGCAGATTTTGCGAGGTTTTTCATGCTGATTTTACCTTTCAAATCCATCGATACGGCGTGAACTCCTCAAGTCTATTTCTCAATAGATGCCCGCATATACTCGTGCAGTTGGATATTCACCGCTTCTCTCCTCGAAAAAACAGTTAAATCCCTATTTAATATACTGCGGATTTTTTCCCCCTCAATCAAATTTTCGTTGTCTTGTATGTTTAGATTCATCTGGTGAATTTCCTGCAAGCCCTTCATATCTCCGCGTAAAATATAATACATATATCGGAAGAATCGATAAAGTGTTGGATTGGTCACCCTCTTTTTTACTTTGTCCTTCAATCCAACTACCAGTTGTTTCTCTGTTAACTCATGGGTCTCCGGGTTATAGCTTTTAGGCTTTATATGAGAGAAAAACGGAATTTCCAGCAAAGATGGATAGAATTCTTCAATACACTCCATTTGGAACTTAGAGTACAGCTTATGGTGGTAAGGGACATGATCAATATAGTTATATGCCTTACGATCAGCAAACAGCGGGAAGCTATAAAAAAACATATTAGCCAATTGATTCATTCGCATATCCCAACGGAGGCGGTAGAATGAATTTAGTATTTGGAACTCATCCTTTGTTATGTGCTTTATGTCCATTTCAAGCGCACCGCAGCATATGCAGTATTGTTGATACACATTTTCACGCAGCGCCAAAAATGCCGAATTTTGAATTTGATTTCTAAATGGCTGTAAATAAATATCATCCACATACTGCTCAAGTGTATAGTATTCTTGCGGATAGTCGGTAATCGCTTCTACAGCCCGGAAAGCCTCTCCAAGATAACCGAATGTAAAAAACTCTCCTTCCATCTTTTCTTCAAACTCTCCGAAAAAGTTTTTAGATGCACCGTAGATGGTGTATTGCTCACCATACTTACTTAGATAGTCTGCACATCCATCCAGATCAGAGTCTTTCCAATTCATCAAATATACCGGCAAATCATTCTGTTCTGCAATACGCTGTACGCAATGCATGTCCTCATTTTTTGTATTGGTCACAGTAGAATCTCCAATACCATAGCAGCAAGTCGGTTTCATCCCCAAAGCCAGCATAAACGCCAGTGTAATTCTTGAGTCTTGTCCTCCTGTTAAGAAAGTTGCACTTTGGGTAAAGACATGTGGAATATCCTTATATTTATCTTTTAGATACTCACATAACCCTGTGTCCAGTTTCTCATTGGGACAGACGATTCTTCTCACTGTCCAGACTCCATCCTGATAGTGCAACTCCCGCTCCCCTGTCAGCCAATGCACCTGAGGGCACATAGTGCATCCTCCCACATTGCAAAAAAATACATCTCCAAGAAAAGCTTCATCATCTACCGAACAGTTCATTCCCTTTGCTAAATGGTAGAATGTCGTCGTTGCTGCAAAACGATTTGTCTCCGTATCAAGATAATAATAAAGCTTATAGGATGCACACTCATCTACAAACAAGGAAAACTCCCCGTTTTTATATACACCTATACAATAACTTCCGATGATATTTTCACGAATATTTAAATCTCCTGTCCAGTCTCTTAGAATGCCTTTCAACGCGCCAGCATCTTTATCCCCTTTATAAATAAATGTTCCAACGCCAACGGCGAAATCATCCCCATCCTGGAAGCGATTTTCCGTGTGCAGCCGCAACTTCCTGTATGCTGCATACTCCCCAAAAAGGCTCTTCCCGGTAGCACTAATGGTAAACCCTTTAAAAAGGGATGTTATTTTCTCGTAGTCTTCGTGATGAGAACAAATTAGATATTTTCCCATGTTTTATACTGTCTCCTTTTTGCTTTTTCTATCTTATCACTTAATAACTCGTGCGAAGCCCTAAACAGGAAGAACTTTATTTCCTGCAACTTCTGATATTGCTGCGGCAAGGTAACATCGTCAATGACCATGGGCACGCCATTCAAATATGCCTGATAGAGCACCGTGGAATAGCGCGCCACTACATGGCGCGTGCGCAAAATGGAGGTCTTAATGTCTACCGCAGCGCAGTTTTCTATAATGAAATCAGCAAATAGGCTCTCCACGGCTTTCTTATCCGAATACAGCGGGTGCGGACGCACGGCCACCGTATGCCCGGCCAACTGAAGCTTACGCAAGTTTACGGCTATGCGGCCCAGCTCTTCCGCGCTCTCATTTTGCAGATAATATGTGTAGTCCACGGTCTTTTCGATTCCCTCCGCGCTCCACGGCCGCAGGGCCGGCGGCAGCTCCACGCAAAACTGCGTAGGCTCCGCCCGCAGAGATATGAATAGATCCCGGTAAAACGCATTCCATATATAGCAGCGGTCAAAGTGGAAAAAGGAGTCCCGGATATAAAACAGCTTCTCCCCGTGCATGACATTGATGTGCTCTACTCCCAATTGATGGCAATATTCTGTCAAAAGGGACGAGGTGTAGGAATACTCCTCGCTGACAATAAACGCCCTTGGCCGGTGCATCTCATAGAGATAACGGTACATGGCCAGCTTCACCATGCACTTGAAGCGAAAGAAATAGGCTGCGGGATAGCGGCGGCGCATCTGGGAGAGCAGCGCATCGTCGCCGCTGGTAAGCAGAAAGTGTTCTTGGAAATTTTCTACCTGCCGCAGGGCCGGATATTCTTCGCGCAGGGAATCAGGCAGAATGCCAATATCCCCCGCAAACAGGAATACGGCGTCGCAGCTCTCCGCCCTTTCCGGCGCTGCCGCAGCACGAAAGCGACGGCGGTAAACCGGAAGCAGGAGCATGGCGCCCAGCTGATACAGCAGACGAGCCGGCCACCCGGTCAGCATCATTTGGCAGCGATACTGCGCGTAAGCCCGATCTATATCATCCGTCGGCTCCGGCAAAGCGTTCAGGAATTTTTCCTGCCGCTCCACAGATGCGTCAAATGGAGTTTGCTGTTTTTCAACGACTCTGTTGACTATTTTTCTTGCTTGCTGAAAAAAACTCATTTTATCCTCATTTTACTGCTTATATCACCGAAAAGCACAACTCTGCCGAGCGCACGAGTATTTTACGCTGCTATCCAATGGTAAAAGCCGATTTTACACATACATCCAAAATAATTTTTTTAAAATTATATCACACTTTAGAAAAATTGCAAGCTATGGAACTTTTTCTCGCTGCAACAGGTGTAGGACTACAATACATATTGGACAAGAGAAAAAAGATATGAGGAATAGGGTCT
>CAVHCH010000033.1:0-32380 GCA_963634265.1 Bacteroidaceae bacterium | reverse complement strand
CTCCTCTGGCTTTCTCCCAACGAGTTCACTGTCCAATATGTTTGACAAACCTACAGCAGGGCCTTAAAGGCCCAACTGCTCCATGCAAAATGCTTTCAGAGCGGGAATATCTGTGGTTGCCGTCTCCCAAATGATCTGGCGGTCCATTTTCCCGTAGCCGTGGGCGACCATATTTCGCATGGCTTTCATGGGTCCCCACTGCACCCGGCTGGCCGTCTCCCGGCGGTACTCCTCGGACAGGCCGCCGCCCAGCTCGCCGATCTGCAAAAGGCAGAAGGATAGGGCGTGCTGAAAATCCTCGTCTTGGTCAAAGGTTTGGAAACCGTTTCCAAACCGCCGAATGGCATTTTCGATGGACACGCAGTATTCGTAAATGTGGGTCAGGCGCTGCCTGTCAGCTTGCTGCATCATAAATTCGCACCCTCTCTTTCTGCACGGCGTCCCGGAACAGGGCGTCGGACGCGCTTTTGCTGCCCTGCTCCAGGGAGCTGACCGGGAGGAGGTCGATGCTCTTGCCCAGCGCCGACTCCAGGTCGCAGTAGACGCTGCCCAGGGCCAGCAGCGACCGGATGTTCGTGCCCGTCAGGTCCACCAGCAGGTCGATGTCGCTGTCGGCGTCCGCCTCGCCCCGGGCGTAGGAGCCGAAGACATACACGGCCCGCAGCCCATATTGCGCGGCGATAGGCGCAATGATGCGCCGCAAGTCATCCATTGTGTAGACCATGCACATCCCTCCCGAAGGTTTTCTTATTTTTATTATACCCGTTTCGGTGCAAAATGCAAGGGGCGCTTGTGCCGTCTGCGCAGGGGAGAGTGTGATTTTTGTGAAAAATTTGAGAAGAATGCCTATGACATTCCCGGCGAAAATTTGCTATGCTTAACATGAAATCAATATGCGAATCAGGACAATAAATGTTGCTCCCCCTATGTCTGACGGGTGGGCGGCGTTTGTTGTCCTTTTTTTCGCGGAGAAAAGGAGAAAAAACTATGCCGAGAAACAAAAAGCAGGGCATCGCCCTGAGCCTGATTATGAGCCTCATTATGATCTATGTCATGGCGGCGCTGAACTTGGATGTGCGGCTGGGGCGCTTCGTCGGGGAGTCGTGGGTGGTGGCGCTACAGCGGCTGCCCCTGGGCTACCTGGTGGGCGTGGTGTGCGACCTGGCACTGTGTACGCCCCTGTCCCGGTGGATCGTGGGCCGGGTGACAGCCCCGGAGGACGCGGAAAAATACAAGGTGTTCATCCTGCGGTTTTCCATGGTGGTGCTGATGACGGTGGTCATGACGGTGTTTTCCGTGGTGGTCAGCGGCCAGTGGGGCGCGGCGGGGGTGATAGACTTTTTCACCTATCTGCCCTACAATTTCACCATCGCCCTGCCCATTCAAATGCTCCTTGTGGCCCCGTTGTCCCTGCGCCTGGCCCGGAGGCTGGTGAAAGGGTAAATGGAAACAGAAAAAAAGCCAAGCCCGGGGGCTTGGCTTTTTTGCGCGAATTTTCTCAATCCGGCCACTGCAAATGCTCCGTCGAGGGGGTAAACCAAAACTGGGTCAATTCTCTTGCAAAGGGCCCCAGGAAGTTGGAGGCGCGTGAGGCCATCTGTGCTTGCAGGGCCGTGGTGGCGGGGTACTGGAACCAGGTGTGCTGGTGGGTGTAGTTGAAGTCGCTGATGATGGCGTGCGCATCGTCCACATTAATCATGGTATAGGTCAGATACCCACGCCGGTTTTCACCCTCCCGGGGCAGGGAGAACCCGGCATAAATGTCGGTCTGCTGTGTTGTGCCCAGGAACATGGACAGGACGCCGGTGTCCACGGCGGAGACCTCTCCCAGGAAGTAATAGGGAGCGGTGTAGGTCTGGCCGTCCCGGTCGTAGAGAAGCCGTCCGGTGGGGCCGTCGTGCCAGGCCCAGCCAAAGGAATCATTTTGGTATGCGGGCCAGACTTGCAGGGAGTCCGTGCCGAAGAATTTGGGACCTTTCTCCCAGAGGAAATGGTGGATAATGACCCATGTCTCGTTCTCGCCGGGCACTTGCACGGCGATGCCGGTGATGCGCAGGCGCTTGTTGGGGGAGGTTTTCTCATCCTTCCGGGCGGGGCTGTAAACCTTGCTCTCCACATCCACCCGCAGGGCCCCGGCGCAGGCGGCCAGGTCTTCCTGGGCCAGGTCGTTTAGAATGCTCTCCGGGAAGCCCAGGTCCAAAAGATGGGCCTTGATCGCCGCCGTTTCCGCCGTCTCGGTCTCCTCCAGCGGCTGCCAGTCCATGGGGTGCTGGGCGCCGAAGATGTACCCGGCGGCGCAGCCCAGCACCAGCGCCACCGCCAGCAGGATCGCCAGCCACAGGTCCGGCACCTTCACCGGCGCCGGGTGCAGGTTGTACCCGGCCTCGCCCAGGGCCTTGGCGGTTTTGCGGATGCGAAACAGAATGACGAAGAAAATAATCATCAAAAGCAGCGGCAGGTAGAACCCGGGGTACTGCATCAGCACCAGCACATACATGACCGCGTACCACACCAGCAGCGCCAGGACTCCGCCCGCCTTGGGCGGCAGGCTCGCCTTCCGCTGCACCGCCCGCAGACCCAGCCACAGGCACAGTAGGCCCAGCAGCTGCGCCGCAAAGAAGGCCTGGGCCAGGGCGTCCACAATGTAGTCGGGCACGAACTCATCCCGGCAGGAGAAGGCGTTCAGAACGATGGTGGGGAAGAAGCAGGCGCACCGCAGGAGGGTCAGCACGAAGCAGGCGGTGAAATACCCGTTTTCCCGCCGCAGGGCCCGGAAGCCCAGCAGGCTCAGCACCATGCCCACGGTGGGCAGGATGTAGTTCAGCCCCCAAAAGTTCAGCGTCAGGGTACACAGGGCCATGCCGATGAGCACCCGGTTCACGGCCCGGCGGAAGGGATTCACTTTTTCCACCACCTCGTCCGGCGGCAGGGCGGAGAAGCTCTCGGAAAACAGCGTCTCCAGGTCGATCTCTTTTGGGGAATTTCCTCTCGGGTCAACCATGGTCTTCACCTCCCAACATCTTGCGCAGCTGCTTTTTCAGCCGGTAGAGCCGGCCCTCCACGGCCCGCTCCGTCATGCCCAGCTCGGCGGCGATCTGCGCCGTGGGCTGCATATAGTAGTATTTTCGGTAAAACAGCACCCGGTCCCGGGCGTGGAGCCGCCCCAGGGCCGCCCGCACCGCCTCCTGCTGCTCCTTTTGCAGCAGCGCCTCCTCCGGGGTCAGGGATAAGGCCGGGGTGTCCTCGGACAGGGCCTCCGCCCCGCCCCGGGCCTTGCGGGCGTGGTTTAAGGCCGTGTTGCGGGTGATGGCCGTCAGCCAGGCGTTCCAGCTGCCGCGTTTTAGGTCAAACTGACCTATTTTCTCCCACACCCGCAGCGTCACCTCGGACAGGCAGTCCTCCCGGTCCTGGGGGTTGGGCAAAATGGGCGCGATGATGTACCGCATCAGCGGCCCATAGTGCAGCAGCAGGTCGGCCATGCCCGCCTCGTCCCGGTCCAGCAGCCGCCGGATCATCTCCTGTTCCAAGCCCTCGCCTCCCCTCGGTGTCGGTTTCTATTCCATTATACACGATGGGACAAAAAATCCCACGGAAAATTTTTCCGAGGTGCGGAATACCCCCCGCCGGAGGCGCTTGTCAAGGGCGGGGACGGGTGCTATAATGGTCGCACGGATCGCGCGGGATGAGCGCGCAGAAAGGAGCCTATATGCGGTATTATATGGTAGATGCCTTTGCGGAGCGTGTGTTCCAGGGGAACCAGGCGGCGGTGTATTTCCCGGAAAACGGCTGGCCCAGCGACGAATATATGACGAACCTCTGCCGGGAGAATAATTATTCCGACATTGCGCTGCTGCGCAAAAAGGACGGCGGCTACGACATTCGCTGGTTCACCCAGCAGGGGGAGATCGAGTTCTGCGGCCACGCCTCCATGGCGGCCTCCTATGTGATCCTTTTCTGCGAGGAGCCGGGCGCGCAGGAGGTGCATTTTGACTCTATGCACGGGCACATCGTTGTGACCCGCAGCGGCCAGCTTATCAACATGACTTTCGAGAAATATCCGCTGAAAAAGGTGGAGGTCACCGACGCCATGATGGCGGCCACGGGCTGCGACACGCGGCCCCGGGAGGCGTGGCTGGCCAGGGACCTGATGCTGGTGTATGACGACGAGGCCGTGGTGCGGAGCATGACCCCGGACATGGAAAAGGTCAGGGCCTTGGACGGCCTGCTGCTCCATGTGACCGCCCCCGGCCGCGACTACGACTGCGTTTCCCGGTCCTTTGCCCCCAAGTGCAATGTGGTGGAGGACCCCGTCTGCGGCTCCGGCCACTGCCATATCATCCCGTACTGGTCGGAGCGACTGGGGAAGCCGGACATCAAGGCCTACCAGGCCTCCCGGCGCACCGGCGTGCTCTACGGCCACTGTGCGCCGGACGCCATCACCCTCAGCGGCCACGCCGCCCTTTTCGCCAGGGGCGAGACTGTGGAGGAAAATTGAAAACGCTGTATCGAAAAGCAAAAATTATCGCCACCGTATGGGAACGCCATGCGGTGGCGTTTTTTTGCATGGGTCCGCGAGGACGGGCGGACAGAGGCGTCCGCCCCTACGGACTGTTTACCGATAGAACCCCGTAGGGGGCGGCGTCCCCGACGCCCCGTTGCCACCAGCCCCCATGTTATGCGTAGGGCGGCGTGCCCTCACGCCGCCGGGGTGGTGCGGTGGTTATCGGGCGGCGGGCTGAGGGCAGCCCGCCCTACGCAATTGTGAAAGTTGGTGGTGGGGCGGGCCGATGTAGGCATAGGCCCCTACGAAAGGCGTTGTAGGGGCGGACGACCCTGTCCGCCCGGGGCGGTGGGCGGCGGGACACATGGGTCCCGCCCTACATCATTTATATTACTTTGTAGGGCAGGGTCCGCGTGCCCTGCCGTGCACTGCGACCCCGGTGGCAAATATGGGAGCACATCCGCTCAAAAATGTGGATCAAAATTACAATACGCCCTCTCTATATATCCTTAACATTGCGCAAGTTGCACATATATTTCGCATGAAAATTCTACATGAAAGAAGATAAAAAATTCTCATTATCAGTTGCAATTGCCATTTTCCAGTGTTAAAATATTATCAAGCTCTCTGCCGCGAGAAAGGGTGGGGAGGAAAAATGTTTGTTGTATAGAAAAGGAGAGTAACGCTGTGTTCAAGAAATTTACCAATGGCTGTGTGCGCGTCGTCAACCGCTGGCTGCCTGACGCCTTCCTATTCGCCATCATTCTGACCATCATTACCTTTATCGGCTCGCTGCTGGCCACCAAGATGAGTGTTATCGAGGTGCTGTCTGCCTGGGGCGACCAAAAGGGCGGCTTTTGGGGCCTGCTGAGCTTTTCCATGCAGATGGCCCTGGTGCTGGTCTTCGGCTCGGCCATGGCTTCGGCCCGGCCCTGCAAGAAGGCCCTGCGCACCGTGGCGGGCCTGTGCCACAATAATAAGCAGGCCATCGTAGTCACCACTTTCGTCTCCACCATCTGCTGCTGGCTCAACTGGGGCTTCGGCCTGGTCATCGGCGCGCTGCTGGCGAAGGAAGTGGTTCGCCGGGTCCCCACTGTGGACTATCCTCTGCTCATCGCCTCCGCCTACTCCGGCTTCGTCATCTGGCACGCGGGCCTCTCCGGCTCCATCCCCCTGGACCTGGTGGCCGGCAAGGTCTTCGGCGAGGTAGAGTATAAGGCGCCCATCACCGACACTGTGTTCCACCCCATGAACCTCATCATGGTGGGCGTGATCCTGGTGCTGATGCCCTTTGTCAACTACGCCATGCACCCGGATAAGGACCACACCGTCACCGTGAACCCCGCCCTGCTGGTGGACGAGGAGGAGCGTACTTACAGCATCGACACCCCCGCCGACAAGATGGAGCACTCCAAGATCCTGTGGTTCATCACCCTGATCCTGGGCTTCGGCTACATCGTGTACTACTTCGTGGAGAACGGCTTCACCCTGGGTCTGAACATCGTGAACATGATCTTCCTGTTCCTGGGCCTGCTGCTCCACGGCGACCTGCGCCGCTATGTGGACGCCATTGCCGACGCTGCCGCCGGTGCCGCCGGCATCCTGCTGCAGTTCCCGTTCTACGCAGGTATCATGGGCCTGATGGTGGCGGCCAATGAAGAGGGCGTGTCGCTGGCCAGCGTCATCTCCCATTTCTTCGTGAACATCTCCAATGATGTGACCTTCCCCATGCTGTCCTTCCTGGCAGCCGGTATCGTGAACTTCTTCGTTCCCTCCGGCGGCGGCCAGTGGGCGGTGCAGGGCCCCATCATGATGCCCGCCGGTGCCGAAATGGGCATCGAGGCCGGCCGCACGGCCATGGCTATCGCCTGGGGCGACCAGTGGACCAACATGATCCAGCCCTTCTGGGCGCTGCCCGCGCTGGGCATCGCCAAGCTCTCCGCCCGCGACATCATGGGCTACCTGGTGGTGGTCCTGCTGTTCACCGGCGCGGTGGCCTGCCTGGGCTTCCTGGGTTGGGCGCTGTTCTTCTAAAGATTCCTGATTTTCCCCGATTCCCCGTCCGAAAGGGCGGGGAATTTTTTTATATAAATTTTTTATTTTTTTAATCTTATTCTAAGGTTTCCCCCGTATACTGCCCCCAACAACAAGAAAGGAGTGAGCCCCATGAAATACCGCCATGAGTGGAAGCACGAGATCAATGCCTTCGATGTCCAGTGCCTGCGCCAGCGCCTTTCGGCGGTGATGCAGGCGGACAGCCACGCGGTGGACGGGCGCTACCTTGTGCGCAGCCTGTATTTCGACGACCTCCGGGATAAGGCCCTGCAAGATAAATTGAACGGTGTCAGCCGCCGGGAAAAATTTCGTCTGCGCTGCTATAACGGCGACGACTCCTACCTGATCCTGGAGAAAAAGAGCAAGGTGGGCGGCCTGTGTGCCAAGGAGCAGGCCCGCCTCACCCGCCCCCAGGCGGAGGCGCTGCTGGCCGGGGACACGGACGCTTTGCAGGAGAGCCCCCACCCGCTTGTCCAGGAGCTCTGCGCCAGGATGCGCACCCAGGGCCTGCGACCCAAGACCATCGTGGACTACACCCGGGAACCCTTCGTTTTCGCCCCCGGCAATGTCCGGGTGACCCTGGACTATAACATCCGCACGGGCCTCCAGAGCACGGACTTTTTCAGCTTCCAGTGCCCCACCATCCCCGCCGGGGACGCCCCCGCGGTGCTGGAGGTAAAGTGGGACGAATACCTGCCCACGGTCATCCGTGACCTGGTGCAGGTGCCCGCCACCCGAAGCAGCGCCTTTTCCAAGTACGCCGCGTGCAGAATATACGGATAAATACCCCACCGCATCCGTAGGGGAGGGGCTCTGCCCCTCCCGCGGGCGGGGTAGAACCCCGCCCCTACGCACGCCAAGGAAACATGACCCCGGGCGGACAGAGGCGTCCGCCCCTACAAACCCATCCGTAGGGGCCGATGCCTACATCGGCCCGCGCCCTTAAAGGCTCCCCTGCGTAAGGGGAGCTGGCACGGCGAAGCCGTGACTGAGGGGTCGGCTACCGCACCTCTTGCAACCTATCCGTAGGGGTCGGCGTCCCCGACGACCCGAACTACCACACCTCTTGTCCCCACAAAAAAATTAAAAAGGAGAACAAAACCTATGACCTTCTCAGACATCTTCAAATCCAGCTTCCTGGAAAATGTGACCAGCGTATCCGTCCTGGACATGGTCCTGGCCCTGGGCCTGGCCTTTGCCATTGGCCTGTTTATCTTCCTCATCTACCGTAAGACCTACGCCGGGGTCATGTACTCCTCCAGCTTCGGCGTAACATTGGTGGGCCTCACCATGATCTCCACCTTCGTCATCCTGGCCGTCACCTCCAATGTGGTGCTCTCCCTCGGCATGGTGGGCGCCCTGTCCATCGTCCGTTTCAGAACGGCCATCAAGGAGCCCCTGGACATCGCCTTCCTCTTCTGGGCCATCGCCGCGGGCATCGTCCTGGCCGCCGGCATGATCCCCCTGGCGGTGTTCGGCAGCGTGTTCATCGGCCTGGTGCTGCTGTTCTTCGCCAATAAAAAGAGCCATGTGGCCCCCTACATGGTGGTCCTCCACTGCGACAGCCAGGACGCCGAGAAGCACGCCATGGACTTCCTCCAGGGCAAGGTGAAAAAGTGCGTCGTCAAGAGCAAGACAGTCCAGAAGGATGCCGTGGAGCTCACCGCCGAGATTCGGCTGAGTGATGAAAACACCGACTTTGTCAATGCCCTGTCTCAGATCCCCGGCGTGGCCAGCGCCGTGCTGGTCAGCTACAACGGCGAGTACATGGGCTAAAGGAGGGGGCCTATGTCTACCAGCAAGCATTTTCCCGCCGTGTGCGCCGTGGTGCTGGCCCTGGCCCTGGCCGTGACCGTGCTGTTTATGAACGGCGAAGCCCTGGGCATCCAGGTCATTCGGGATGAAGACTCCGAGGTAAACGAGGACTCCCAGTATTTCACCTCCAACGACCAAAACACCGACTGGACCGCCGCCACCACCATCACCCTGAGCGACGACACCGCCACCGTCAGTGGCTCCGGCGCCTACGCAAGCGACGGCAGCGTCACCATCGTCTCCGCCGGGTACTACGATGTCGCCGGCACCCTCACAGACGGCAGCCTCATCGTGGACGCCGGGAAGAACGCCAAGGTGTTCATCCGTCTCAATGGCGTGTCCATTACCTGCTCCGACGATGCCGCCATCCGGGTAAACCAGGCGGATAAGGTGTTCCTGACCCTGGCGGACGGCACGGAGAACACCGTCACCTCCGGCGAGACTTACAGCGAGACCGCCCTGGCGGATAAGACCGACGGCGCCATCTTCTCCCACGACGACCTGACCATCAACGGCTCCGGGTCTCTCACTGTCACCGCCGCCTATAAGCACGGCATCGCCGCCAACGACAGCCTGCGCATCACCGGCGGCACCATCATCGTCACCGCCCCGGCGGACACCATTCATGTGAATGATGCGCTGCATATCACCGGCGCGTCCCTCACTCTGAACGCTGGGGACGATGCCATCCACAGCGACACATCCATCGCCATTCTGGGCGGTAAGATCACCGTGAACACCTGCTACGAGGGCATCGAGGCCCTGGAGATCCTCATTGAGGACGGCGACATCACCGTCACCTCCACCGATGACGGCATCAACGCCTGCGGCACCCAGACCGCTGACGGAAATCTCCCCAGCGTCACCATCAACGGCGGCACCGTGACCCTCCTGAACCCCTCCGGCCAAGACGCCGACGGCATCGACTCCAACGGCAACATCGACATCAATGGCGGCATTGTGTATATCAGTCTCGTGGGCGACGGCAGCAACTGCGCCCTGGACTACGGCAGCGAAAACGGCGGTGTCTGCCGCATTAACGGCGGCATTGTGGTGGCCTGCGGCGGCTCGACTATGCTGGAGACCATGTCCGAGACCTCTGCCCAGCCCTCCATCCTCTATGCCGGCACCACCCAGGCGGCGGGCACGGAGATAAGCCTGCAAAATGCCAGCGGCGAGACCCTGCTCACCTACGCCGCCCCCAATAGCTTCTCCGCCGTGCTGGTCAGCTGCTCCGAGATGGAGACCGGCAGCACCTACACCCTGACCCTGGGCGAGACCACCCAGGAGATCACCCTGAGCCAGGTGGCCACCACCTACGGCGTCAGCGGCGGGATGGGCGGCGGGATGGGTGATATGGGCGGCCAGGGCGGCATGAACGGCGGCCCCGGCGGGGGCTTCACCCCCACTTCAGCCACCGCAGGCACGGATTCCGATACTGCTGACGCCACCGCCACCACCCTGGCAGCCGATACGGCGGCGGATCCCACCACCGACTCCACCACGGACACCACCGCCTTCCCCGGCGGCAGCGGCGGCACCCCGCCCACGAAGCCGGACGGCGACAGCGATTTCCAGCCCTCCGGCGATTCCCCCACCCGCCCCGACGGGGAGGACGGCACCACGGACGACTCCACCGACCGCCCCACGCCCCCCGACGGCAGCGACTTTGACGGCACCATGCCCACCGCTCCCGGGGACCAGACCACAGGCGACCAGCAGACCGAGACGGAGGACACCTTCACTCTGGACGAAAACGGCAAGTGGCTTCTCATCGCCAGCGCCGCCGCCCTGGCCCTGGGCCTGACCGTGGCCGTCCTCTACCGCAAAGACTGACGCCGCCTATTGACAGCCAATTTCCCCCTTTGCTATAATGGCCCTACCAAGGCAAAGGAGGACGCCCCCATGAAGCGCATCGACACCTGCACCAAAACCGATCTTTTAGTGGGCCTGCTGTTTGCAGGCGTGGTGGCGGTGCTGCTGGCCTACCGCATCTTCGCCTACCTCTGCGAGGTGACGGCCTTTCAGTGGTGGATGATCCTCCTTGGCCTCCTCTGTGCGGCGCTCGCCATCGGCGGCTTTTTAGTAGCCCGCCGGGCCTGGAAGCGCCTCCAATACCTGCGCGACAATCCCGAAAACTGAGAAGAACGATCCATAAGGAAGCGCCCCTCGGATTCACACCGGGGGGCGTTTCTTTACGGCAAAACCTTGTTTTTCCCGTTAAAAATGTGTTATACTTCTTATATAAATTTCTGCAAATCCCTGCAAAGGAGACCACACCATGCGAAAGTTTACCGCCGACCCCCAGGCGCTGTTCCGGTATCGGGGGCTGCCCCCGGTGGGCGTCACCGTGTCCATGGCCCTGCAGCACCTGGTTGCCATGATCGTAGGCTGCGTCACTCCCGCCATCATCATCGCCCACGCCGCCGGGCTTACCCACGAGCAGCAGGTGCTGCTGATCCAGGCGTCCCTGGTGATGTCCGCCGTCACGACGCTGCTGGAGCTGTTCCCCATCGGGGGCCGCTTCGGCGCGGGCCTGCCGGTCATTTTCGGCGTCAGCTTCGCGTACCTGCCCAGCATGCAGGCCATCGCCACCGGCAAGGGCGGCATGGCGGCGGTGGCCGGGGCCATGATCGTAGGCGGCGTTATCGCCACCTTGGTGGGCCTTTTCATAAAGCCCATCCGCAAGCTCTTCCCGCCGGTCATCACCGGCACGGTGGTTTTCACCATCGGCCTTTCTCTTTATCCCACCGCCATCAATTATATGGCCGGCGGCACCGGCAATACCTACCAGTCGGTGGTGGAGGAGCGGGGCCTCACCGAGGCCCTGGTCTACGGCTCCTGGCAAAACTGGGCCATCGCCGCCTTCACCCTGGCGGTGGTGATGCTGCTGACCAACCACGGCCGGGGCATCTGCAAGCTGGCCTCCATCCTCCTGGGCATCCTGGCCGGGTACGCCGTGGCGCTCATCGCCGGGATGGTGGACCTCTCCGGCATCGCCGGGGCCGCCTGGTTCTCCCTGCCCAAGCCCGTACCCTTCGGCGTGACCTTCGAGCTCTCCGGCTGCGTGGCCCTGGGCCTGCTGTTTGCCATCAATTCCATCCAGGCCATCGGCGACCTCACCGCCACCACCGTGGGCGGCATGGACCGGGAGCCCACCACCCGGGAGCTCCAGGGCGGCATCGTGGCCTACGGCGTTTCCAATGTTTTAACGGCCCTGCTGGGCGGCCTGCCCACGGCCACTTATTCGCAGAATGTGGGCATCGTGGCCACCAATAAGGTGGTCAACCGCTGGGTTTTCGCCCTCACCGGCGGCTTTCTGCTGCTGGCGGGCGTGGTGCCGAAGTTCTCCGCCGTGCTCACCACCATTCCCCAGTGCGTCCTGGGCGGGGCCACCGTGGCGGTGTTTTCCACCATCGCCATGACCGGCATGAAGCTCATCGCCGCCGAGGGCATCACCGCCCGGAATACCACCATCGTGGGCCTGTCCGCGGCCCTGGGCGTGGGCATCTCCCAGGCCTCCGCCGCCCTGGCCCAGTTCCCTGAAGCCGTGACCACCATCTTCGGCAAGTCCCCGGTGGTCATCGCCACCCTCATGGCCGTGTTTCTGAATTTGGTCCTGCCCAAGGAGGAGAAATGACGCGCCCGAAACATCCCTGCCATTGCGAGGGCGCACCGCACGCGTGGCAATCCGCATTCTTCGTCCCTAAAGCCTCCCCTGCGTAAAGGCAGGCTGGCACGACAAAGCCGTGACTGAGGGGTTACCCCACCGCACCCCTTGTACCGCACCAAAACGGCGGGGTGTGGTCACCCCGCCCTACAAAACTGGCCCCCTTGCCTAAAGGGGGCTGGGCACCACTGCACCTATTGCGCCACCAATATGCCTCCGGCGGGGCACTTTCTGTCACCAGCGACAGAAAGTACCCAAAGAACGCCGCCAAAACCAATGGTTTTGGAATCCTTGCGCGGGCATGGCGCGGAAAGTATCGGGACCTTTCACCCCGCGAATAAAACACAGCAAACTCGCCCATGCTTTCGCACTGTCCCTGCGTCTATCCACCGCGACGCGCTCCGCGCTTGTGCTGCCCGTCCAAACAGGGATAATCTCTGCGTCTACCGTCGGACGGGGCAAAGCCCCGCCCCTACGCGCCACACGAAAACGCACCGCCCCATGCAACCCCCATGTCATTGCGAAGCCAGTGCGCACACTGGCTGTGGCAATCCGCCTCCCCCGTCCCCAAGCTCTCTTCACTCTTCACTTTTCACTATTACCTCCCCCATCCCCCCTTGCATTCTCCCCCATTTGTGCTATACTACCACCCGACAGGTTTCCACACCCTGTCCAAGCGCCGCCCCGCGGCGTTCGTTCGGCCCAGGCCGTTCTCTAAACAAAAAATGGGAGGATATTACCATGCAAAAACTCACCGTCCAACACCTTGCCACCGCCGCCGTGGTGGGCGCCGTCTACGCGGTGCTGTCCATCTTCGGCTCCGTTTTCGGCGTGACCTTCGGCCCCGTCCAGTGCCGCTTTGCCGAGGCCCTGTGCGTGCTGCCGTTTTTCTTTCCGGAGACCGTGGGCGGCCTGTTCGTAGGCTGCCTCATCACCAATCTCCTCAGCCCCTACGGCCTGCTGGACATCGTGGTGGGCTCTCTGACCACCCTCCTGGCGGCGTTTTTAACGGCCAATTGCAAACACAAGTGGCTGGCCCCGCTGCCTCCGGTGGTCTGCAACGGTATCCTGGTGGGCGGGATGCTGGCCTGGGAGCAAGTGGGTTTCACCGATGCCTTCGCCGCGACCTTCGCCCTCAACGCCGCCTCCGTGGCCCTGGGCGAGCTGCTGGCCTGCTACGGTCTGGGCTCCCTGCTTCTGTGGCAGCTGCCGAGGATCCCGTTTTTCAAAAACCGCATAAAATAAGGTATAAGACCGGGCCCTGTGGAGACCCGGTCTTTTTTGTTAAAAGCCTCGCAGCGTTTGCGTCCGCAGACGCGAAAAACCCAAATCATTTTTCACCGCGACATGCGCGTGGGGAAAATAACAGGGTGGTATGTCGCAGACATACCACCCTGTTATGAACTTATCCCGATCCGCCGGGCGTCGGCGCTCCGCAGGGCGATGACCGTCCCCATGACCTCATAGGCCACGGCCCCGCCGAAGGGTGCCCTTTGCAGGGCCGTCACCGTGGCCCCGGGGATGAAACCCAGCTCCATGAGCCGCCGCCTTTTCCCGCCGGAAAAGCGCAGCTCCGTGACAACGCCCCTCTGTCCGCAGCCCAGGCAGGAAAGATCGCTCCCCACAGGCAACGCCCTCCTCCGTCACGGACTGCCCCATTCTATGCCCGGCCCGACCCGTCCGTTACAGGTACTCCGGCCCGAAGCTCTCCGGCAGCAGCTGACGCAGGGTGTAGTGCTTGGCCTCGCCCTTGCCGTTGAGGCAGATGACCTCCAGCTCCGGGGCAAACTCCCGCATCACCTGGCGGCAGGAGCCGCAGGGCACGCAGAAGTCCTCGCTTCGCCCGGCCACTACAATGCGCCGGAACTTATAGTTCCCCTCGCTGATGGCCTTGAACATAGCCGTCCGCTCGGCGCAGATGGTGCAGGGGAAGGCGGCGTTTTCGATGTTGCAGCCGGTGTACACCGTCCCGTCCTCGCACTCCAGAGCCGCGCCCACGGGGAAGTGGGAGTAGGGAACATAGGCTTTGTCCAGCATCTCCACGGCCAAACGCATCAATTCCTGTTCTGTCATGTTCTTGTCCTCCTTCAACTCTTATTGCCTATTTATCATAAACGATTTTCAGGATTTTCGCAAGTATTAGGAAAGTTCCGATTGCCCGGTATAAAGCTGGTAATATCTCCCCTTCTGCTTCAAAAGGTCCTCATGGTCGCCCCGCTCGATGATCTCCCCCTGCTCCAGCACCAGGATGGCCTGGGCATTGCGCACGGTGGAGAGCCGGTGGGCGATGACGAACACCGTCCGCCCGGCCATGAGGGAGTCCATGCCCTTTTCAATGAGCTTTTCCGTCCGGGTGTCGATGGAGGAGGTGGCCTCGTCCAATATCAGCACCGGGGGATCGGACACCGCCGCCCGGGCGATAGCCAGCAGCTGCCGCTCGCCCTGGCTCAGGCTGCCGCCGTCCCCGGTGATGGGGGTGTCGTACCCCTGGGGCAGGTGGCGGATGAAGCCGTCGGCGTTGGCCAGCTTGGCCGCGGCCACGATCTGCTCGTCGGTGGCGTCGGGCCGTCCGTAGCGGATGTTCTCGGCGATGGTCCCGGTAAACAGGTGCGTGTCCTGGAGCACCATGCCCAGGGACCGCCGCAGCGAATTTTTCTCAATGTTGCGCACATCAATGCCGTCGTAGGTGATGGTCCCGGCGTCGATGTCATAAAAGCGGTTGATGAGGTTCGTAATGGTGGTCTTCCCCGCGCCGGTGGAGCCTACAAAGGCGATCTTCTGCCCCGGCTCGGCGTACAGGCTCACATCGTGCAGCACGGTCTTTTCCTTGGTGTAGCCGAAGTCCACATGGTCAAACCGCACATCCCCCTGGAGCTCCGTCATGGTGCCGTCCGGGGCTTTCCAGGCCCAGCACCCGGTGCGGTAGGGCACCTCGCGCAGGGTCCCGTCCTTCTTCTCCGCCCGGACCAGCACTGTCTTGCCCTCGTCCACCTCGGGCTGCTCCTCCATCACGGCGAAGATGCGCTCAGCGCCTGCCACAGCGGCCAGGATGGTGTTCACCTGCTGGCTCATTTGGGCAATGGGCTGGGACACCTGCTTCACATACAGCAGGTACGCCGCCAGAGAGCCGATGTCCCCCACGCCGCCGATAGCCAGCAGACCGCCCACGCAGCAGGTGACGGCGTAGTTGATGCGGGAAAGGTTGCCCATGGCGGGCATCATGGAGCTGGCGTAGGCTTGGGCCGCCGTGGCCGCCTGGCGGTAGCTCTCGTTGAGGGCGTCAAACTGGTCGATGGTCTTTTGCTCGTGGTTAAAGACCTTAATGACCTTCTGCCCCTCGATCATCTCCTCCACATAGCCGTTCACCGCGCCCAGGGCCGCCTGCTGCTGCTGAAAGCTCACCCGGCTGCGCCCGCCGATGGTCTTCACCGTAAAGAGCATCAGCACCAGGAATGCAAAGGTGATGAGCGTCAGCACCCAGTTCAGATACAGCATCATGGCGATGGTGCCCAGGAATGTCAAAGCGCAGGAGATGAGATTTGCGAAGCTGGAGTTGATCATCTCCGAAATGGTGTCGATGTCGTTGGTAAACCGGCTCATGAGGTCGCCGGACTGGTGCGTGTCAAAATACCGCAGGGGCAGGGACTGCATTTTGTTGAACAGGTCCCGCCGTATGGCCGCCACGGTGTTCTGGGCAATGTGGACCATGAGCCGCGCATAGGCATAGGAGCAGGCCGCCGACAGGGCGAAGGCCCCGCCCAGCACGCACAGCATTTTGATAAGCCCGGGGAAATCCCCCGGCAGGATATAGTCGTTGATAATGGGCTTGAGCAGGTAGCTGGAGAGGACCGAGGCCCCGCTGCTCACCACCAGGCACAGGGCCACCACGATCAGCGCCCCCTTGTAGCGGCCCATATAAGAGAGCAGCTTTTTCACGGTCCCCTTCATGTCCTTGGGCTTCTGATACCCGTGCCGCTGCCCGCCGCCGGGCCCGTGGGGCCCGCCGGATCTGCGTTTTGTTTCAGCCATCCATGGCACCTCCTCCCTGCTGGGATTCATACACTTCTCTGTAAATTTCATTGCTTGCCAGCAGCTGGTCATGGCTGCCCACGCCGGAGATCTTTCCGTCGTCCAGCACCACGATAATGTCCGCGTCCTGCACGGAGGAGATCCGCTGGGCAATGATGACCTTCGTAGTCCCCGGCAGGGTAGACCGCAGCCCCTGGCGGATAGCCGCGTCCGTGGCCGTGTCCACCGCCGAGGTGGAGTCGTCCAAAATCAGCACCTTGGGCTTGCGCAAAATCGCCCGGGCAATGCACAGACGCTGCTTCTGCCCGCCGGAGACATTGGTGCCCCCCTGCTCGATGTAGGTGTCGTAGCCGTCGGGCATCTTCTCAATGAACTCCTCCGCGCAGGCAATGCGGCAGGCCTCCTGCATCTCCTCGTCGGTAGCCTTGGCGTCGCCCCAGCGAAGATTCTCCTTGATGGTGCCGGAGAACAGGGTGTTCTTCTGCAAGACCATGGCGCAGGCATCCCGCAGATGCTCCATGGAGTATTCCTTCACATCGTGTCCGCCCACGCGCACGCTACCCTGGGTGGCCTCGTACAGCCGGGGGATCAGGCTCACCAGCGTGGTCTTGGCGCTGCCGGTGCCGCCCAGCACGCCCACCGTAGCCCCGGCGGGAATGTGCAGGTCGATGTCCTCCAGGTTCCAGGTCTGGCCGTTCTCGTTGTAGCGGAAATACACATGGTCAAAGTCGATGGAGCCGCTCTCCACGGCCAGCCCCGTCTGGGCTTTTTCGTCGGTGATCTGGGGCTCCTCATTGAGCACCGCCATCACGCGCCGCCCGCAGGCGATGGACCGGGTAAGCATCATCATCACCATGGACACCATCATCAGCGACATCAAAATCTCAGAAACATAAGTGAAAAACGCGATCAAATCGCCGGAGAGCAGGCTCCCCTCATACACATAGTTTCCGCCGATCCACAGCACCGCCACAATGGTGCCGCCCATGAGCAAAAAGATCAGCGGCATAAACATCACCACAAAGCCGAATGCCTTTTCCGCCATGCCCTTGAGCTTTTCGTTGCGCCCGGCGAACTTTTCCTTTTCCACATCCTCCCGCACGAAGGATTTCACCACCCGGATGGCGTTCAGGTCCTCCTGCACCACCAGGTTTAGGTCGTCGGTAGCCCCCTGCAGGGCGGTGAAGAACGGCCCTACCTTCCGCAGCACCAGCACCACGCCCAGCACCAGCAGCGGGATCACCACCAGAAACACCTGGCTCAGCCGCGTGCTGATGATGAGGGCCATCACCAGGGCCGTCACCAGCATCACCGGGGCCCGCACCAGCATCCGCATGCCCATCATCAGCGTGATCTGCAAACTGTTCACATCGTTTGTAAGCCGCGTGATAAGCGACGCCGTGGAGAAGTGCTCGATGTTTGCAAAGGAGAACTTCTGCACCTGGCGATACTCCGCCGCCCGGAGATTGGCGCCGAAGCCCATACCGGCCTTGGAGGCCAGCACCGCCGCCCCCACGCCCAAAGCCAGGGCCACCAGGGCCATCAGCACCATCTTTAGCCCGGCCATCAAAATATACTCTCTGTCTCCGTTCTGAATGCCGATGTCCACAATGTCGCTCATGACCTGCGGCAGCAGCAGCTCCAGCACGGCCTCTCCCGCCGAGCACAGGATGCCCAGCACAATGAGCGCCCTGTACCCCGCGGTGTAGTCTATCAGTCTTTTTTTCTTCATGTATGCGTTTCCTCCGTTTCCCGGGACAAATTCTCAGCCACCCGCACCAAAAAGCCTTGCAGCAGCTTCACTTCTTCCTCCGTGAATCCCTGCTCCGCCTGCCGGTGGACCTCCTCCATAATGGCGATAAACTCCTGGTAAAAGCACCGCCCCTCCTCGGTCAGATGCAGCAGCTTGCACCGCCCATCCCCGGGCGAAACGCTGCGGGTCAGAAGATGCTTCTCCTCCAGCCGCTCCACGATGCCGTTCACCGTAGACGGCTTCACCCGCAGAAAATCCTGCAAGTTCCTCTGGGTCACATCCCCCTGCTGCTCATAGAGAAAGGTCAGCGTCCGGCACTGCATGGGCGACACATCATATTTTCGCAGCTTGCGCACCATGAGCTTCATCATCTGGTGGTCGCAGTACCCCAGCAGCGGGCCGAAATGCTCCTGCTGTGCCTTGCAGCACTTCACACCGCATCCCTCCTTTTATAAATTTAGCACGCTAACTATTAGTAGGCTAAATATTACCACGCATTTTTTGAATATGCAAGAGGTATTTTGCCCCATTCTTGTAAACAATTTATGAATCCTGCCCCGCCCCCGTTGACAATTTGCCCCCCATCCTGTAAGTTAAACTTGTACATAGTGTTTTTCTCTCCTCTTCTCAAAAAACAGGCGGCAGCCCCACCCCGGGCCAGCCGCCTGTTTCGTTTTTTGTACCGCACTTCTTGCAACGCACCCGTAGGGGACGATGCCCACATCGTCCCGCCCCACCGCACACCCGATAAACCGTTGCCTCCCTTGCCTAAAGGGAGGGGGACCAACCGAAGGTTGGTGGAGGGATTCGTGCGGGGCAAAGGGTAATTCGTATGCTGTGAGATGGTGCGGGGACGAATCCCCCAGTCGGCTTCGCCGTGCCCCCTTTAGGCAAGGGGCCAATATCGTAGGGCGGGCTGCCCCCAGCCCGCCGCCCGATAACTACCGCACCATCGCGGCGGCGTGAGGGCACGCCGCCCTACGCAAGCGTTCCTACATTTCCGTAGGGGCGGACGCCTCTGTCCGCCCGCTATACCGCACCCCCGGCAGGGCACACGAGCCCTGCCCTACAAATATGTGGTGTAGGGCGGGACCCATGTGTCCCGCCGCCCCACCGCACCTCTTGTAAATGTGTCATTGCGAGGGCGCAAAGCGCCCGTGGCAATCCGCATCCCCCGTCCCCCAAAGGCTCCCCTGCGCAAGGGGAGCTGTCGCGGCTCCGCCGCGACTGAGGGGTCGCCACCCCCCGCACCCCATGCGCCGCACTATCCGCCAAGTCACTCCCATTTTTCCTCTTTCCTCTCACCTAACCTCCTCTATCCCAAATCCCCCGCACAGCACCAAATAAGTCTGCACCGCCGGGCGCATCAGGTTCCACAGCCCCACGCCCTGCAAGCCCTTCTCCGCCGCCAGACGGAACTTGGCGTAGCTGCTCCGGGCGTCCTCAAACCACACCTCGTGCTCCCGCCCGTCCGCCGCCGTGTAGCGGAACCACGGTGCCTGGGCCGTCTCGTCAAATTGAATCTCCACCCCCTGCCGCCGGGCCAGGTCCAGCGCCTCCCGGGGCGACACGGATATCCCTCGCGTCACCCCTTGCCGATACGGCAGCGGCCAGTCGTACCCATACACCGGCACGCCCAAAAACAGCTTCCCGGCGTCGATCTCCCCCAGCGCATAGTCCACCACCTGGCGCACCTTGTCCAGGGGTGCCACGGCCATGGGCGGCCCCGCGGTGTAGCCCCACTCGTAGGTCATCAGCAGCGCCCCGTTGGCCGCCCGGCCCAGGGCCCCGTAGTCGTGGCTCTCGTACAAAAGCCCCTTCTGCCCCGCAAAGGTCTTCGGCGCCAGGGCCACCTGCACCGTGTACCCCAGCGCGTTCAGCTCCCGGCGCAAAAGCTCCACAAAGGCCGCGTAGGCCCCCGCCAGCCCCGGCTGCAAATATTCAAAGTCCACATCCACGCCGCCGTAGCCCTTTTCCTTCAAAATTTCCTTGATCTGTCCCAAGATCATCTCCTGCTGGACATTGCTTTTCAGCAGCGCCTCCGCCCGGGCGGACGAAAACCGCCCCTCCTCCGTAAGCGACGACAGGTGCATCCACGGCAGCACGCCGTACTGCCCCGCCGCCGCCAAGATCCCCTCGTCCCCCAGGGGTACCAGGCCCCCCTCCGCCCCGATGCCGTAGGTAAAGGGGGTCACATAGGTCATGTACGGCAGCACCTGTCGCAGCAGGTCGCCGTTTATAAAGGGGTAGGCGTACCCGTTCACCCCCAGGGGCCCGGCCTTGCCCTCGTCCCGAAAGGAGATGACCAATTCCTCCCCCGACTGCAAGCGCCCCTGCCCCTGCAAAAAGATGTTGTTCTGATAGAGCCGCCGCACCGTGATGCCATACCGCCTTGCGATGGACCACACCGTGTCCCCCGGCTGGACGGTATGCACCTTTTCCGCCGCCAGCACCACCAAGGTCTGCCCCGGCACCAGGGCCCCGTCCGGCGGCACCTCATTCTGCCTTTGCAGCAGCCCGGGGGACACGCCGTACTGCTGGGCAATGGACAGGACTGTCTCTCCCTTTTTCACCACATGAATTTTCAATGTTCATCCTCCTCCCGGCTGCTTCGCAGCACGCAGGCAGTATATGCGCCACCTCCCTTAAATAGACACCCGCCCCGCGTCCCCGGCATACAATGGACGGAAATAACAATGCGGCAAGGGGGAGCGCACATGAAAGAGATCACAGCCGCCCTGGCGGGGAACCCCAATGTGGGCAAGTCCACGGTGTTCAATGCCCTGACGGGCCTGCACCAGCACACGGGCAACTGGCCCGGGAAGACCGTTTCCTCGGCGGAGGGCCGCTTCCGGGCCGGGGACACCGCCGTGCGCCTGGTGGACCTGCCCGGCACCTACTCCCTCAGCGCCGACTCCCCGGAGGAGGAGGTAGCCCAGAACTATCTCCTCTCCGGCGCGGCGGATGTGACCGTGGCCGTGGCCGATGCCACCTGCCTGGCCCGGAATCTCAGCCTGGTGCTGCAAATCCGGCAGATAACGCCCCGCCTGGTGCTGTGCGTCAATCTCTTAGATGAAGCGGAAAAGGAGGGCGTGGAGACGGACCTCTCCGCCCTCTCCCAAATGCTCTCCTGCCCGGTCATCGGCACCGCCGCCCGCAGCGGCCAGGGCCTGGAAGAACTCACCGCCGCCCTTATAGAAACCGCCGCCCAGCCGGAAGCCCCGGACCCCTGGCATATCCCCTACCCCGCCCCCATCGAATCGGCCCTCGCCCTGCTCCCCTGCCCCCGGCACCGGGGCCTTTTGCTGCTGTGTGAAGAAGCCGCGCCCCGGCCCGAAGAGGAAGTCTCTTTGGCCCAGGCCCGGGAAACCTTAGGCTCTCTCGCAGGCCGCCCCCTCCGGGATGCCGTCACCGCCGCCCGGGTCCGCCGGGCGGAATCCATAGCCGTCGCCTGCCAGCGCTGGCGCAAGCCGCCCCACCGGCTGGACCGCCGCCTGGACAGGATTTTCGCCAGCCGCCTGTGGGGCATCCCCGCCATGCTCCTGCTCCTGGGGGCCGTGTTCTATCTCACCATCTGGGGCGCCAGCGCTCCCTCGGCCTTTTTGCAGAAAACCCTCTTTTCCCTCCTGGAGCCCCTGGGCCGGGGTCTCTCCGCCCTGGGCGCGCCGCCCTGGCTGCAAGGCTTACTCTGCGACGGGGTCTACCGCACCACCGCCTGGGTGGTGGCGGTGATGCTCCCGCCCATGGCGATCTTCTTCCCCCTCTTTACGCTCCTGGAGGACGCAGGCTATCTGCCCCGGGTGGCCTTTAATTTAGACGGCCTTTTCTCCCGCTGCGGGGGCCACGGGCGGCAGAGCCTCACCCTGTGTATGGGCTTTGGCTGCAACGCCTGCGGCGTCACCGGCTGCCGCATCATCGACTCCCCCCGGGAGCGGCTCACGGCCCAGCTGACCAACTCCCTGGTGCCCTGCAATGGCCGCTTCCCCACCCTGGTGGCCCTGCTGACCCTGTTTTTCCTGGGGAATACCGCAGGCCCCGCCCGCCGCCTTTTGGGGGCGGGGCTGTTTCTGGCTATCATACTCTTTTCCGTTTTCGTGACGCTTCTGTCCTCCAAGCTTCTCTCCCGCACCCTCCTGCGGGGGGAGGTCTCGTCTTTCTCCCTGGAGCTGCCCCCTTACCGTCTGCCCCAGGTGGGACGGGTCCTGGTCCGCTCCCTGCTGGACCGGACGCTTTTCGTCCTGGGCCGGGCCGTGACGGTAGCCATGCCCGCCGGGGCACTGATCTGGGTCTTGGCCCATCTGACTGTATCGGGCCGACCCCTGCTCACCGTCCTGGCAAATTTCCTGGACCCTTTGGGAAGCCTCATGGGTCTGGACGGCATGGTCCTGCTGGCTTTCCTCCTGGCTTTTCCCGCCAATGAAATTATGCTGCCCATTTTGGCCATGGGCTACCTCTCCACCTCCGCCATGACCGAGGTGGACACCGCCCAGCTGGGGGCCATCCTCCTCTCCCACGGCTGGTCGTGGCAGACGGCGGTGTGCGCCCTGGTCCTGTGCCTTTTCCACCTGCCCTGCGGCACCACCTGCCTGACCCTCCTCAAGGAGACCGGGAGCAAAAAGTGGACCCTGGTGGGGATGCTTTTGCCCCTGAGTTTGGGAATTTTTACCTGCCTTCTCCTCCACGGTGCATTTTGCCTGTTTTAAGGCCGCAAATTGCACCGTTTCGCTTCCCCGAATCGGCACCTTACCTTCCCCAAAATGTCACCAATGTCACCGCCGAGGAAACCAACGCCTGCAAAATTTTACCCGTAAAATAGCGGTTAAGACGCAAATCCGTGCCGCTGAGCACCGCCGCCGTCTGCCCGTGGACGGACAGCCCGCCCCACCCTAAAAGGGCCGCCGCCCACACCAAATTTTCCCTTGACCCCTCCAGGGCCGTCACCCCGCTGGTCAGCTCCACAAAGCCCAATATGGCCGGGTGACGCAGTCCCGTCAGGTCTGTAAACAGCGCCAAGATCACCAGCGAAAAAACCACGAATCCGCACACCCGCAGCATGGCCTCCGCCGCCTCCTGCACGGCGTGGATAAAGGCCGGGACGGGCCGAAAATCCGCAGAATACCTGACTTTTTGCCCCATCACCGGGGCTTTTTTTCTGAACAAAAATCCCACCAAAACCGCAGAAAAAGCGTGGACGAGGTAGAGGTAGATACCCGTGCGGAGGCTCCCGAAGCAGCCCACCCCCACGATGCCCAAAATAAACGACGGCCCCGCGTTATTGCAAAAGGCCAGCAGCCTTTCCGCCTCGTCCCGGGAGAGCTGCCCCGCCCGGTAGAGCTGGCCCACGGTGCGCCCGCCCACCGGGTAGCCGCCCAAAAGTCCCAGGAAAAAGGCCGAGGCCCCGGCCCCGCCCACCCCGAAAACCCGCCTGGTAAGCGGCTCCAGCCGCCGTCCGACTCCATCGGCAAAGCCCAGGGAAATGAACAGCCCCGACACCACAAAATACGGAAACAGCGCCGGGATCACCGACCGGGCGCAAAGCGCAAGTCCCCGGCGCACCGCCTCCGCCGCCACGGCGCTGCGCCACAGCAGCAGGATCATCACCGCCGCCAATAAAAGCGCCAAAGTTTTTCGTTTTGTCACGGCCTCGCCCCCTTCGGCAACACTGTATGCGCCGGGGCGGCGGGGCTTGCCTGGTTTCCGATTCCCTTCCCCCGGACAGGCAAGTTTTTTGCCCCCGGGGCATAGGATTTGCAAGCGGAAGGGTGCGGGGCAAGGGGTGCGGTAACGGCGACCCCTCAGTCACGGCGGAGCCGTGACAGCTCCCCTTACGCAGGGGAGCCTTTGGGGACGGGGGTTACGGATTGCCACAGCCAGTGTGCGCACTGGCTTCGCAATGACAGTTTTTTACAAGAAGTGCGGTGGGCGGCGGGACACATGGGTCCCGCCCTACAACAGTAATTTTTGTAGGGCAGGGCCCGCGTGCCCTGCCGGTGCGGTGGGGAAAACGAATCCCCCAGTCGGCTTGCCCCCTTTAGGCAAGGGGGCCGGGTTGAGTGAAGAGTGAAAAGATTTGGGAGGTTGGGGTATGCAGAAAAGGCGGCTTGCGCAGGTGGGGATGGAGGCGGTGGAGCGGCTGGATCTGCCGCCGGAGGTGGCGGTGGGGGTGCCGCAGGTGGAGCTCTACGGTGACAGGCAGCTTTATATGTCCGGGCACCGGGGCGTTATCGCTTACAGCACGGAGGAGGTAGCCGTGGCCGGGGGGAGCCTTACGGTGCGGGTAAAGGGGGAGAACCTACAGCTGGCGGCCATGACGGACTCGGAGCTGCGGCTGACGGGACACATTGTGCAAGTGGAGCTGATGCAATAAATGTATAAAAGCGTAGTCCATTTTTTGCGGGGCAGCGGGCTGGCGGAGGTGCAGTGCGCCTGCCCGGAGCGGGTTTTGAATCTTTTGGGGAGCCGGGGCGTGGTGTTCTGGGGACTTCGGTGGGAGTCGGAAATTTGCTTTCGGCTCTATTTCCTGCTGCCCCAGGAGGAAATTTTGCAGGAGATCGCCCAGCAGACCGGGGCGGAGGTGACGGTGCGCAGGCGGCGGGGGGTGCCGGTTTTATGGGAGCGGTTTCGCACCCGGTATGTGCTTTTGGCGGGGTTTGCCCTCTTTTGGCTTTTTTTATTCGGCGGGAACCTCTTTATATGGGAGTTCCGGGTCAGCGGCAATGAGACCGTCCCCACGGAGACGGTGCTCCGAGCCCTGGAAAACTACGGCATCACCATCGGCTCCCCGGGGCTGCACATCGACCAGGAGGATATGCGCAACCATGTGCTGCTGGAGCTGCACGATGTGTCGTGGCTGGCGGTGAATGTGAAGGGGTGCGTGGCCCATGTGCAGGTGGTGGAGCGGCAAAGGCACCCGGACATCGCCCAAAAGGACGGGGTGTGGAACATCGTGGCCGCCCGGGACGGGCTGGTGACCCAGGTGCGGGCCCTGGACGGCAAGGCGCTGGTGTCGGCGGGCAGCACCGTGACGGCGGGGGAGCTGCTGGTGACGGGGGTGTACGAATCCCGGGAGGGCAGCACCTACATGACCCACAGCCTGGGCACGGTGGAGGCCCGGACCTGGTATGACCTGTCCGTCTCCGTGCCGCTGACCATTGCGGAAAAGAGCGGGGAGAGCTGGGAAAAGACGGCTATTTCCATAGATCTTGGCAAAAAAAGAATAAAATTGTGGGGCAGGGGTAGCATAAGCGGCGCAAACTGTGATAAAATAACATATTACCATCCGCTGACTTTGCCCGGCGGGCTGCGGCTGCCCATCACCCTGGTGCGGGAGACCGTGACGGTCTACGACGCGCAGCAGGTGCAGCGCAGCCGGGAGCAGGCGCAAAAAGAGGGGGAGGCCCTCCTTTTACAGCAGCTCCAGGGGCAGATCGAAGACACCGGCAGCATTACGGAGACGAAATTTTCCTCGGTGATCCAGGGGGATACCCTCATCGTGACCATGCAGGCGGAGTGCCTGGAGCAGATCGGGATGCCGGTGCAGGTGCAGGCGGAGGAAAGCAGCTAAGGAGGGAGCGCATGGAACAGCGCATCAGCTTGGAGCGCATGGAGGAGGCGGTGAGCCTTTTCGGCTCCTTTGACGAAAACATTCGTATTTTGGAAAATGAATTTCATGTGTCCGTGGTGAACCGGGAGGAACAGCTCATTATCACCGGGGAGCCGGAGGACACCATGCTGGCGGAAAAGGCTATCGAGGCGCTGCTGCGGCTCATCTCCCGGGGGGAGACTGTGGGCGAGCAGCATGTGCGCTATGTGATCGGCCTGTGCCGCAGCGGGCAGTTAGACCGCATTGACGAGCTGACAAGGGATGTGGTGTGCATCAGCGCCAAGGGCCGGCCCATCAAGCCCAAGACCATCGGACAAAAGGACTACATAAAGACCATCCAGGCCTGCCCGGTGACCATCGGCGTGGGGCCGGCGGGCACGGGCAAGACCTACCTGGCGGTGGCGGCGGCGGTGAAGGCCTTCCGGGAGAAGGAGGTCAGCCGCATCATCCTCACCCGCCCGGCGGTGGAGGCCGGGGAGCGGCTGGGCTTTTTGCCCGGAGATTTGCAGAGCAAGGTGGACCCCTATCTGCGGCCCCTGTATGACGCGCTGTTTGACATGCTGGGGCCGGAGATCTATCAGAAATACCTGGAAAAGGGCAACATTGAGGTGGCGCCCCTGGCCTATATGCGGGGCCGGACCCTGGACGACAGCTTCATCATCCTGGACGAGGCACAGAACACCAGCCGGGAGCAGATGAAAATGTTTTTGACGCGCATGGGGTTTGGCTCCCGGGTGGTCATCACCGGGGATGTGACCCAGATCGACCTGCCCAGCGACAAGCCCAGCGGCCTGAAGGAGGCCATGCGGGTGCTGGAGGGCGTGGAGGGCGTGGGCATTTGCCGCCTTACGCAGAACGATGTGGTGCGGCACATTATGGTGCAGCGGATCATTGAGGCCTACGCCAAGTTTGAGGAGAAGAAAAAGAAATGAGAAAGACCCACTATATACCCATCACCGCCGATGTGCCCGGGGCGGCGTCGGACGGGAACTGCGCGCTGATACGGCGGACCATCCGCACGGCCCTGGCGGCAGAGGGGATGGTTTTGCCGTGCGAAATCGATGTGCTTTTGACCGGGGACGAGGGCATCCACCAGATCAATTTGGATATGCGGAATGTGGACAGGCCCACGGATGTGCTGAGCTTCCCGGAGTTTGACCTGACGCCCGGGGAACTGCCCAGGGCGGAGGACGCGGACCCGGGGACGGGGCTCATCCCCCTGGGGGACATGGTGCTCTCCATGGAGCGGGTGGCGGCCCAGGCTAAGGAGTACGGACACTCCAAAAGGCGGGAGCTTGCGTACCTGGTGACCCACTCGGTGCTGCATTTGCTGGGGTATGACCACCTGGACGAGGGGATCATGAAGCGGCAGATGCGGGAGAGGGAGGAAGCGATCATGGGGCTGCTGGGGCTGGAGAGGTAAGGCAGGCGCGGCATGAACATCTATGAGGTGCAGGAACGAACGCCTGCGCTGGTGGAAAGGCTGGTGGCCCTTTGGGAAGATTCCGTCCGGGCGACGCATATTTTCCTCACCGGGGCGGAGATCGAACGGATCCGGGAGTATGTCCCGGAGGCGTTGACTGCTGTACAGCATCTGATCGTGGCCGAAAACGAGGCAGGAGAACTGTTGGGATTTATGGGCGTGGAAAGGGAACGCTTGGAAATGCTGTTTCTTTTGCCGCAGCAGCGGGGAAAGGGCGTGGGCCGGCGGCTCCTGGAACGGGGCTTGCGGGACTATGGCGTCCGGGAGGTCACAGTGAACGAGCAGAATCCCCAAGCGGTAGGCTTTTATCGACATTTTGGATTTGAAGAATACAAACGGACGGACCTCGACGAGCAGGGCGGGCCGTATCCGCTGCTGCATATGCGGAGAGGGACGGAAGTGTGAGTTTTTGCAAGGGAGCGCGGTGGTGGCGACCCTTCCGGCGCTTCGCGCCACCTCCCCTTGCGCAGGGGAGGCTTTGGGGACGGGGGTACGGATTGCCACGACCAGCGTTCGCGCTGGTCTCGCAATGACAGCTTTTGCAAGGGGTGCGGTGCAAGACCGGCGGGCGGACAGGGGCGTCCGCCCCTACGAAACGGTTTGTAGGGTGGGGTGACTACGGCCCGCCGGACGGTAGACCCACGAATTCCCCCTGTTTGGACTGGCAGCACAAGCGCGGAGCGCGTCGCGGTGGATAGAGCCGGAGACAATGCGAAAGCACGGGACGAGTTTGTACTGTTTTATTCGCGGGGCTGAAAGGTCCCGATACTTCCAGCACCACGACCGCGCAAGGATTCCAAAACCATTGGTTTTGGCGGCGTTCTTTGGGTACTTTCTGTCGCTGGTGACAGAAAGTACCCCGCCGGAGGCATTTGTGGGCACAAGGAGTGCGGGAAAAGAATCCCTCAGTCACGGCTTCGCCGTGACAGCCCCCTTTAGGCAAGGGGGCCAGGCGACCCCTCAGTCACGGCGGAGCCGTGACAGCCTGCCCACCGTCGTGCCAGCCGATTCCCGGCCACTATCGTGGCCGCCAATCGGGGCACTTCCTCGAAATCGCCTCGCTTCTTCTGCCACTGGCAGCGCTTCGGCGATTTCCCCTTGCGCAGAGGAGCCCTTGGGGATGCGGATTGCCACAGCCAGTGTGCGCACTGGCTTCGCAATGACAGGTTTTGCAAGGGGTGCGGTGCAAGACCGGGCGGCGGGGTGAGGGCACCCCGCCCTACGGACGACAAGGACTTTCTGCGGGCGGGTCGTCGGGGACGCCGACCCCTACGGATGCGTTGCAAGAAGTGCGTGGGGCGGGACGATGTGGGCATCGGCCCCTACGGATGTGATTTATACAAATGATGCGGAGAAAGGGTGGCGGTATGACGAGGAAGAAGCGGATCGTTCTTGGTTCTCTGGCGGTTTTTGTTTTGGTTTTGCTTTATGTGCTGTACCGCTTTAATTATTTGCCGCATCCGAAGTATTCTAATGAGAAATTCGGCATTGAGACTTACATCAGCCAGACCGATCGGGATGGGGATGGGGTGGATGACCAGACGGACATTTTGCAGTCGGTGCGGGAATATCTTGCAACCCGGCCTAAGTATAAGAGCAAGTATTACGGCGGCGGCTACCCGGACGACGGGTATGGGGTCTGCACGGATGTGGTGGCCTTTGGGCTGTTGGGGGCCGGGTATGACCTGATGGCGCTGGTGCATGAGGATGTTTTGGCCCATGGGGACCGCTACGACATTGACCCGGTGGACGCGAACATTGACTTTCGGCGGGTGCGGAATCTCAAGGTGTTTTTTCAGCACAACGCCACGGCGCTGACCACGGACATTTACGACATCGGCCAGTGGCAGGGCGGGGACATTGTGATCTTTGAGAATCACATCGGCATCGTTTCGGACAAGCGCAACGGCAAGGGCGTGACCTTTGTGCTGCACAACGGCAGCCCCTTGCAGCTCTTTTACGAGGAGGACATTTTGGAGCACCGGGACGACCTGGTGGGACACTATCGGATGAGCTGACACACATATTTTATAGGGAGGTGCAGACTATGAAAGAGAAGAAGCGTCCGTCCCGGAACAAGGTGTTTTGGGGCGTGCTGCTGGCGGCCTGGTTAGTGATAGCGATACTGTGCATTTTGGCGGCCACGGGCGTGCTCCCGGACCGAAAGGTGCCGGCACCGCTGTATGTGGCCTGCGGGCTGGGGATATTCACCTCGGTGATGCAGCTATGGAGAGCAAAATGACGGCGCCTGCCGAACAGAATACACAAAGGAGGAAATTCAGATGGTGAAGATTCGCAGGGCGGTGCTTTCTGACGCGCCGCGACTGGTGGAAATTTATGGGTATTATGTGGAAAAAACGGCAATTTCCTTTGAATACACCGTGCCGTCTTTGGAGGAATTTCGGGGGCGGATGGAGCGCATCATGGCCCGCTACCCCTATCTGGTAGCGGAGGTGGACGGGCGCGTGGCCGGGTATGCCTACGCCGGGGCCTTCGTGGGCCGGGCCGCCTACGACTGGGCCTGCGAGCTGACCATTTACTTAGACCCGGAGGCCCGGAAGTGCGGGCTGGGCCGGGCGCTGTATGAGGCCATGGAGAAGGCGCTGGGGGCCATGGGCGTGCTGAATCTCTACGCCTGCATCGGCTATCCCCGGGGCGGGGACGACGAGTATCTGAATTCCAACAGCGCCGACTTCCACGCCCATTTGGGGTTTGAAAAAATCGGGACCTTTACCGCCTGCGGGTACAAATTTGGGCGGTGGTATGATATGATCTGGATGGAGAAAATCATCGGGCAGCACCGGCCGGGGCAGGCGGCTATTGTCCAGTTTACGGATGTGCAGATGGATTTTGAATAAAAACGCTCAAAAGAAAGTTGAGGATCACCTATGAGTAACATTACGAAAACCGCTATGGTCACTGTGTGCGGGCGGCCCAATGTGGGCAAGTCCAGCCTGACCAACGCCCTGGTGGGGGAGAAGATCGCTATCGTCTCCAACAAGCCCCAGACCACGCGCAACCGCATTTACGGCGTGGTGAACCGGGGGGACACGCAGTTCGTGCTGCTGGACACCCCGGGCCTGCACAAGCCCCGGTCCCGGCTGGGGGACTACATGGTAAAAGTCGTGCGGGAGAGCCTGGCGGATGTGGAGTGCGCGGTGCTGCTGGTGGAGCCCATCGCCCATGTGGGGGAGCCGGAGAAAATTCTGCTGGAGCGCATCCGGGAGGAAAAGCTGCCGTGCATTCTGTGCATCAACAAAATTGACACCATCGCCAAAAAGGACGAGCTGCTGGCGGTGATCGCCGCATACAGCGAGGTTTATCCGGATTTTGCGGCCATCGTGCCCATCTCGGCCCGGAAGGGCGACGGGCTGGAGGAGCTGATGGGCCTGCTGGCGGGCTACGCCCAGGAGGGACCGCAGCTTTTCCCCGACGGCATGACCACCGACCAGGCCGACAGCCAGGTCTGCGCCGAGACGGTGCGGGAGAAGATGCTCCTGTGTCTGGACAAGGAGATCCCCCACGGCACGGCGGTGGAGGTGACGCGGTTTTCCGAGCGGGACAATGGCATCATCGACCTGGATGTGACCATTTACTGCGAAAAAGCCAGCCACAAGGGCATTATCATCGGGAAAAACGGGGAGATGATCAAGCGCATCAGCTCCTTGGCCCGGCGGGACATTGAGAAGTTCATGGGCACAAAGGTGTACATGGAGACCTGGGTGAAGGTGAAGGAAAACTGGCGGGACAATGTGAACTTTATTCGGAGCCAGGGGTATAACGAGAACTGAGCTGGCGAAAAATCTTCGATTTTTCTGCCAAAAGGTTTGCAGTCTGCTGCGCGCATAATTTTGCCGCAGGCGGCAAAATTCCACACTTGCAGCCTGAGAGGTATTTTTCCCCACGCGCATGTCGCGGTGAAAAATGATTTGAATTTTTTGCCGCCTGCGGGCGGCAAACTCTGCGAGGCTTTTCGCTGCGGCGAAGGGGAGAATGACCATTTCTTTCCACGGATGAAAATAGTGGCGCTACGGCAAGCTACCTGAAAAGGAGGCGGCGGCTGTGGAGGACTATTGGAGCTTATTTTTGGAGACGGGGGCGCCGGAGGTGTATATGCTCTACCGGGCCCAGGAGGACGAGAAATGCCGGGAGAACAAGGAAAAACCGTCACCCACGGGCTGATCCTGCGGGACACGGACACCAAAGAGGCGGACAAGATCCTCACGGTGCTCACGGCGGAGATGGGGAAAATATCCGTCATTGCCCGGGGCGCCCGGCGGAAAAACAGCCGGTTGGCGGCGGCCTCGCAGCTCTTTGCGTGGTCGGAAATGACGCTGTACCGGCGGGGGAACTGGTATTATTTGGATGCGGCGGACCCGGCGGAATTGTTTTCGGGGCTGCAAAAGGACCTGGTGCGGTTTGCGCTGGCGGCCTACCTGGCGGAGCTGACGGAGTTCGTGGCCGGGGAGGAGACGGAGGCCGGAGAGCTGCTGCGGCTGCTGCTCAACGGGCTGTATGCCCTGGCAAACCTGGGCAAGGACCCGGCGCTGGTGAAGCCGGCGTTTACCTTTCGGCTGCTGGCCCTGGCGGGGTTTGAGCCTTTATGCGAGGGCTGCGCCGTGTGCGGAGCGGAGGTGGCGGAGGACCCGGTGCTGGACGCGGTGCAGGGCGTGGTACACTGCCGCAGGTGCGGCGGCGTGGGGGGAGAGAACTTTCCCCTGTCGGCGGCGTGCGTGGGGGCGCTGGAGCACATACTCCGAGGGCCGGATAAGAAGCTGTACAGCTTTGCCTTGGGGCCGGAGGACCTGAAGCTGCTGGACCGGGCGGCAGAGGGGTTTGCCAGCGCGCAGCTGGAGCGGAGCTTTCGGACGCTGGGGTATTATAAGGCGGTACTTATTTGAGGGAACGGGCCGTAAGAGGGATACGGATTGCCACAGCCAGTTTGAGAACTGGCCTCGCAATGACATGGTTTTATGCAAGGGGTGCAGTACGGCGGGCCGATGTGGGCATCGGCCCCTACGCATCATTTAACGGTAGAATTTCGTAGGGCGCGATGCCCACATCGCGCCGCACGGTAGACGCGGTGATTTTCCCTGTTTGGACGGGCAGCACAAGCGCGGAGCGCGTCGCGGTGGATAGACGCAGGGACAGTGCGAAAGCACGGAGCTGGGATGCAGCGTTTTATTCGCGTGGATTAAAGGTTACGATGCTTTCCGCACCGTGCCCGCGCAAGGAATCCAAAACCATTGGTTTTGTCGGCGCTCTTTGGATACTTTCTGTCGCCGGTGACAGAAAGTATCCCGCCGGAGGCAAGGTGCGGCGCGTTACAAGGGGTGCGGTAAAGGACGACCCTTCCGGCGCTTCGCGCCACCCTGCCCACCGTCGTGCCAGCCGATTCCCAGGCACTGTCGTGCCTGCCAATCGGGGCACTTCCTCGAAATCGCCTTGCTGCATCCGCCACTGGCGGCGCT
>CAVHCH010000032.1:0-2993 GCA_963634265.1 Bacteroidaceae bacterium | reverse complement strand
TGCTGATCTTGTAGTAGCCGCGTTGGCCGTCAAAGAGCCCCACGAAATACTGCGGGGTCTCATAGGCGGAGGAAAACCGTATGCAGTCCTCGCCCATAGCGCCCTCCAGCTCCGCAGGCTCCCCGCCCAGCGGGGTGATATAGCAGCCCAGGACCTTATTTGCATCCCGGGTGATAGTCAGGATCTTCCCGTCCACAAACATATAGTTGACCAGGTCCTCCTGGGTCAAGCGATAGGTATTCTCCCCCGTAGCCAGGTCGTAGGTCCACAGGGAGTTGCCCAGCCGATACAGCAACAGGTCATCGTGGAGACACATAGAAGGAGCGGTGGGCGAGAGATACCCGCCTGCCCGGCTGTCCACCAGCACCGTATAGGTGCCGCTGTGCAGGTCGTACAGCCGAAGCTCCTGCAGCCCGTGGGCCTTATCGAAGGCGTCCCACGCAGCGATGTAGTCCTCGTATTCCGTATAGTCCTCTTCCTCAGGCGGCTGCCCCGAGTAGGTGCGGTATTCCACCGCCGCCACATCGGCGGAAGCCCCGCAAAAGACCATATATTCACCGCTGCGCCCGGCCTCCAGCTTCGTGAGCGCGCCGGTCTCGCCATTGATCCACCACAGAGAGTATCGGTCTTGATTCTCCTCATCCCGCTCCGCCACCGTCAGAAAAACATTCCCGTGGCTGACCGATGCGGAATTTGAGGATAGATATGCTGTCCCCTCGGAGACCGTGATCCGGCCCATCTCCGTCCGGCCCGTCTGCCCCAGCGGACAGCGCGCCACGGTCAGCGTCTGCCGGTCGCCGCTTTCGGTCATGGTGTACACAGTGCCTTGATATATGGCCATTTCTTGCGCACCGCCCAGGTAGGCAGGACAGCTCTCCCCGCTGTGACTGCACCCGGCCTGGGGGCACAGAATGGCCGAGCCGCCGCTCTCCAGGTCATAGTACGACAGCACCCCATTGCTGGCGCAGTACAGCCCATCCGCCTGAAAGTCCCCAAAGAAGTTTTTACCCATACCCGCCAGGGCGAACGACAGATTCTCCCGCGACACCGCCCCACTCACCTCTGCCCCCGGCCCTGGAGCCGGAGCAGGCTCCTGCTCTCCGCCCCCGCACCCCGCAAAGGTTAGGCATAATACTGTCAACAAAATAATAGCTACTTTTTTCATGCTTACCTCCTCAAAATGCCCAATAGAAAACCTTCCATATAAACAAGACGCACGAAACCGCAAAAATGCAACACATTTTCAGAAAAAATTTTCCTCGCCCTCACCTCTATCCTACCGGTAGAGTCCCCATTTGGCAACCGACCAACGGTAGAGTTCCCCCCAAACGGCGCAAAAAAAGGGAGACTGCCCAAAGCAGTCTCCCATATAAATTTTGTTCAAAGCCTCAGTCCGCAAACAGGGGGGTGGAGAGGTAACGGTCGCCGGTGTCCGGCAGCAGGGCCACGATGGTCTTGCCCTTGTTCTCCGGCCGCTTAGCCAGCTGGATGGCGGCCCACACCGCCGCGCCGGAGGAGATGCCCACCAGCACGCCCTCCTTCTTGCCGATGAGCTTGCCGGTAGCAAAAGCGTCGTCGTTTTCCACGGTGATGATCTCGTCATAGACCTGGGTGTCCAGCACATCGGGCACAAAGCCCGCGCCGATGCCCTGGATCTTGTGGCTCCCGGCCACGCCCTTGCTCAGAACGGGGGAGGAGGCAGGCTCCACAGCCACCACCTTCACATTGGGATTCTGGCTCTTCAGGTAAGCCCCGGTGCCGGTGACGGTGCCGCCGGTGCCCACGCCCGCCACAAAGATGTCCACCTTCCCGTCGGTGTCCTCCCAGATCTCAGGACCCGTGGTGGCCTTGTGTACGGCGGGGTTGGCGGGGTTCACGAACTGCCCCGGCACGAAGCTGTTCGGGATCTCCTTCGCCAGCTCGTCGGCCTTGGCGATAGCACCCTTCATGCCCTTGGCGCCCTCGGTGAGCACCAGCTCCGCGCCGTAAGCCTTCATCAGCTGGCGGCGCTCCACGCTCATGGTCTCGGGCATGACGATGATGATGCGGTAGCCCCGGGCGGCGGCCACGGAGGCCAGGCCGATGCCGGTGTTGCCGGAGGTGGGCTCAATGATGACGGAGCCGGGCTTCAGCAGCCCCTTCTGCTCGGCGTCGTCGATCATGGCCTTGGCAATGCGGTCCTTCACGCTCCCGGCGGGGTTGAAGTATTCCAGCTTGCCCAGCACCTTGGCCTCCAGGCCCTCGGCCTGCTCAATATGCACCAGCTCCAGCAGGGGCGTCTTACCGATCAGCTGATCTGCGGATGTGTAAACCTTGCTCATGATTATATCCTCCTAAAAAGTCGTTATATTTATAATGAAGTGAAAATTGTCATTGGGATCAGCGTTGGCCCTCAAATCTTAAACTGGGACAACATCGGAATCCGGCGGTAAATTTCATTTTCAATTACCAACCTTTCTTGTAGGTTGATATGGATTATAAACCACCCCAACCCCTTTGTCAATACCCTTTGGCAAAAAAATTCCATTGATTTACCCATTTTCCTGCTGTATAATAGGATTAAAAGAAAAGGGAGGGGTCAAAATGCTAATTTCCACCAAAGGCCGCTACGCCCTGCGCGTGATGATCGACCTGGCCGAGCACCAGTCAGAGGGCTATATCCCCCTGAAAACCATCGCCCAGCGCCAGGGCATATCGGAGAAATACCTGGAGAGCATCATCAAGCTCCTGGTGAAGGCCAAGCAGCTCTCCGGCCTCCGGGGCAAAGGCGGCGGCTACCGCCTGACCAAGGCCCCGGAGCAGTACACCGTGGGCAGCCTCCTGCGCCTGACGGAGGACTCCATGGCCCCCGTCTCCTGCCTGGAGCCCGGCGCGTCCCCCTGCCCCCGCGCCACCGACTGCCGCACCCTAAACCTCTGGCGCGGCCTGGATAAGGTCATCAGCGACTACCTGGATAATGTGACCCTGGCCGACCTGATGCACACCGACCCCGA
>CAVHCH010000031.1:0-11792 GCA_963634265.1 Bacteroidaceae bacterium | reverse complement strand
CCTCCCTGCATCCCGGGAAATACAGTCTGTATTCCCCGTGCCAACCCGAAAAAATGAGAGTTGACGCGGCGGGAAAAAGATGCTATAATAGTTCCTGCTTGAAAAGCCCTGCTTGTGTGGCTCAGTTGGTAGAGCAGCTCACTCGTAATGAGCAGGTCGCCGGTTCGAGTCCGGCCACAAGCTCCAAAAAAGCCAAGTCCTTCGACTTGGCTTTTTTCCTGTCCATAGCCCCAATACAAAGGCCCGGCAGACTCCCAAAAGTCCGCCGGGCCTTGTCATAAAAAAGCCTCGCAGAGTTCGCGTCCGCAGACGCGAAAAAATGAAATCATTTTTCACCGCGACATGCGCGTGGGGAAAAATACCTCTCAGGCTGCCAGTGTGGAATTTTGAGCCATCGGCTCAAAATTATGCGCGCAGCAGACTGCAAGCCTTTTAATAGAAAAACCTTTAGGTTTTTCTATTATTTTTCTGACGGCATCTTCCACCCATTGTGGTCCGTATGCAGCAGGTGGTGGGACCGGGACCCCATCGGCGCCCCCAGATAATCCCGATACAGCGCCGCCACATCCGGGTTCTCGTGGGAGAAGCGCAGATCGGCCGCCTTGTCCAGGGCCCAGAGCACATTGCCCCGGCTCTCCGCCAGCTCCACGCCGTCGTGGATAGGCTGTCCGCCGCCGCCTGCGCAGCCGCCGGGACAGGCCATCACCTCCACGAAGTCGTAGGACACCTCGCCCTTTTCCAGGGCCCGCATGAGCTTGCGGGTGTTGCCGAGACCGTTCACCACCGCGATGCGCACCGTCCCCGCTCCGGGGATGTCGAACCGTGCCTCCTTCCACCCGTCCATGCCCCGGATGGCGCTGAAAGCGTCCGGGTCGGGGTTGGAGCCGGTGATCATGTTGTAGGCCGTGCGCAGGGCCGCGTCCATCACGCCGCCGGTGGAGCCGAAGACCACCGCCGCGCCGGTGCCGCTGCCCAGGGGGCTGTCAAAGGGCGTCTCCTCCAGGGTGGCGGGCATGATCTGCTCGCCCCGGAACATCCGCACCATCTCCCGGGTGGTCAGCACCACATCCACATCCGCGTCGCCGCAGGCGTCGGTCATGGTGGGCTGGGCGCACTCGCTCTTCTTGGAGATGCAGGGCATCACCGACACCACGAAAATGTCGTGGGGATCCACCCCAATCTTCTCGGCAAAATAGCTCTTAGTCACCGCGCCGAACATCTGCTGGGGGCTCTTGGCCGTGGAGAGATTGTTCACGAACCGGGGGAACTGGCTCTTCACGAACCGCACCCAGCCCGGGCAGCAGGAGGTGAACATGGGCCAGGTGTAGCGGTCCCGATGGGTGAAGCGGTCGATGAACTCGCTGGCCTCCTCCATAATGGTCAGGTCTGCTGCAAAGTCAGTGTCGAACACATAGTCAAACCCGATCTGCTTCAGGGCAGTGACCATCCGCTGGGCCGTGGCGAACTTGGGGTCCAAGTGGTAATATTCCGCCCACGCGGCCCGCACCGCCGGGGCGATCTGCACCACGGTGATCTTCTTGGGGTCGGCCAGGGCGTCAAAGACCTTGCCCGTGTCGTCCCGCTCCTGCAAGGCCCCCACGGGGCAGTGTACCACGCACTGGCCGCAGAAGGTGCAGTCGGAGTCCCCCAGGGACCGGGCCGTAGCCACGCCGATGGTGGTGTGGGAGCCGGTGCCCATCAGGTCCCAGATGTTCATGCTCTGGACCTTGTCGCACACCTGCACGCAGCGCATACACCGCACGCAGCGGTTTTCAATGCGCACCACGGGATTGGAAAAGTCGTCCTTGGTCTTTTTCAGGTCCTTGATGTAGTGCTCGCCTAAGAGGTTGTAGTCGTTGGTCAGGGTCTGCAATTTGCAGTTGCCGCTGCGGGTACACTTGGTGCAGCGTATGTCGTGCTGGCTCAGCAGCAGCCGCAGATTCACCCGCCGTGCCTCTCTGGCCCGGGGGGAATTGGTATGGATGACCATGCCCTCGGCCACCACATTGTCGCACGAGGGGATCAGCCGGGGAAAACCCTCGATCTCCACCATGCACAGCCGGCAGGCGGCGATCTCATTGATACCCTTGAGATAGCACATGGTGGGGATGGCGATGTTCACGGACCGGGCCGCCTCCAGAATGGTGGTGCCCTCCGGCACGGAGACCGGCTTTCTGTCGATCGTAAGATTTACCATTTTTCCACACGCCCTCCTTTGAAAATGCCGTAGCCGAAGTGGTCGCACCGCAGGCAGCGGGAGGCCTCGGTGACGGCGCCCTCCTGGGTCAGGCCGCACTCGATGTCCTCAAAGTCGCATTTGCGCTGGCAGGCTTCCCGTTCGGTGGTGTTGATGCGCCCGTGAGGGGCGCGGTTGTTCAGCTTGGGGCTGGGGATGTCCATGTCCACGGTGATCTCGTGGCGGAAGCCCAGGTGCTCGTCGATGTTGGCCGCGGCCACCTTTCCGGCGGCAATGGCCCGGATGGCGGTGGCGGGGCCGGTCACGCAGTCGCCCCCGGCGAACACATTGTCCATGTCGCCCACCTGGCCGGAGAGCCCGGCCACAAAGGTGCCCCGCTTAATGGGCACGCCCGCCGCGTCAAAGCCGCTGATCTCAATGCCCTGGCCGATGGCCACCACAATGATGTCCGCGTCAATGCGCACCTCCGGCAGGTCGGCGTTGCCGGGCCGGGGACGGCCCGCCTTGTCCGCCTCGCCGATGAGCTGGGGCTGGACCCACAGGGCCTTGGCAACGCCCTCCTCGTCCGCCTCAATGCGCACCGGCGCAGCCAGAGCCATAATTTCGGCCCCCTCGGCCATGGCCCCGGTCACTTCGTCCGGCAGGGCCGTCATGTCCTCAATGCGCCGCCGGTATACGCAGGTGACCTTCTCCGCCCCCAGGCGGATGGAACTGCGGGTCACATCCATAGCCACATTACCGCCGCCGATGACCACCACCTGCTTGCCCGTGAAGTCGGGCATAATGTCGTCGCCGATGGCCCGGAGCATCTCCACGGCGGACATGACATTCTTGCTGTCCTCCCCGGGGATGCCGGTCTTCTTGTCCTGGTGGGCGCCGATGGCGATGTACAGGCAGTCATATTCCTTTTGAAGCTGCTCGATCCAAATGTCCTTGCCCACGGTGACGCCCGTGTGGACCTCAATGCCCAAAGACAGGATGGACTCGATCTCCGCGTCCAGCAGATGCCGGGGGAAGCGGTAGTTGGGGATGCCGTAGCGGAGCATACCGCCCAGCTGCTTGGCCTCCTCGAAAACCGTGACCTTGTGGCCCATGAGCGCCAGGTAGTAGGCGCAGCTGAGGCCGCTGGGCCCGCCGCCCACAATGGCGACCTTTTTGCCCGTGGCCGGGGCGCATTCCGGCTGGGGCACATCCCCCGCGTGGTCCACGGCGTAGCGCTTGAGCCCGCGGATGTTGATAGCGTCGTCGATCATGTTCCGGCGGCACCGGGCCTCGCAGGGATGCTCGCATATGTAGGCGCAGGCGGTGGGGAAGGGGTTGTCCTTGCGGATCAGCCGCACCGCGTCGGCGCAGCGGCCCTCGCCCACCAGGGCCATGTAGCCGGGGATGTCCACCCCGGCGGGGCACAGGGCCACGCAGGGCACCGGGTACTTCAGCCCCGCCAGGCAGCGGTGGTGCAGAATGTGCTCCTCGTAGTCGTCCCGGAATCCCTCCAGGCCGTCCACCACCAGCCGCGCCGCGTCGCGCCCGATGGCGCAGTCGGCGGTGTTCACGATGGTCCGTGCCGTCTTTTCAATGGTAACTAAGGTGTTCATGGTGGCGGTGCCCGAGAGCACCTGCTCTAAAAGCAGCGAAAGCTGCCCCAGGCCAATACGGCAGGGGACGCACTTGCCGCAGCTTTGGGCGTGGCACAGGCGCAGAAAGCTCAGAGCCATGTCCACCGGGCACAGGCCCGGGGGGCTGGCCGCAATGCGCCGCTCCACATCACGGTAGAGATTTTCCACCACAGTTTCCGCCCGACTGGGCGACTTGATATCCAATCTGCTCATACCGAATCCACTCCTTACTTTTTTTGCTGTTGCTTCTCGTGATCTTCCTGCTTACAGAATGGCACAAAAAACGAAAAATGTCAATTCCCAACAAAAGTTTTGAAACTGTTAATTTTCTGTCAAAATAGAATAAAAATAGACCAATAAAGTGGGAAGAATGCGATTTTTCCATGGAAACGGTGAAAATAGGGGTCGCAGGAAGTTTTTGGCGTCCACTTTTTTTCACCCCGCCCCGGCCCGCTCTCGTGAAAAGTGCAAAAAAACCTCTGTCGAATTTTGTCGAAAATTGCGGCCAAAAAATCGTATAGAATCGCTAAAATAATCTTGAAAACGACACTGAAATATGGTAAATTATATGCAAGGCAGGGGAGTGCTGTTGAGGAAGCGAAAATTCTCTGCGCTGAAATTTTGAAGTATAAGGACGAGGGAGAGTATGGAGAACAGAGCAAGCGTTATTTTAGCGGACGCAAGCGAGGAGTACCGAACGGTACTCAAGAGTGCCATAGAGGGCACAGGCGAGTTTCAAGTCGTAGGCAGTACAGGGTCCGGCAACGAGGCGCTGCGCCTCGTACAGCAGCTGCATCCACAGCTGCTGATATTGGATCTTGTCCTGCCGGAGCTGGACGGCTTCGGCCTGCTGCGGCAATTGCAGAGCATGGGCGACCGGGCCCCCAAGACCATCGTGGTCTCGGCCTTCTGCGTGCAGCGCACGGTGAACCAGGCCGTGCAGCTGGGCGTGTGGTATTTTCTGAGTAAACCCTGCAGCGAGGAGTCGCTGCTGGAGCTCATGCGCCAGGCGGTGCATACCCAGCAGGAGGCGGGGGAGTTTTCCCCGGCCCTGGAGGGCCAGGTCACGGCCATTATCCATGAGATCGGCGTTCCCGCCCATATCAAGGGCTATCAGTACCTGCGGGAGGCCATCCTCATCGCCGTGCAGGACATGGATGTCATCAACGCCGTCACCAAGGTGCTGTACCCGGAGGTGGCCAGCCGCTTTTCCACCACGCCGTCCCGGGTGGAGCGGGCCATCCGTCACGCCATCGAGGTGGCTTGGGACCGGGGCGATTTGGAGACCTTGCAGAAGTATTTCGGCTACACCGTGAACTCGGCCAAGGGCAAGCCCACCAATTCCGAGTTCATCGCCATGATCGCCGACCGCCTGCAGCTGAAGCTGCGGCGTGGCCGGGCCTGAGCGCAGGGGCCCCGGAGCGCACTTCAGCGCATACGCCCCGCAGGCCCGCGGCATTTTCCTACAAAAAGTACGCACCCGGCCCCTCAAGCCCGGGTGCGCGCTTTTTTCGCCCCACAGAAACGGTTGACATTTGCCCCGAAAAATGATAGTATAATGACACAATTCAATGATGACCTCAGAGAATCCAGAGGAACGCACACCAAGAGAGCTGCGGGGGTAGGATCCCGCAGCGAGTGCACATCGCTGTGAAGCGTCACAGCTTTACCGTATTGCGGAGCGAAGCCTAAGAGAGCCATTGTGCCACGCGGCATGAGAAGGCAGGCAGAGCGGGGAAGCATAGCCGGGAGACTTATTCGTCTGAACCAGCCCCCACAGGGGCGCTTTGGCGCTTTGTCCGATGGATTTTTGAGATGTCGGCCAGGGCATTTTTCTTATGCCCCGGCAAGAAAGCAAGCCGAGGCGGAAAACCGTCTTTTCCATGGCGGAAGGGGACCAGCAGACCCCTTCCGCCTTCCTCTTTTGCAAAAAAAACTCTTCTCTCTTCATTTTTCGCTCTTCACTCTTCTCTTAACCCGCCCCCCAATACCTCCTGCACCTTTTGTAAATGTGTCATTGCGAGGGCGCAAAGCGCCCGTGGCGATCCGTACTCCAAAGGCTCCCCTGCGCAAGGGGAAATCGCCGCAGCGCCGCCAGTGGCGGATGCAGCAAGGCGATTTCGAGGAAGTGCCCCGATTGGCAGGCACGACAGTGCCTGGGAATCGGTTGGCACGACGGTGGGCAGGCTGTCGCGGCTTCGCCGCGACTGAGGGGTCGCCCCCGCACCCCTTGTCACCTCCACCACGCAAAAAAAATCGTCCCCACCCGGGGACGATTTTTCCTATCTCCTATCCAATGATCTCATTCCTTCGCATCATCCCCCGCAGGCTCCTTCTCCTCATACTCCGCCTGCTTGCCCTTGTAAATGTTCTGCATCTCCCGGTCCACCTCAAAAACGGCCTCCGAGCACAGCCGCAGCCGCTTGGCGTCGGCCTCGGAAAAAGCCCGGCTGGACTTATACCGCAGCTCGTGCTCCAAGCTGGCCCACATGTCCATGGCAATGGTCCGCAGCTGTATCTCCACCGGCAGATGCAGCGTCCCCTCGGAGATGACGATGGGCACCTCCACGATCAGGTGCAGGCTGCGGTAGCCGGAGGGCTTGGGGGTCTTGATGTAGTCCACCTCCTGGATCACCCGAAACGACTCGCTCCGGGTCAGCAGGCTGCGCAGATAGTAAATGTCGTCTAAGTAGTTGCAGATAATGCGGATGCCCGCCACATCCTGCACATAGGCGTAGATGTTGTCAATGGTGACCTCGTGGCCCCGCCGCTGGAGCTTCTCCACAATGGAGTCCAGGGTCTTGATGCGGTACTCGATGTGGTGAATGGGCGAGCGGTCGTTGAGGGTAGCGAACTCCTCGTCCAAAATTTCCATCTGCGCCACGGCCATCTTCAGCGCACTGCGGTACAAATGATTCACCCGCACCATGCCCTGGGCCAGCTCCTTTTCCTGCTGCGGCGACCCACCCGGCAGGTGTATGTTGTGCAGGGATAACTGATTGGTTTTCTCGACCATCATAAAAAATCTATCCTCCTCCTGCCCGAGGACCACCCCCCGAACAGACCTATTATCAAGAGTATACCATAAATAAAGCAAAGATGTGTGAATAATTTGTGTAAACCGCGAAAAATTTTGCCCCAACCCATAAAACCCACCAAAGGACCCCACCCCCAAAAGGCTCCCCTGCGCAAGGGGAGCTGGCGAAGCCGTGACTGAGGGGTCGACTACCGCACTTCTTGAATGCGACCGTAGGGGACGATGCCCACATCGTCCCGCCCCGCCGCACCACCAATAACACCCCCGTAGGGGCCGGCGTCCCCGACGGCCCGCATATACCGCACTCCTTGCAACCCATCGTAGGGGCGGACGCCTCTGTCCGCCCGCCGGACTTGTACTGCACCCACCCGGCAGGGCACACGGGCCCTGCCCTACAAAATAATATAAATAAATGTAGGGCGGGACCCATGTGTCCCACCGCACATTGCGCCCCTTGCAAAAGGTGTCATTGCGAAGCCAGTGCGCACACTGGCTGTGGCAATCCGTAACCCCCGTCCCCTAAAAAAGGCTCCCCTGCGCAAGGGGAGCTGTCACGGCGAAGCCGTGACTGAGGGGTCGACGCTCCGCACCCCTTGCAGCGCCCCGCCCCCATCTTTTCCCCACAAAAAAACTCCCGCCGGGGCTCTCGCCCCGGCGGTCCTCCAACCCAAAATTCAATTTCACCGGATCCCCGCCAGGAAGCACCCGGGGTCCTTTTTCAGCTGCGCCCGTCCCCAGCGCAGCATTTCCTCCACGCTGACGCAGGCCGTCACCACGCCGTCACCCCACTGCTCCACGGTCACGGACCGCAAAAAGTCGTCCGGGCAGGCGGTGCGCACATAGTACGGGTGGGCCTCCGCCCCGCACACCACCGCGGCGGGCTCCATGTCCCCGGTGTAGAACCCGGGCTTCCCGGCCACAATGTCCAGGCAGTCCTGCACGGCGTTGAAGGCCGTGGGATACCGCCCGGCCCCCTGGCCGAAGAAGCTGTGCCGCCCGATCTTTTCGCCGTAGTAGGTGATGAGGTTGAAATTCTTCGGCACAGCGGCCTCCAGGTCGTGGCCGTCCACCAAGGTCGGCTCGATGAAGGCGCACACGCCCCCCTCCGCCGCTTTGGCCGTAGCCAGGAGCTTGCACACGAACCCGTGCTCCTGAAACGCCCGAATGTCCCCGTCCGTGACGGTGCGGATGCCGAACATGGGGATGTCCTCCTCCCGCACCAGTGCGTCAAAGGCGATGTTGGCGGAGATGGTCAGCTTCCGGCGCACATCGTCGCCGTCGATGTCGGCGGAGGGGTCTGCCTCGGCGTAGCCCAGCTCCTGGGCCTGCTTCAAAATCTCCGGGAACGACACAGGCGCGGCATGCATGGCGTCCATGATGAAGTTGGTGGTGCCGTTCATAATGCCGCCGATCTCGCACACCGTGTCCAGCCGCTTGCATTTTTCCAGGTTGGTCAGCCAGGGGATGCCCCCGCCCACGGCTGCGGTGCAGCGCAGAGAAACACCGAAGGCCCGGGCCAGGCCCGTCAGCTCCGGGTAGTAGGCGCTGATGACCGCCTTGTTGGCCGTCACCACATGCTTGCCCGAGCGCAGCGCGGCGCAGATGTATTCATAAGCCGGGTGCAGGCCGCCCATGACCTCCACCACGATGCCGATGCTGCTGTCGTCCACGATGTCGCTGATGTCCGTCACGGTCAGCTCGCCCAGATCAGGCCGCGCCCGCCGCACCAAAACCTTTTTCACGGACAGGTCGTCCCGTCCCGCGCAAAAATCCAAAATACCGCCGCCCACAACGCCGCAGCCGAGAAGTCCGATGTTCATAAAAAACCCTCCTGCCAGGTGAAATTTCTGCCCCAATTCTACCCAAAACCACCTAAAATGTCAACTGTCAAGCATAAAAAAAGAGACGGGCCTCACGGCCCGCCCCTGTGTGATTTTACCCGCGCACCAGCGCCAAAATTTCCTGCTCGCCCATGAGCCCGGCGGAGCGCTTGGCGACCTCGCCGCCCTTGAATACCAGCAGCGTGGGAATGACCTCGATGCCGTACCGCAGCGCCAGGTCCCGGCACTCGTCCACATTTACCTTCACGATCTGGAAGTCGTCGTATTTCTCGGCCATCTCCTCCAGCGTAGGCCCCAAAGCCCGGCAGGGCCCGCACCAGGTAGCCCAAAAGTCCACCAAAACCGGCACCGCGCTCTCCAGCACCGCCGCGTTAAAATTATCCTCATTTGCGTGAATAATAGCCATCGCAAATACCTCCTTCGTTCATGTATCTTACCCTTGATTATACACAAAAATACAAACCCCGCAGTGATAAAAGCAACAAAAATAAAAATTTGCCCCGAAAAATCCCGCAAATATCCGTAGGGGCGGGGTTCTACCCCACCCGCGGGAGGGGCAGAGCCCATCCCCTACGCACCACAAGAAACCCCACGACCCCGGGCGGACTTGTACCGCACTCCCTGTAAAAACCCATGTCATTGCGAGGCCAGTTCTCAAACTGGCCGTGGCAATCCGTAACCCCCGTCCTAAAAGGCTCCCCTGCGCAAGGGGAGCTGGCACGGCGAAGCCGTGACTGAGGGGTCGGCCCCAGCACCCCTTGTAACACTCCGTAGGGGCGACCCTCGCGGTCGCCCGTCCCACCGCACCCCCGAAAACCCGTTGCCTCCCTTGCCTAAAGGGAGGGGGACCAGCCGCAGGCTGGTGGAGGGATTCGTGCGGGGTATAAGTCATTCATTTGCTGTGAGTCCGTGCGGGGAAAGAATCCCTCAGTCACGGCTTCGCCGTGCCAGCCCCCTTTAGGCAAGGGGGCCAATATCGTAGGGGCTGATGCCAACATCGGCCCGTCCCACCGCAGCCACAATAATGCGTCCGTAGGGGCGGCGTCCCCGACGCCCCGCTCCCACGCACCCCTGGCAGGGCACACGGGCCCTGCCCTACGAAAAATATGCGGATGTAGGGCGGGACCCATGTGTCCCGCCGCACACAGCACCCCTTGTGATCCGTAGGGGCGGACGCCCCTGTCCGCCCGCCGTTCTCGCACCGCACTCCCTGCAAAAACCCATGTCATTGCGAAGCCAGTGCACACACTGGCTGTGGCAATCCGTAACCCCCGTCCCTAAAAAAGGCTCCCCTGCGTAAGGGGAGCTGGCACGGCGAAGCCGTGACTGAGGGGTCGACGCACCGCACTTCTTGAATGTGTCCGTAGGGGCCGATGGTCCTGTTGCGGTGCCCAAAATTTCTGCGCTGCCTTACGGCGGACGCTTGAAATTTTGACCGCGGCCACTCGCTCATCTCGCTTCTTCTGCCACTGGCAGCGCTCGATTCGCTCCCCACATCGGCCCGCCGTACCGCACCCCAAAACCCACAGCGGGCGGGGCACCTTCGCCCCGCCCACCGTATTTCCTGTAACGCCAATCCCCTTTACCGCCCGTTCCGGCTGTTCAGCTTGCCCAAATAGCGGTAAATGCTGGCCTCCGAGCTGTGCAGCTCCTTGGCAACGAAGCTCACGGACCCCTTCAGTAAAAACACGCCCTTGCGGTCCAGGATCTCCATGATCTCCATTTTCTCGTCCTGGTTGAGCCTATCCACATCCACCGGGTAGTTGGCTACCACGGAAGACACAATGCTGGCCGTGGCCCCGGCGATGGAGGTGGGATAGCCCTGCTCCCGGGGCGACTCCGAGGGATCGTGCTCGTCCACAATGAGGCTGGTGCCGCTGGGCTCTGCCGGGGTCAGCACCCCGCCGCACAGGTCCATCACCTGCTTGCTCAGGGCCTCGTAGCGGCTGCTGTCGAAGTTGATGCACAGCAGGCCCACCACGCTCCCGGTGCGGTCCTTGATGAACATACTGTTGGAGTGCATCTTCTTCCCGGTGACGGAGGTGCTCTCAAAGGACACCACATAGTCCTGGGTCTCGTACAGACGGCCCGAGAGGAACTCCAGCATTTTGTTGCTCAGAGGGGAGCCCAAATGCCGCCCCGTCAGCTCGCCGTTGGAGATGGCAATGATCTGGTTGGAGTCCTCCGTCAGCTCGTGGAGGGCCACCTCGTAGTCCGGGCCCAAAATGTGGCCCAAAAACTCAACCAGCAATGTATAATGACGCCGAATTTCTTTATCCATACGATCATCCTCCTGCTCAGTGGAAAAATATCTTACTGGTCCTGCTTTTCTTCTGCCTCAGGGGCGGCGTCGTCAGCGGCAGGAGCGTCGGCGGCGTGGATGTGCTGCAGTTCTTCCTCCTCCAGCACCCGATAGGCCACCTTGCCCACCAGGGTCTTGGGCAGCTCATCCCTAAACTCGATGTCGTAGGGCATGGCGTACTTGGCAATGTGCTTGCGGCAGTAGCTCATGAGCGCGTTCTTGGTGGCGTCGCTCTTCTCCACGCCCGGCTTCAGCATCACGAACGCCTTCACCTTCTGCATCCGATACGCGTCCGGCACGCCGATAACGCAGCTCATCTGCACATCCTCGTGGGCGTCCAGAATGTTCTCGATCTGGCCGGGATACACATTGTACCCGGAGGAAATGATCATCCGCTTGGCCCGGCCCCGGAAGTAGATGAAGCCCTCGTCGTCCATGGTGCCCAGGTCGCCGGTGTACACCCAGGTCAGCCCGTCGTCGTGCTTGCGCAGGGTCTGGGCCGTCTCCTCGGGATGATTCATGTACTCCTTCATCACCGTGGGCCCCGCCAGCAAAATCTCACCCTCCTGGCCGTAGGGCAGTTCCTCGGCGGTGCCGGGCTTCACGATCTTAATATAAGTGTCCGGGAAGGGCAGGCCGATGGAGCCCTCCTTGTACATATTGGTAGGCGTCAGGCAGCAGGCGGTGACGGTCTCGGTGGTGCCGTAGCCCTCCCGCACCTGGATGACGGCGTGGTGGTCGTAGAGGAACTTGTCGAACTTCTTCTTCAGCTCGATGGACAGGCTGTCGCCGCCGGAGA
>CAVHCH010000030.1:0-2608 GCA_963634265.1 Bacteroidaceae bacterium | reverse complement strand
AAAGGCTCCCCTGCGCAAGGGGAGCTGTCACGGCTCCGCCGTGACTGAGGGGTCGCCGCTCCGCACCCCTTGTAAACCCGCCATTGTCCCATTCCACCCCCATCTTTCCCCTTTCCACTTTCCGTTTTCCTCTATTTCATCCCCCTCAACAAAAATCCCCCGGCGGAACACCGCCGGGGGCCAAATTTTACACCTTATTCAATAGACACAATGTAATAATACACCGGCTGCCCACCGGCCAGCACGCTGACCTCCGCGTCGGGACAGGCGTCGGCAAAGACCGCCTCGGCTTTTTGGGCGTCCTCCTCCGTCACATCCTCGCCGAAGAAGATGGTCACGAACTCCGCGCTCCGTGCCTTGGCGTCCTCCGCCAACTTCGCCAGCAGCGGCTCAATGCTGCGGTCGGTGCCGAAGAGCTTCCCGTCCTCCAGGGCCAGGTAGTCCCCCTCGTTGATGGCGACCTCGTCAAAGTCGGAGTTCCGGGCGGCGTAAGTCACCTGCGCCGTGGTCACGCCCTGGGCCGCCTCGGTCATAGCCTCGGCAATGGCCTGGGGATCCACGCAGTCCAGGTCCACATTCATCATGGCCGTGATGCCCTGGGGCACCGTGGCCGTAGGCACCACAATGACCTCCTTGTCCGTCAGCCCCACGCACTGCTGGGCGGCCATAATAATGTTCTTGTTGTTGGGCAGGATGAACACCACCTCGCTGGGTGTCCGGTTCACCTCCTGCAAAATGGCCTCCGTAGAGGGATTCATGGTCTGTCCGCCGGACACGATCCGGTCCACGCCCAGGTCCCTGAATGCCGTAGCCAGCCCCTCACCGGCACACACGGCCAGAAAGCCGTACCGCTTCTCCGCCGGAGCCACGGCAGGCTCTTCCTCCATGCTCTCCAGCTCCCGCTCGATCTCGTCCAGGTCGTCGGTGCTCTGGGCTTTGCGCCCGGCGGCCACGGCCTCGTACTGGGTGCGCATGTTCTCGATCTTCGCCAGCTCCAGCGTGCCGTACTTCTGTGCCTCCGTTAGGGCCATGCCGGGGATGTCCGTGTGTACATGGACCTTAAACGCATCGTCGTCCTCGCCGATGACCAGGCAGTCGCCGATGGTGCTCAGATAGGCCCGCAGGGGCTCAATGGAGGTGTTCTCCCACTTGCGCACGATGAACACCGTGTCGAAGGTGAAGGTGATCTCCTCCTCGCTGAGGGCGGAGAAATCCGCCTTGCTTTCCGCCGGATCCCCGGTCACTTCCGGGATGGCCTCGCCCCGCAGGGCCCGCAGCATACCGTCCAGGATCACAAGATACCCCTTTCCGCCGGCGTCCACCACCCCGGCCTTTTTCAGCACCGGGTTCATCTCGATGGTCTGCGCCAGCGTCTCCTGCCCGGCCCGGATGGCCTCCTGCAGGACATATTCCACGCTGTTGCACTCCTCGGCTGCCTCGGCGGCCCGGTCCGCCGCCAGGCGGGAGACCGTCAGCACCGTGCCCTCAGCGGGCTTCATCACCGCGCCGTAGGCGGTGGTCACGCCCTCCTTCATAGCCCCGGCCAGCAGCACGCCGTCGGCCTCGTCCATGCCCTTGAGATGCTTGGACATCCCGCGAAAGAGCAGCGAGAGGATGACGCCGGAGTTTCCGCGCGCGCCCCGCAGCAGGGCGGAGGCGGTGATGGAGGCGGCGTCGGACACGGACACCGGCTGATTTTTCTTCAGCTCCGTGGCGGCGGTCTGGATGGTCAGGCTCATGTTGGTGCCGGTGTCGCCGTCCGGCACGGGGAAAACATTCAGGTCGTTGATGGCTTCCTTCTCCAGGGTAATACAGGCAGCGCCGAAAAGAACCATCTGCTTAAATACGCTGCCGCTGATTCTGTCTGTCATGTAGCTTCTCCTTCTGGCGGCGTCACATGGTGATGGAGTCCACGCACACATTCACATCGCGGACCTCCACGCCGGTGTTTTTGCTCACCACATACTTGACCTCTCCCATAATGGAGCGGCAGACCGTGGCGATATTCACGCCGTTTTCCACAATGATGTGCAGCTCGATGGAAACGGTGTTGTCGTCGTTGTAAGTGACCTTCACGCCCTTGCTCATAGCCTCCGGCCGCAGCAGATGGACAATGCCATCCGTCATGCTCCGATAGGCCATGCCCTTGACACCAAAACAATTGGTAGCAGCGGCGCCGGTAATAGTGGTAAAAACAGCATTGCTGATGCCGATCTCGCCCTGATCCGTAAGGACTTTAACCATAAACAAACTTCCTTTCTTCATAGGATCCCGGTTTGCAGAATAACGCAGAATAGTAGTAATAAAACATATTAGCACTTCATTATAATATAGAATTGTAAAAAGCACAACCCCCAAATTTTCAACCCCATCCATAACGCCCTAATTTGACCAAATATTACCCTTCGCTCCATGTAAAACCCATGTCATTGCGAACCAGTGACCGATGTCACTGGTGTGGCAATCCGTACCCCTAATGGCTCCCCTGCGCAAGGGGAGCTGTCGCGGCTCCGCCGCGACTGAGGGGTCGACTACCGCACCCCTTGCAACCGTAAATGCCTCCGGCGGGGTACTTTCTGTCACCAGCGACAGAAAGTACCCAAAGAAC
>CAVHCH010000029.1:0-8599 GCA_963634265.1 Bacteroidaceae bacterium | reverse complement strand
AGGTTCCAGGCCCGGCCAATGTCCCCCAGCCACCAGCCGGTGGCGGCGGTGGCATTGAGCAGGATGAGCCGGTCGGTCATTTCCGGGTAGGTGACGGCAAACTCCAGGGCCACCTCGCTGCCGTAGGAGATGCCCGCCACGCAGGCGCTTTTCAGCTCCAAATGCTCCAGCAGCCGCCGCACCACCTGCACCTGGATGCCGTGGTCGTAGGTCTGGCCCACCATCTTCTCGCTCTTGCCCTGGTCCAGAAAATCCACCAGCAGCAGGCGGTTGTGGGCGGACAGCGCCTCGATGAAGGGCTTCCAACTGGCGCAGGACATCATAATGCCGTTGAGCAGCACCAGGGGCTTTCCCTGGCCATAGGATTCATAATAGATGTGCCTGCCGTCCATGGTAAAAGTAGGCATAATAGACACCATCCTTTCCTCCGCCGGAGCGGAGCTTTTTCCCTGCGGCTGCCCGAAGGCAGCCGCAGAGTGGGGATCCTTTCAAAAGAAGTCTCTTACTTGATGGCCGCCAGCACATCCGCCAGGGACATGATGGGGCTCACGGGGATGAGGGCATAGGCGCCGGTCTCGCCCTTGGTGAGGCTGACGCAGTTGAGAGCCAGGGCGGTGACACCCAGGCGGTCGCCGTTGGCGTAGCTGATGCTGCCGCCCATGGGGATGGCGAAGGTGGTCTCCTCCATGATTTTGGCAAAGTTCACATAGTTCAGCTCCAGACCGGCCTCGTCCACAGCCTGGAGGGCCTGGACGAAGATGTTGCCGGCGATATAACCGGCCATGGCATAGGAGTTCACGGCGTAGGTGGTGCCGGACTCACCGTTGGCCAGCTCCCAGGCGCTCATAGCGGTGTAGAAGGCGGTGTAGTCGGCCAGGCCCTGCTCGGTGGTGACATCCAGCCAGGCGGTGCAGTAGACCATGCGGCTGTCGGTGATGGCGCCGCTATCCACGAAAGCGCCCAGGGTGGTGGCGGAGGCGTTCACATAGGAGGTGACCACATTGACATTGTAGTTCACATCCCGCATGGTGTTCATGAGGGTAGCCAGGGGGTTCTGGTTCATGCAGGCGATGACCACATCGCACCCGGCGTTCTTCAGCACATTCACCGCGGCGGAGAAGTCGGTGGCAGCGGCTTCCACTTCCTGGACGGTCAGTTCCACCTTCAGGTCCTCATTTTCCCGCTGCACGCCGGCCAGGAGGCCCGCGCCCGCGTCGTCGGTGGTGGCGATGACGCCCACCTTGGTGCCGCCCAGACCCATACCGTCAGCGGTGGGGGCCACGGCACGGGCCAGCAGCACGCGGCCCTCGGCGCTGTAAATGGGCTGCACGGAATAGATCACCGCGTCATTGCCCTTGGCACCTTCCTGATACAGGTCGTCAATGCCAGTGGCGGCATAGACCATGGGAACGCCCTTTTCCTTCAGGTAATCCAGGGTAGCGCCCACGGTGTTGGTGCCGAAGTGGCCCACGATGGCAAACACCTTGTCGGTCTCCACCAGCTGCTTGGTGTAGGTCATGCCCTGGGCACCGTCGAAGCCGTCGTCATAGTGCTTGAGGACAATGCTCTTGCCCTGGAAGCCGCCGGCGTCATTATAAGCCTTGAAAGCGGCCTCCATACCGGCGTTGAAGGGCACGCCCACGGTGGCATAGGCGCCGGTGGTGGCGGCGGTGTTGCCCACGAGGATGGTGTCATCGCTGACGCCCTGGACCTCTACGAAGGGCTTGTAGTCGCTGCCGGAGTTGTCGTCCTTTTTCCCGCATCCTACCATGAGGACACAGAGCATCGCTGCAGCCAGCAGCAGGGAAAGAAACTTTTTCATGATCCGATCTCCTTTACTTTTTTGTTGGTCGTATATGCCGAAGCTCTGTGAGAGCGTCAAGCCGCGTTACTTTTTGTTGCCCAGATAGGCCTCCACCAGCCGCTCGTCCTGCATAAGCTGCCGGGCCGGGCCGTGCATAGTGATCTTGCCCAGCTCCAGCACATAGCCGTAGTCGGCGATCTGGAGGGTAGCCAGGGCGTTCTGCTCCACCATGAGGATGGTGGTGCCCTCGGCCCGGATGGCCTGGAGGGTGCGGAAAATGTCCTGGATGATCAGCGGAGCCAGGCCCAGGGAGGGCTCGTCCAGCAGCAGGATCTTGGGGTCCGCCATCAGCGCCCGGCCAATGGCCAGCATCTGCTGCTCGCCGCCGGAGAGGGTCCCCGCCTGCTGGCGGCGGCGCTCCTTCAAAATGGGAAACAGCTCCTGCACCCGGTCCAGATTTTTCTGGTACTGCCGGGCGCTTATGAGGCAGTAGCCCCCGGCCTTGAGGTTCTCCTCCACGGTGAGGCCGGAGAAGATCAGCCGCCCCTCCGGGGACATATTCACGCCCATGCGGGCGGTCTTGTAACCCCGCTGGCCCAGTATCTCCGTCTCGCCCAGGCGCACGGAGCCGTAGCCCTTCACCATGCCGGTGATGGCCCGGAGGGTGGTGGTCTTGCCCGCGCCGTTGGCGCCCAGCAGGGCCACGATGGTGCCCTTTTCCACATCCAGGTCAATGCCCTTCACGGCCTGAATGGGGCCGTAGCTGACCTGTAGGTTTCTCACTTCCAACAGTGCCATTACCCCTGCACCTCCTCGTCGCTTACGCCTAAGTACGCCTTCTGCACCTGGGGGTCCTTCTGGATCTGCTCCGGGGTGCCGATGGCCAGGAGCTTGCCGAAGGAAATGGCGCACACGGTCTGGCAAATGTTCATCACCAGGCCCATGTCATGCTCCACCAGCAAGATGGTGCAGCCCATGGTGTCCCGGATGCGGCGTATCAGGTCGGCCAACTCCACCGTCTCCGTGTCGTTGAGGCCCGCCGCAGGCTCATCCAAAATGATGAGCTGGGGGTCGCACATGAGAGTGCGGGCGATCTCGATCTTCTTGAGGATGCCATAGGGCAGGCCCGCCGCGTACCAATCCTTATACGCCGTGAGGCCCATGAAATCCAGCACCCGCAGGGCCTTTTCCCGGATGATGCGCTCCTGCTTTTTCAGCTCCGGCAAGTGCAGCGCCTGGGCCGCCAGGCCCACGGTGAACTGCCGGTGGCCCGCGATGAGCAGGTTATCCAGCACCGATACCTCCCGGATGACCTCCACATTTTGGAAGGTGCGGACGATGCCCTGCACCACCACATCGTGGACCTTTTCCTCCGTCAGGTCGATGATCTCCCCGGCCTTGTTTTCAAACAGCAGCGTGCCGGAGGTGGGCTTATAAAACTGGGTGATGCAGTTGAAAACCGTGGTCTTGCCCGCGCCGTTGGGGCCGATCAAGCCGAATATCTCGCCCTTTTTCACATCGAAGCTCAGCCCGTCCACCGCGTGGACGCCGCCGAAATACATACACAGGTCCTGCACCCGCAGCACCGTGTCCTCCGGGAGGGTCAGGCCGGTTTTCCGCACCGGCTGCGCTTTTTCCAAAGCGTCGGCCAGCTTCCCGATCTTCGCGTCCTCGGCCCGGCGAATTTTCTCCGCCCGGGCCTGGGCCTCCCGCTCCCGGTCCGCCCGGAAGGCAGCCACCTTTTCCTCAATGTCCGCCAGGGCGGCGTCTTTCTCGGGACTGTCTGCGCCGGTGTCTGCCAGTTGGGTGTCTATCTCCCGCTCCAGGCGGCTGCGGTAGTCCTCCCGCAGGGCCTCCTGCTCCCGGCGCAGGGCCGTGAGCCGCTCCTCCTCCCGGGCCTCACAGGCGGGGTCCTTGGAGATGGCCTTGGCAGCCCGGGCGGACGCCTGCTTCCAGGTGAAGTCCATGTCCGCGTCGAACTGGGCCATACGGTGGGCCAGCACCACAGCCTTGGCCTCCGCCGCCGGCACCCACTCCGGGTGGGCCGCGTACAGCTCCCGCATCATCTGGGCCCGGTACGCCTCGGTTTTCTCCCGGGTCCGGGTCTCGCAGTCGCGCAGCAGGATCTCCTTATATTCCCTTTCGGCGGCAAGCATGGTCTTTCTGCGCACCAGCCTGCGATACGCGCGATCATTTCCGGCCATAGCTGTCCACCCTCCTCTGCACCGCGGCGGCAAATTTCCCGGCTTTTCTCTTTTGCATCACATTGCCCACCATCTGCGCGATGCCGCCGGGGAAGAACATCACGATCAGGATGATAAGCAGGCCCGTTATCATGGTGATGAATGCGGGGTTCTCCACGAAGAAGGGGATCTTGCTCAGAAGCGTGGACTGCAATCCGTAGATGATGAACACGCCGAAGGTGGTGCCCCACAGGGACTTAGCCCCGCCGATGACCACCGCGCCCAGGATATTCAGGGAGGTAGCCATGCTCAAAAGCGTGGAGGTGGAGGTGGTCATATTCCGCAGGAGCATCATGTACAAAAGCCCCGCGATGGCGGCATATACCGTGGAGATGACGAAGGCCAGCACCCGGTATTTCATCAGGTTGATGCCCATGGCCTGGGCGGCGGAGGTGCTGTTTTTCACCGACAGCAGCGCCCGGCCGATGGGGCTGCGGATGAGATTCGAGGTGATCCACAGCAGCAGCACGAACAGCGCCAAAATCAGCAGATACACTTCCTCCTCCCCCACCTTCACGCCCAGCAGACGCACCTTCGACATATCCAGCTTGATGGTGGATTTCAAAGAGATAAAGGTATTGCGCAGGATCTCCGACAGGCCCAGGGTCAGGATCGCCAGGTAAATGCCCTCGATGCGCAGGGAGATGACGCCCACCAGCACGCCGCTGAACAGGCTCACCATCACCGTGACGATGAAGGCCACGCCGAAGGGCGCACCGTAGACCTGCATGAAATAGTAGGCGATGTACGCGCCGATGCCCACGAAGCCCGCCGTGCCCAGGGAGGCCAGGCCCGAGTAGCCCATGAGCAGGCAGAAGCCGATGGCCATGATGGCGTAGATCATGGTGTTGCCGATGGCAAAGACGAAGGAGCTGGTCAGCACCCCCGCCTGGGCCAGGAGCTGAAAGGCCACCAGCACCGCCGCGAAGAGCAGATACTGGGTCAGGGGCACGGCCAGGCGCTTTTTGGCTTTTTCACCGGGCGCCGTCCGGCGGGCCGGGTAGGCCAGGCGCAGGTATTCCTGCTTCACATTCAAGTCTGTCATCATTACACCTTCTTTACCACTTTCTTCCCAAAGAGACCTTGGGGCTTGATGAGGATGATGACCAGCAGCAGGACATACACAATGACCATCTGCCAGCGGCTGATGTTGTAAAAGGCGGGGTAATTGGCCAAAAAGCCCACGCAGTTGGACAGCACCGGGATCAGCACCGCGCCCACGATGGGGCCGTAGAAGGTGGCAAACCCGCCCAGAATGCAAGCCAGGAAGGCATTGACCTGGATGGTGCCCATGAAGGAGGTGCTGATCATGGCGCCGCCTCCGGCATACATGACGGCGGCCAGCACGCCCAGGGCGCAGGCCAGGGCCCAGGAGATGGCGGTGATGACATGGGTATTGATGCCCATGAGCTCGGCGGTGAACTCGCTGGAGGCGGTGGCCCGGACGCCCAGGCCCCACTTGCTGAACTTCAGCAGCAGGAACAGGGCCGCCAGCACCACGGCGGTGATGGCCGCGCAGATAAGGGCGTGCTTGGTGAGCACGATCTCCCCACCGAAGGCCTCCAGCACCACATTGGAGTCCACGCCTGCCTTGGTGGTGTTATAAAAGGATTCAAAGGGGATGAACTCGGGGTTGCCGAACAGCAGCGGAATGCCGCCGTAAAACAGGGACACGAAGCCCATGGTGATGATCTGCTTGCCCAGCTCGCCCACATAGCGCCCCTTGCGGAACACCATGATGTCGATGAACAGGCCCACCAGCACGCCGGCGAGCATCCCCAAAAATACGCCCAGATACACCGGGATGCCGTATTGATTCAGGCACCGGGCCACCACATAGCAGCCGAAAGCCGCCACAGAGCCCTGGGCGAAGTTGGCCGTGGTGGAGGTCCGAAAGATGATGGTCACGGAGAACGCCGACAGCGCCGTCACGCATATGCTCAGCAGCGAGCCGCATACCGTGGACAGAAAGGCGGCAAACATGATCGCACCCCTCCTTTGTTGTTTTGGTAGGTGAATGTATATTCACCTCTCATGTCCTAATAATAAATGTCATGTGACAGATTTGTCAATAATTTTTTGGTCTTTTTGTTCCTATTTTCTGAATTGCACAAAAACCGGCGGGATAATTGACATTTTTAACAGAGTCATAACATGAATAGCTGTTTATCTGCTCCGGGCAATGACATTTTCGCTCCGTCAGGCAGAAAACGGTGGAATTTTCATTGACAGGCGAAAAAAAACACGCTATTCTATATATGAGTTTTCACAGAAGAAGAGAGGCCGATGGCAATGAACAACAAATTGGATCTCGTGGTGGTCATCCCCGAAAGCGAGGAGGGCCGCCGCAGCTTTGATAAACTGGTAAAGGCGGCGGAGGACTGCTTCAGTCAGCAGGGCTACCGCAACACCACCATCAAGGACATCGCCCAGAGCGCGGGCCTGTCGGTAGGGGCGTTTTACATCTATTTCCGCAGCAAGTACCAGATCTATGTCTATGTCATGCAGTGCTTTGCCCGGCGACTGCAGGGCTATCTGGACAGCCGCGCCGGGAAGATCACAGGCGACGCCATCGAGCGCCAGGTGCAGTACATCATGGAGTTCATCCGCTTCGCCTACGAAAATCCCGCCTGCTATAACCTGATCTTCGAGTCCCTGTACATCGACCGGGACCTGTTTTTGCAGTACTACTACCAGTACGCCCAGCGCTATGTGCCCGCCCTGGTAAAGAGCCACGCCCTGCCCGAGGGGATGGACCCCATGATCTGGTCCTTCATCAACATGGGCATCGGCAACTTCATCGGGCTGAAGGTCCTGGCCGAGGGCGATGCCAGCCCGGAGCAGATGGAGAACATCCAAAACACCCTGCGCATCCTCCTGGGCTCGGGCCTGCAAAAGGGCCCGGAGTGAACCCACCATAATAAAAAAGAGCTTGCCGCCGCAGATGCAGGTAGCAAGCTCTTTTTCTATTCACTATGTATTTTTACGAAGCGTAGATTTTGCCGATGAGCCAGTTCAATGCCCGGGCGGGTAAGATCTTCGTCAGCAGCACCGCCGCCTTGTAGGCAAAGCCGATGGTATACAGGGGCTTGTGGCTGGTTTTCAAGGCCACGCTTCCCACGAAGGCACCGGCCTTGGCCGGGTCCATGCCGGTCTGCTCGTCGTGCTCCATGCGCTTTACGGAGCGGCTGATGCGCCCGCCGTAAATCTCGTCCCCCTCCCCAACCTTGTGGCGGGCAGCGGTAAAGCCGGTGTGGATGTCCCCGGGCATCACGGCGCACACGGTGATACCGAAGGGCCGCAGCTCATTGCCCAGGGCCATGGTATAGGAATTGATGGCCGCTTTCGACGCGGAATAGTAGGTCTGGAACGGAATGGGCACCGGGGCCGCCACGGAGCTGAGGTTCACGATGCGGCCGCTGCCCTGGCTGCGCATGGCGGCGATGACCGCCCGATTCATGCGCACCATGCCGAAGAAATTCACCTCAAACTGCCGTTTAGCTTCCTCTGTGTCCGTAAACTCCACGGCCCCGCTGATGCCGAAGCCCGCGTTATTCACCAGGATGTCGATGCGCCCGGCCTCCTGCAAAACCTGCTCCACCGCCCGGCGGACGGAGTCCTCGTCCGTCACATCGGCGCGGATGTGGCGTAGGCCCTCCACGCCCTCTTCCCGGCGGCTCAGCTCATACACCGTGCAGCCGTTTTTCGCCAGGTACAGGGCCGTCTCCCGTCCGATGCCGGAAGTTCCTCCTGTAACGACAGCGATCTTACTCATGGACCAGCACCTCCGCCATAATGTCCATAGCCTCGTCCAGCAGAGCCTCGGTGTGGGTGGCCATGTAGCTGGTGCGCAGCAGGCACTCCCCCTCCGGGGTGGCCGGGGGCAAGGTGGGATTCACATACACGCCCCGCTCATAAATTTTCTGGGCCGCGTCCAGGGTACGCATGGTCTCGTAAGTATAAATAGGGATGATGGGCGTAGGCGCGGTCAGGGCCGACTCCCGAATTTTAAGCCCCCGATCCGTAAAGCCCTTCCGGGCGTACAGGCTCAGGTCCCGCAGCCGCTCCGGCAGCTCCGGGTGCGCCTCCAGCTTACGGAGGGCTGCCAGGGCCGTGGCGCAGTTGGCCGGGGGAATGGACGCCGAGAAGATAAAGGGCCGGGAGGCGTGGCGCACATACTCCGCCACCGTCTTGCTGGCCGCCATGTAGCCGCCCAGAGACGCCAGGGACTTGGAGAAGGTGCCCATGTACACATCCACCTGGTCCTCCAGGCCGAAGTGGCTGGCGGTGCCGCGGCCACCCTCGCCCAGCACGCCCAGGCCGTGGGCGTCGTCCACCATGACCCGGGCCCCATACTTCTTCGCCAGGGCGCAAATCTCCGGCAGCTTTGCAATGTCGCCGCCCATGGAGAACACGCCGTCGGTGACGATGAGGGCCCCGTTCTGCTCGGGTACCCGCCTAAGCTGCTTTTCCAGGTCCTCCATGTCGCTGTGGCGATAGCGCAGCATCTTGCCGTAGCTCATCTGGCACCCGGCGTAGATGGAGGCGTGGT
>CAVHCH010000028.1:0-16055 GCA_963634265.1 Bacteroidaceae bacterium | reverse complement strand
GGTAAGGGTGGAAAGGCGAGGTAAGAGCTCACCCGACGGCGTGTGAAAGCGTCCGCCGCTGTAAACTCTATCCGGAGCAACACCGGTATGGGAGCAATAGGCTGGCCCGGCCGCTCCCCAGGTGGCTGGAGCGCACCGGCAACGGTGCGCGTAGATAGATGACCGTATGATAACAGAACCCGGCTTATAGACCTGCTCACTCCATATGCAGCCGACTGCGTAAATGCGCAGTCGGTTGCTTTTTTGCCCCTTTTTCCGCTTTCCTCCCCCCTCCCGCGCCGCTTTTCCCCCCTGTTTTCACGCTTTACATACCCTACCATGGCCGTCTGTTTTCCCCATCTATCGTCTCATTTGTACATAACCCACAATCCAATTCCCCAAATTTGTGCATGATTTGTATTTTTTACTTCTTTACATTATCACGCTAAAGTGTTAGTATGATAGTGCGATAAGAAATTGGCCGGATGCAACGGCCCCATAAAAAGAAAAAAGGAGAATGAAACCATGAAAAACCTGAAGAAAGTTCTGTGCCTGCTGCTGGCAGTGCTGATGACCGTCTCCCTCCTGGCCGCCTGCGGCAAGAAGGATGACAACGCCGACGGCAAGAAGGTCTTTACCGTAGGCATCGACGCCGAGTATCCCCCCTTCAGCTACCTGGGCGACGACGGCAACTACACCGGCTTCGACATCGAAGTGGCCCAGGCCGCCTGCGACCTGCTGGGCTGGGAGATGAAGGTCTTCCCCGTCAACTGGGAGCAGAAGTTGGTGCAGCTGGACGGCAAAGAGTGCGACTGCATCTGGTCCGGCATGACCATCCTCGACAGCATGAAGGAAGCCGGCTACACCCTCTCCGCCCCCTACTATGACAATACCCAGGTCATCATGGTCAAGGACGGCAGCGACATCAAGTCCTCCGCCGACCTGGCCGGCAAGGTCGTGGGCGTGCAGCTGGGCACCTCCGGCGACAGCCTGCTCAGCGAGGGCGGCGACCTGGAGTCCCTCACCGCTACCTTCAAGTCCCTGGTCCGCAGTGATAGCTTCCTCAAGTGCTTCACCGAGCTGAGCGGCGGCGCTGTGGATGCCGTCATCGTGGATAAGCCCGTTGCCGAGTCCTATGCCGCCAAGAACACCGGCTTCACCATCCTCTCCGAGGAGCTGGGCGCCGAGCAGTACGGCATCGCCTTCCGCGCCGAGGACACCGAGCTGTGCGCCTCCATCGAGAGCGCCGTCAAGACCCTGGTGGACAACGGCACCTATGCCAAGATCGCCGAGAAGTATCCCGACATCAGCACCAACAACCTGCTGTTCCTGAACTGATCGGACCGGCTGACCTAAAAAAGTAAAATCTACGCACCTCCCGGAGGCTCCCATGGGTCTCCGGGAGACTGCGCCTAAAAAGTTGAGGAGAAACTATGACATTATCCACCATGATCTTGAAAATGAGCGAGGGTCTCGGCAATACCTGCGCCATTTTCTTCCTGACCCTGCTGTTTTCCCTGCCGCTGGGCATGATCTTCGCCCTGCTGCGCATGAGCAAAAACAAGGTCGCGTCCTCTGTCATGCGCTTCATCATCTCCGTTCTGCGCGGCACGCCTCTGATGCTCCAGCTCCTGGCCGTCACCTATGGCCCCCACTACCTGTTCGAGGACATGGGCGTGGCCCGGAATAAGCTCATTCCCGTGGTCATCGCCTTTGCCATCAACTACGCCGCCTACTTCGCGGAGATCTATCGCGGCGGCATCGAGTCCATGCCCGTGGGCCAGTACGAGGCCGCCGGTGTCCTGGGCTATACCAAGATCCAGACCTTCATGCGCATTATCCTCCCCCAGGTGGTCAAGCGCATCATGCCCAGCGTCACCAACGAGGTGGTCACCCTGGTCAAGGACACCTCCATCGCTTTCTGCGTGTCCTACGAGGAGCTTTTCACCATCGGCAAGCAGATCGCCAACTCCCAGACCAGCTTCATGCCCTTCCTCATCGCGGGCATCTTCTACTTCGTGTTCAACGGCATCGTGGATGTGGTCATGGGCCGCATTGAAAAACGCATGGATTATTACCAATAAGGGGGCGCGGATATGAATATTTTGGAAATCAAAAATGTAAAAAAGAGCTTCAATGACTCCTCGCTCCATGTCCTCAAGGACATCAGCCTCACCGTAGCCCAGGGCGAGGTGGTGGCTATCATCGGCCCCTCCGGCAGCGGCAAGTCCACCCTTCTGCGCTGCGCCACCCTCCTCACCAAGATGGACAGCGGCGACCTGCTCTATTCCGGCGACTATGCCGCCAAGACCAATGACCAGGGTGTTTCCGTCTACGCCGACAAGCAGCAGCTGAGGAAAATTCGCAGCCGCTTCGGCCTGGTGTTTCAAAACTTCAACCTCTTTCCCCACTTCTCCGTGCTGAAAAACCTCACCGACGCGCCCATCCAGGTGCTGGGCCGCAGCAAGGAGGAAGCGGAGAGCAAGGCCCGCTCCCTGCTGGAGAAAATGGGCCTGGCGGATAAGGCCGACGCCTACCCCTGCCAGCTCTCCGGCGGCCAGCAGCAGCGCGTGGCTATCGCCCGGGCCCTGGCCATGGAGCCGGAGATCCTCTTCTTCGATGAGCCCACCTCCGCACTGGACCCGGAGCTGACCGGCGAAATCCTCAAGGTCATCCGCCAGCTGGCCGAGGAGCACATGACCATGGTCATCGTCACCCATGAAATGAGCTTTGCCCGGGATGTAGCCGACCGCGTCATCTTCATGGACGGTGGCGTCATCGTGGAGCAGGGCGACCCCAAGGAGGTCATCTCCAACCCCAAGGAGGAGCGCACCCGCCAGTTCCTCTCCCGCTTCGCCCAAAACTAAGCGATCCGATTTACAAGGATTTCAAAACGATTTCATTCTTTCATTCTAATTTTATACCCCCACGCCCGGCAAAAAATCCGCCAGGCGTGGGTTTTTTTACCTATAAAATACGAAGCTCCAATTTCCCCACACAAAAACGGACGGGGTCCGCCCCCGCCCGTCCTAATATGCAATTATTCCCTACTTCCGCAGCACCGGGATCAGCAGCATACCCTCCGGCAAGCTGTCGTCCTCCATGTGGTTGCACTGCCGTATGGCCTCCTCGCTGCTGCCATGCTGCTTGGCGATGTCCCACAGGCACTCGCCGCACTTGGCCCGCCGCAGCACCAGCGACGGCCTGGGCTTCTGCCCCACCCCGGACTCCGACACCGCAGTCACGGTCTTGATCTCCGCTTCCTCGCCTGTCATGCCGCAGAAATACACCGGCACCCGCACCTGGCAGGTCCCCGCGCTCCCCCGCAGCTCCGCAATGCCGCTGCGCAGCCACGCCGCGTCCAGGGTGCCCTCCACAGTCGTGCTCATCTCCCGGCTCCGCTCCGCCGTCACCGGCGCGCCGCTCTCTTCCTGATAGAGAATGCGCATCCGCACGGTGGTGGAAAGCTCCGTCCGCCCCCCGTCACACCGGGCAATGACCCCGCCGCAGTCAAAGGCCGTCATGTAGGCAAACAGCGACCCCCGCCCGGATTCCAGCAGCTCCTCCGCCCATTCCCGGGTGCAAACCGGGCTGCACCGCTGGGTAAAGCGCACCGTCTCCGTCTCCGCCGCCAGGGCCTGGCAGGTGCTATACAGGTCTGTCACATAGGAAATCTCCCGTTTCTGGTACGCAAACGCCTGCAAGGTGATCCGGGCCGTGAGCCCCATGCGGCAGCCGCCCTCGCCGCGCACCAGCCGCAGGTCCCACTCGCTGGCCTCCGCCTCCACCTGCCAGGCGGCGTTCTCCAAGGCGTTGAACCCATCCAAAATCTGCGAAAACGGCACCGTCTGCACCATGTCCCGGAGCTTGCGGTCCGCCACGCGCAGCATGGCCGATACGCACAGCTCTCCTTTTACCACCAGCTTGCTGCCCAGCTGCTGGCAGCTGGTGATGCGCGGCAGCATCCGGCTCAAGAGAATTTCCTCCACCTGCTCCGCGCCGCATTCGAATTCCTGGGCCGTGGTGCAGCTTCGCTCCTCCGCCGATGCCAGCAGGCAAAGCTCCTGGGTCCTCCTCCGCACTTGCAGGCCCTTGCCCTCGGCCCCGCAGCACAGCCGCAGCTGCTTCTGCCCGAACCCCAGCACCGTCAGCTCCGGGATCACCCGCAGATAGATCTTGCGCCCGGTGATGGGCTTCGCCTCGCACAAAAGCAGCCTGCTATGTACCTGCATCATCCGGCACTCCCGCAGCTTCGGGTCGCTGAGCTCGCAGGTAAAGGGCACCATCACCGTCACGCTTTGCAGGCCCTCCGTCTCCTCGGAGAGATAGAGCGCCGTCACCCGTGCTTCGCCCCGGAGCATTCCCTCCGCCGCCTGTTTTTCCCGCACCAAAAGCTGGCCCGTGGCTTCCAATATTCTCGACGCCGTGGCGCAGTAGTCGGGCAGGGTCGTCTCCGTCGTCTCCTCGTGGGTCGTCACCACTTTGGTCAGCAAGTCATAGCAAGTGATCTGCTCAAATTTCAGTTCCGTGTCCACTTCAATCACCCTCTCATATTGTGTCCTGCCCCCATTCTATGAGCGGGCCGCCGCCTCTATTCCTTCCCGCAGAATAAGCAGCGCAGAATGCCCCGCAAAAATGTCGGTGCTTTCCAAACAATGATACGCATTTTCTTTCCTCCTTTCATTGCCGCAGGCAGCACAGCCCGCAGGCGATCAATAAAAATGCCACAATAAACATCAAGCACCCCACCGGGAAAATGGCCGCAATGAGGATGCCCACGCCCAAGGCCAGCGCGCAGACCCCAACGCCCCTCCCGCAGTTCCACCGTCTCATAATAACCCTCCTCTACTGCAATATACGCGCCGCCGCTTCCCGGCGTTCCAGCCGCCCCCGCCGAGCCATAGAATTTGCGCAAAAAACTCCGCCGCCTCCCGAAAGAAGCAGCGGAGTTTCTTTTATTTTTTATCCCAGGGGCGGATGTCCTTCACTTCCTCCCACAGCCGCACATAGCTTTTGTGCCGCTGGGCCGGAATATCCCCCCGCCGCACTGCGTCCAGCACGGCACAGCCCTTTTCCTTGATGTGCCTGCATCCCACGAACCGGCACTGGCCCAGGTACGGCTGAAACTCGGGAAAAGTTTCCGGCAGCCGCGCCTGCAATTCCAGGTTCAGCTCCTCCGTGTCAAAGGAGGAAAAGCCCGGGGTGTCGATGACCCAGGTGTTCTCCTCCACGGAGAACATCTCCACATGGCGGGTGGTGTGCCGCCCCCGTCCCAGAGCCTGGCTCACCTCGCCCACCTGCAAGGAAAGGTCCGGGCACAGGCAGTTGAGGATGCTGGATTTTCCAACGCCGGAGTTCCCTGTAAAGGCACTGAGCTTTCCACGGATACAGCCCCGTAGATCCTCCATTCCTTCCCCGGTCTTGGCGCTGACACGCAGCACGGGGATGGCGGAATGGGCGTAGATCTCATACAAGTCCTCCGCCGGATCCAGGTCGCTCTTGTTCAGGCACACCAGCACCCCGCAGCCCTTCAGGGCGGCGATGGAGGCAATGCGATCAATGAGATACGGGTCCGTCACCGGGATGGCCCTGGAGGCGATGATAACCAGCTGGTCGATGTTGGCTGCCGAGGGCCGGGTGAAGCAGTTTTTCCGTGGCTCGATCTCCTCCACAAAACCTTCACCGCCGCCCAGCTCCCGCACCTGCACCCAGTCTCCCACCAGGGGGCTGGTGCCCTCCCGGCGGAACTTGCCCCGGGCCCGGCACTGTAAGACCTGGCCGCCTACATTCACATAGTAGAACCCGCTCAGGGCTTTTTCAATGCGTCCTCTCATCCGTCCGTGTGGCCGCCGCCGTCCGGCACCGTAGGCTCTGTAGACTGGGCCTGCACCACGATCACAATGGTGCTGCCCTTTTCGGCGGTGCCGGTGGGATTGCAGCTAATGACCATGGCGTTCTCGCCTTCCTCGCCCTGCCACTGTACATCCACTACAAAGCCGGCCTGCTCCAGGGTGCTCTTCGCACGCTCCAGGGATGCGCCCACCACATTGGGCACATCCACCAAAGAGGTGTTGGGCCCCAGGCTGATGGTGAAGTAAATGTTGTCGCCGGTCTTGGCCTCGGTCGTCGCAGAAATGCTCTGGCGGATGACGGTGCCCGCAGGCTTGTCGCTGTACTCGCCGGAGCTGGCGCCCACCACCAGGCCCAGCTTCTGGGCCTCAATGTTGGCCTTTTCCTCGGTCATACCCACGAAATTGGGCACGGTAACGGACTTGATCTCCTTGCCGGAGCTGACATAGAGGATAATGGTGTTGCCCTGGCGAATTTCCGCCCCCGCCGCCGGACTGGTGGCGGCGATGAGGCCCTTAGCCACGCTGTCGGACGGCCTATCCTGCACCTGGATGTTCAGCCCCAGGCCCATGTTGTTCAAAATGCTCTTGGCCTCGCTCTCGGACATATTCAGCACCGTGGGCATATAGGACTTCTCCACCTTGGAGCAGATATACACCTGAATGGTCAGATTGTTCTTGCGCAAGGTCCCCTCGCTGGGGTCCTGAGAAATGATCTGCCCATCCTCATACTTGCTGTTTTCCTTGGTGCCCACCACTTCAATGGTGAACACGCCCTTAATGCCGTCCAGCTTCTCGGCTTCCTCCACGGTCAAGCCGCAAATATCCGGCACCTTGTGGCCGCTGCTGTCACCGCCGCCGCCAAAGCCGCCGAAGATCAGCGTAAAGATCAGGAAGATCAGCACCAATGCCCCGGCAAAAGCACCGATGATGATAGCCATGCGCTTCTTCTCGTCCTTGGTCCCGGCGATGCTGGGCTTCTCCTGCTTCTCCGCGGCCTGCTCGTCCTTCTCCTTCTTGCTGCGGACGGCCTCGCTGAGCTCCTTTTTGCTGATGTAGCGGGTGGCCTCGGTGTTCTCCTTCTCCTTCAGCTCCTCGCGGATATACTCCATGTCGATGTCGGGATTCTTGCGGAAGCTCTCCAGATCCTCCAGCATAGCCGTGGCGGAGGCATAACGCCTGTTGATGTCGGCGCACATGGCCTTCATGCAGATCAGCTCCAGGCCCTTGGGAATGTCCTCCCGGATCTCACTGGGTGCCAACGGAACGGAACTCAGGTGCTGGATGGCAACGGACACAGCGGTGTCGCCCTCAAAGGGCAGCCGCCCCGTGAGCATCTCATAGAGCACCACACCGGCGGAATAGATGTCGGACCGGGCGTCGATGTGCTCCCCCCGGGCCTGCTCGGGAGAAATGTAATGTACGGACCCTAAAGCGTCCTGGGTCAGCGTCTGGGCGTTATTTTGCAGGCAGGCGATGCCGAAATCGGCCACCTTCACGCTGCCGTCCCGCAGGACCATGATGTTCTGCGGCTTGATGTCCCGGTGGACGATGCCCCGGCTGTGGGCGTGCTCCAGGGCGCGCATGATCTGCATGATGAAGTGCAGGGACTCCCGCCAATCCATCTGCCCCCGGCGCTCCATATACTGCTTGAGGGTGATGCCGTCAATGAGCTCCATGACGATGTACTCGGTGTCGCCACTGCTGGAGACATCGTACACATTCACGATGTTGGCATGGGAGAGCTGCGCCACAGCCCGGCTCTCGTCCCGGAAGCGGCGGCGGATCTCCTCGTTTTCCGCCATGTCGGACTTCAGGATCTTCACAGCCACCATGCGGTTGAGGCGGTGGCACTTGGCCTTATACACATTGGCCATGCCGCCGGAGCCGATGAGCTCGATGATCTCGTAACGGTCATCCAGCATTTTTCCTATGTATTTATCCATATTCCAAATCTCCTTTATATGTTCTGCATCAGGATCGCCGTTACATTATCCGGCGCGCCGCGGCTCACGGAAATGTCCACCAGCCGCTTCAGGCAGTGCTCCGGGTCCTCGGTATGAACGATCTCAAAGAGCAGCTCCTGGTCGCTGACGGTGTTCACCAATCCATCCGTACATAGAAGCAGGTAATCCCCCTGTTTCCATTTGCAGGAAAATTCATCGTCCTGTACATTTTCCTCCGGCCCCAAGGCCCGGGTGATCAGGTTTCGGTTGGGGTGCCGCCGGGCCTCCTGCTCAGTCATGTTCCCCTGCTCCACCATGGACCCCACCAAAGAGTGATCCTTAGAGATCTGCCGGATGCCGCCGTCGCCCAAGAGATAGGCCCGGCTGTCGCCCACATTGCTGATGAGCACATCCTCTCCGGACACGATGGCCGCCACCAGGGTCGTGCCCATGCTGTGCACGGAGGGCTCCTCCTGAGCCTTCTGCCGAATAGCCCGATTGGCAGCGGCAATGGCGTAGCCGGATACCTCCTTGAGCTGCTGGGTGGTCATATGGCGCCGGAGATTTTCCTCCAGCTGCCGGCGGTAGGTCTGCACGGCCAGTTTGCTGGCAATGGCACCTCCCGCGGTGCCGCCCATACCATCGCATACCACGGCGGCGGTGTAATCCTGTATCAGCATCGTCCCGCAGGCATCCTGATTTTCATGCCGCACAAGGCCAATGTCCGATATGCTCCATATCCTCATTTTCCGCTGACTTCCTCCTTTTCTTCCATTGCCTTGCGCCGAAGCTGGCCGCAAGACGCATCTATGTCTCCGCCCAGGCTTCGCCGCACCGTGGCGGTGATGCCGTGGGACTCCAACCGTTTTTGAAACGCAGCCACCCGGTGGCTGGGCTTAAAGGGACTTTCCACCACATCGTTCAGCGGAATGAGATTCACATGGCCCGGCATACCCGCCAGTTTCTTTGCGATCAGGTCTGCCTGCCAGTCGTGGTCGTTCACCCCATCGATCATGGCATATTCAAAGGATATGCGTCGCCCCGTGGTCTTAAAATAGCGGTGGCAGGCGGCAAACAGCTCCTCCACATCATATTTTCGGTTCACCGGCATAATACGCGAGCGCGTCTCACTGTCCGGCGCGTGGAGAGACACCGAAAGCGTCAGCTGCAAGTGCAGCCCCGCCAGATAGTCGATGCCCGGTATCACGCCGCAGGTGGATAGGCTAATATGCCGCATACCGATGTTCAGCCCGTCGGGATGATTCACCAGCTCCAAAAATTCCAGCACATTTTCCCGGTTGTCCAGGGGCTCTCCAATGCCCATCAGCACAATATTGGAGATCTCCCGCCCGGAATCCAGCTGCGTAAACAGCACCTGGTCTATTAGCTCCGAAGGCGTCAGGTCCCGGACCCGTCCGGCGATGGTGGAGGCGCAGAAGGCGCACCCCATCCGACACCCCACCTGGGAGGAGATGCACACGGTATTGCCGTGGTGATACTGCATGAGAACCGTCTCGATGCAGTTGCCGTCCTCCAGCTCCCAGAGGTATTTAATGGTGCCGTCCAACCGGGACTCCTGCTTCCGGGCCACCCGTGGCACGGTGATATGGCAGCTCTCGGCCAGCTTTTGTCGCAGGGGCTTGGAGAGATTGCTCATGTCGTCAAAGCTCTTCGCGCCCCGGTGCAGCCAGGTAAATACCTGCTTAGCCCGGAAGGCCGGCTCCCCCATCCCGCGAAAATAGTCGCCCATCTCCGCCAGGGTCATGGATTTAATGTCAAGCAAGGGCGCGTGTCCCTCCTCTCAATACCGTTAGTCTTTTCTGCGCATACGGCAGATATAAAACCCGTCCGTCCCATGCTTTTGGGGCCACAGGGTCAACTGGCCGGCATCGACCGGCCCAATGGGCAGCGGCAGGGTGAATCCCGTCCGCTCAAACTCCGGGTGCGCCTGTAAAAATGCCTCTGTCACCTGCTCGTTCTCCTCCGGGAGGATAGTGCAGGTGGAGTAAACCAGTACGCCGCCGGGGCGCACATACTGGCACACATTTTCCAAAATTTCCCTCTGTATCCCCGGAAGCTGCGCCAGCTCCTTGGGGTCTTTATAACGAATATCCGGCTTCTTTCGGATGATGCCCAGACCCGAGCAGGGTACATCGGCAATGACAACATCCGCCTCCCTGTCCCAGGCCGTGTGGTGCTCCCGGGCATCCGCCAGCATAGTCCGCAGGCAGGTAATGCCCAGCCGCTCCGCCCCGGCATCGATGAGCTTCAGCTTGTGGGGATGAATGTCGCAGGAGAGGATCTGCCCCTCTCCCTCCATGGCGATGGCAGCGGCAAAGGACTTTCCACCGGGGGCGGCGCACACATCCTGCACCCGGTCGCCCTTTTTGGGCTGGGCCACCACCGTCACCAAATGGGCGGCGGCATCCTGCACCATGAAGCGTCCCTCCGTAAAGGCGGGCAGGCGCTCCAAATTTCCGGTGCCACGCACCGTAAAGCAGTGGGGCAGCCACCCGTGGCGCTCCACATCCAATCCGGCCTGGCGCAGCTCCTGCTCCAGCGCCTCGTCGTCAGTTTTCAGCAGATTCGTCTGGATGGTGGTGGGCACAATGTCATTGTCCCCCTGCAAAAACCGCTCCGCTTCCTCCGGAGAAAGCAAACCCAAAAGCCGCTCCACCAGCCACCTGGGGTGGCTATATCGAATGGAAAGATATTCCGCCATGCTTCCCTGGGGAATGGGCGGCATATTCATCCAATTACTCACAAACTTCCGCAGCACGGCGTTCACCATGCCCGCCGCCCGGGGCCGTCCGTTTTTCCGGCACATCTCCACCGCCTCGTTCACGGCGGCCCGATGGGGAATTTTATCCATAAAAAGGATCTGATACCCGCCGATGCGCAGAATATTGCGGATGACCGGCTCCAGCTTGTGGGCCTTCTGCACACAGTAGCAGGTGATGTAGTAGTCAAGCAAGGTGCGGTTTTGCACCACGCCGTAGGCAAGCCTGGTGGCCAGTGCCGCCTCCCGGCCCTCCAGCCCGTTTTTGGCAATAGTGCGCTTGAGGCTTCCGTCGGACCAGGCGTTGGCCCGCTCCACCTGCATCAGCACCTCCAGTGCCGTGTCCCGGGCGGTATATTTTCTGATCTCGCTCATTTTTCCACTTCCACAGGATGGCCCCGAAGATAGTCCGCCGCCATCATACGCTTGCCGCCCTCCGCCTGCATTTCCAGTATCCACAGGCTCCGTCCGTCGCCGCAGGCCATTTCCAGTCCCTGTTTTCCGGCAGTGAGCACGGCACCGGGCCGGGCGTCCGTCTTATCACCCAGCCTTGTTTTGAACACTTTTACTCGCTTACCTGCCAGCTCCGTGCTGGCGCAGGGCCAGGGGATAAGGCCGCGCACCTGGTCGTGCAGGGCCTGCGCCGGACGACTCCAGTCCATAGGTGAAAGCTCCTTGCTGAGCATGGGCGCATAGGTAAAGGCGCTGTGGTCCTGGGGCGTCCGAGTGGCCGTGCCCGCCTCAATCTGCGCCACCGCCTCCGTCAAAGCATCCGCGCCCAGCAGGGCCAGCCGCCCCGTCAGCTCCTGGGCGTTCTCCTCCGGGAGAATTTCCGTCTTTTTGATGCAGATAATGTCCCCGGCGTCCAGCTCTTTGGCCATATACATAATGGTCACGCCGGTCTCCTTCAGCCCGTCTAAAATAGCCCAGTTGATGGGTGCCGCCCCGCGGTATTTCGGCAGGATTGAGGAGTGAACATTGATGCAGCCCTTCGGCGGCACCGTCAAAATGTCCTCCGGCAGGATGCGCCCGTAGGCCGCCACCACGATCAGCTCCGGCTCCAGTTCCTGCACCAAGGCCAGGGCCGTTCCGTCGCGCATTTTCGTGGGCTGATAAACAGCCAGGCCCTGTGACAAGGCATACTCCTTTACAGCTGAAAATGTCATTTTCATGCCCCGGTTCTTGGGCTTATCCGGCTGGGTAAACACGCCGCAGATGTCGTGTCCGTCCTCCACCAGCCGGCGCAGCTGCTCCACGGCGAACTCCGGCGTTCCCATAAATAAAATTCGCATTACGCCTCGTCCTCCTCCTGCTGGCGGATGTATTCCTGCAATTCCTCCTCCGTCAGCAGATGATCCGTGTGCTCCACAAACAGGTGCCCGTCCAGGTGCTCGATCTCGTGGCAGAAGCACCGGGCCGTCAGGTCCGTGTCCTCCACCTCAAAGAAGTTGCCGTCCCGGTCCTGGGCGCGGACCCGCACCACCTCGGGCCGGGTGACAACGCCATACTTTCCCGGCACGCTCAAGCAGCCCTCCAGGCCCGTCTGCTCCCCCTCGGTGTAGACGATCTCGGGGTTAATGAGCTCAATGATCTCGTCGTTCTCATTCTGCACCACGCACACCCGGCGTAAAATGCCCACCTGGGGCGCGGCCAGGCCCACGCCGCCGGAGTCCAGGAGCGTGTCGGTCATGTCGTCCAGCAGAATGTGCAGTCGTTTATCAAAATCCGTCACAGGGCGGCACACCTTGGTCAGGCAATCCTCCCCCTGCAAAACGATATGTCTCAGTGCCATTTTATTTCTCCTCCTGCTCCTTAGTTCATTCGGTTATACTCCGCAAAAATGCTCATATTTCGGTTCTCGGGCCGCTGGGCAAACTCCTTCATGTAGGCGGATATAAGCCGCCGTACCGTTCCATTGCACCGGCCCACCACCGTAATGCGGTAGCGGAACCGCCCGTTGACCTTCACCACCGGGGCCGGAGCCGGGCCCAGCACCCTCAGATCCATAGCCCGATAATCCGGCTGCATCACGGCGGAGCAGAGCCCATCCCTCAGCTGCATACAGCTTCGGCGCACGAATTCCTCATTGCCGCCGCTGACGGTGAGCACCGTCACATCCGTAAACGGCGGTTCCCTGCGAAGCTGCCGCAGGCCAATCTCCCGGCGGTAAAAGCTCTCGTAGTCCTGTCTTGCTGCGTCCAGCAGCACCTCGTTCTCCGGGGTGTAGGTCTGTATCACCGCCCGCCCGGGCTTATCGCCCCGACCGGCCCGGCCCACCACCTGGGTCAGCAGCACAAAGGTGCGCTCGGCGGCCCGGTAGTTATCCACATACAGTGACTGGTCCGCCGCTAAAACGCCTACCAGGGTCACATTATCAAAATCCAATCCCTTAGCCACCATCTGCGTGCCCAAAAGGATGGGAATTTTTTCCGTATCAAATTTTTGCAGCAGCTTTTCATGCTGCACGCCCACGGAATCCGCGTCCATCCGCAGAATTTCCGTCTCCGGGAACAGCTCCCGCAGCTCCTGCTCCACCTTCTGTGTGCCGGCGCCCACGGGCCGCATCTCCTCCCCGCACTGGGGGCAGTCCCGCTCAAACTTCTCCGAGTGCCCGCAGTAGTGGCACATCATCCGCCTGTTGGCGGAGTGATAGGTCAGCGAAACGCTGCATCGGTCGCACTGAGGCACATATCCGCACCCGGGGCAGATCATCTGCCGGCTGTTGCCCCGCCGGTTGAGAAACAGAATAGTCTGCTGCCCCAGCTCCAAATTTTTTTGTATCTCCTCATACAGCTCCCGGCTGATAGAGGTGTAGTTCCCCTGCCGCAGCTCCTGGCGCATATCCACCAGCGAGACCCGCGGCAAGGCGTTTTGGTTGTACCGCCGCCGCAGCAGCGTCAGGTGGTACTTGCCCTCCCGGGCGTTGTAGGCCGTCTCCACCGTGGGGGTGGCGGAGCCCAGCACCAGCCACGCGCCCTCCTTGGCGCAGCGGTATTTGGCAATGTCCCGGGCGTGGTAACAGGGCGCCTTTTCCGATTCGTAAGACCCCTCCTGCTCCTCGTCCAGCACGATCATACCCAGGTTTGCAATGGGCGCAAACACTGCCGACCGCGTCCCCAGCACGATTTTTGCAAGGCCCTGCCTTATGCGCTTATACTGGTCGTACCGCTGGGAGATGCCCAAGCCGCTGTGCAGCAGGGCCACATCCTCCCCGAAATACGCGGAAAACCGCTGCATCATCTGCGGCGTCAGGGCGATTTCCGGCACCAGGATCATGGCCGTCCTGCCCTCCTGCAAAAGCCGCTGGGCCAGGGTGATGTACACCTCGGTCTTGCCGCTGCCGGTGACGCCCTGCAAGAGCGTCACCCCGGGCTCACCACTGTGTATCTGCCCCAAAATCTCGTCGAAAGCCGCCTGCTGCTCCTCATTGAGCCGAATTTCCGGCGCCTTTTCATCCGCCGAGCGCAGCTGCACCCGAAAGATCTCCTCCTCCCGCAGGGAAAACACCCCCTGCTTTTCCATCCCCATCACCCACCTGCGGGTAATGCCCGTGTAGTAGGTGAGGTCGTGGAGCGAAGTCTCCCCGTTTTGCAGCAAAAAAGACAAGGCCGCCCCCTGCCGGGGCGCTTTTTTCATTTTTTCCCGTGCCAGCTCCTCCGCCTCCTGGGCGGGAACCGCCAGCGACACCCGCAGGTCCGTCTTGTCCAAAACCCGCCTGCTGGATTCCCGGGCGCAAGACACGACCCCCAGCTTCTCCAGCTTTTGCAGCATGGCCCTGGCCTTGGGCTGGGCCGCCAGAAGCTGGGAAAACTCCCGGTCTCCCTCCCGCAGAAGGTCCACCAGCAGCGCCTCCGGCTGCGTCAAAGTCTCCCCCTCCGGCTCCCGGCACAGGTGCCAAAGCTCCTTGTGCTGATACCAAAGCCCGATGGGCAGTATCGCGTGGAGCGCGTCATAAAAGGTGCAGAAATACCGCTGGCACATCCACAGCGCCAGGCGAATTTGTTCCGCCGAGAGCTGCGCTTCCTCGTCCAGCACCGCGTCCACCGCCTTCAGTGGCCGATCCGCCACCGCCTCCTGCACAGCCAGCACCATGCCCTCCGAGCGGCGGTTCCCCCGCCCAAAGGGCACGGTCACGCGCATACCCGCGCCCACGGCCATGCCCTCCGGCACCAGGTAGTCGTAGGGCCTATCGATGGCGTAGACGGCAGCCTCTATTGCGATTTTTGCGATCCGCGCCATAGGTTTTCCTCCTGCTGCGGGAAAAATTACTGGTTGTCGGTGTCGATGCCGGTGTCGATAGCGGCTGCGTCAAACAGCCCCTCCGCCACCTCATTGATCGCCATGGTCACGGGCTTTTCCTCCAGGGGCTCGCCATTTGCCTCAGCCTCCTGGGCGATCTGGCGTGCGCGCCGCGCCACCACATTCACCATCATATAGCGGTTGGGAATGTACTCCGTGAGTTTCGTCATTGCAGGATACAGCATCATAATAATCAACTTCCTATCTGCCTTTCGGCGAAAATTACTGTCGAAAATTCTTTGGAATTTGCCGACAAATGAAATACGATTTTACTCCACCAGCAGCTTTGCGATCCGCTGGGGGGACTTGCAGTGCTCGGCCAGGAGAATGGCCTTCAGCTGCTCCACGGCGCTTTCCACCGTGTCGTTGATAACGAAATAGTCGTAGGCGTCCGCCATTTTCAGCTCCACCTTGGCTCGCAGGAGCCGCTTTTGCACCTTGTCGGCGTCGTCGGTGCCCCGCTCGGTGAGGCGGCGTTCCAGCTCGGCCCAGGAGGGCGGCGCGATGAAGATACGCACCGTTTCCGGCCGCTTGGCGCACACCTGCTGGGCGCCCTGGATCTCGATGTCCAGGATCACATCCCGCCCTTCATCCATGGCGGCGTCCACATATTTTTTCGGCGTTCCGTAGAAATTGCCCACATACTCGGCGTACTCCAAAAACGCCTCCTCCTCGATCATCCTATGAAAATCTTCCGGAGCTATGAAGTGATAATGTACGCCGTCCAGCTCCTTTTCCCGGGGCGACCGGGTGGTGGCGGACACGGAAAAATACAGGTCCGGGTACTCCTGGAGCAGGGCGTTGAGCACCGTGCTCTTGCCCACCCCGGAGGGGCCGGAAATGATGAATGTCTTACCCTTAGTCAAAGCAATTCCTCCTGTGTAAAGTCTTCTACCTTTATCCCAAATCGGGGCGCCAGCTTCTCCGCCGCGAGGGCCGACAGCACCACATGGTCGCTGTCCATGATAAGCACCGCCGCCGTCTTGCGCCCGAAGGTGGCATCAATGAGCATCCCGCTGTCCCGGGACTCCTGAATGAGCCGTTTCACCGGCGCGGAGTCGGGACTGACGATGGCAATGAGCCGCTGGGCGGAAATAAGGTTTCCGAAACCAATGTTTATTAGCTCCATCTTCCCTACCTCACTCGATGTTCTGCACCTGCTCGCGGATCTTCTCCACCTCGGCCTTCATGTTCACCACATCC
>CAVHCH010000027.1:0-11899 GCA_963634265.1 Bacteroidaceae bacterium | reverse complement strand
CAGCTTGAACAATTCTTATTAAGATTATTTGTCTAACTTTTTGGGGTCACTTCATGTCTTAGACCTGTCGTTTTTTTGCTTCAGTGGAGCCGGGCGGTGGGGTACCACCGCCCGGCTTTGTTATTGCTCGGCTATTTAGTTTTATGGCTTACGGATGGGTCTTTCTTCTGCGAAGAGCCAGGCAGGCGCCCAGGGCCAGGAGGGCCACGGCGCTGGTGACGGTGTACGCGCCCAGGGCGGTCTCATCGCCGGTCTGGGGGCCGCCGGATTCGCCGGTGTTACCGGGATCGCCGCCGGGGGCCTTCTGGAACACGAAGCTAATACGGCCATCGCCGCCTTCCACATTCGCATACCCGGTCACATGGCCGTTTTCAAAGCTCTGGACATAATTAGCCAGGACCATATAATCCTGCATGACATAGTCCAGCTCGTTGACAGCGCCCTTGAACATGGCGAAGCCGTCGCCCAGGTCCCGGAGGGTATAGTTATACCCGGCCAGCTTATACTCCTTGGTCAGGTCCAGGGCCTCCCAGGTGTTGGTGGCCCGGTTGAAGATCTGTACATTTTTGACCCGGTACTCCCCGGTGGGGCCGCCGGTCCACACGCCCTTTTCATCCTTTTGGACGGTGGATGCAATATAAGTATGGATCTCGTATTTCAGGCCGGAGACCTGGAGGAAGCCGCCGTTTTCCTTGGCAATATCCACATCGGCGTTCCGGGCGCCCCACTCCAGGGCGTCCAGGAGCATCTGCCCGGTGACCCGCTGGAGGCAGGCCACATTGCCGAAGGTGTGGATCTCCTTCATCTTCTTATAGGTGAGCTCACCGGTGATCTCGTTATTGCGGACGCCGCCGCCATTCATAATGGCAACATCCACGCCCTGGTCCAGGAAGAGGTGGTACAGGGCGTCGGCGGCGAAGTCGCCGGTGTTGGTCTCGCGGCTGCGCACCAGGCGCTGGCCATCCTTATTGTAGTTGCCCAGGACGCTGTCGATGGTGCCGATCTTCTGACCCAGCTCGGCGTCGATCTGTGCGATCCAGGCGTCCTCCAGCTCCTTGACCGCCCAATTCTTCTCGGTGGTGACGGAGGAGAGGAGCTGGGTGGTGATCTGCCCATCGGCGGTGATAGTCATTTGGCCCAGGTTCTTCAGGTAGCTGCCGGTCTGGGACAGGACCACATCGCGGCCCGCCTTATCCTTGACGATCTCCTGCTCCACCACGGTATGGGAATGGCCGTCCAGGAGGGCATCCAGGCCGGTGACATGGGCGATGACATCCTTGGAGGTCCAGGGGTGGCTGGACTCGTCCACGCCCAGGTGGGCCAGGGCGATGACATAGTCGGCCCCGGCGGCCTTCACCTGGTCGATGGCCGCCTGCACGGAGTCATACAGGGCCTGGCCGTCGGTGCCGCCGGCGATGCCGTAAATGTAGTTGCCGTCCTTATCCTGGAAATACTTGGGGGTGGACTTGGTGAAGGACTCCGGCGTGGTGATGCCCACGAAGGCCACCTTCTTGCCGCCCAGGTCAAAGATCTTGTAGGAATCCAGCACATTGGTCCCCTTGACGCCGTCCTTTTCATTGTAGAAATTGCAGGAGATGTAGGGGATGGTGCCGTTCTTGGCTACGGCCAGAGCGCGCTCCATGCCGTAGTCAAACTCGTGGTTGCCCAGGGTAGCCAGGTCGTAGCCCGCGGCCTGCATGAGCTGGAGAATGGTCGCGCCGCTGTCCATGCCGCCGTAGGCCGTGCCCTGGATATGGTCACCAGCATCCACCAGGAGGACATTCTCGTAGGAATCCCGCAGGTCGTCGCGGTAGCCCGCCACATCGGAGTAGCGCAGGCCCTTGCCCTCCTTATTGTCGATGTAGGTGTGGACATCGTTGGTGTAGAGCACGACGATGTCCTGGGACTTTTCATTGCTGTTGATGACCTTCCACTTGGAGGTGATCTCGGGGGTGATGCCCTTGTTTTCCCCGGCGGTCTGCTCCTTGATATAGCTGACCAGCAGGCTGCGGGCCTGGCCCTCGTCCTCGCCGTTGATCATGTCGAACTGGGAGGAATAGATGATGCGGTCGGGGTCGTTGGCTACGAAGTTACAGCCGTGGGTATTGAGGTAATTGACATAGTTGCCGCCGCCGTTGAAGCGGTAGTTATTGAGGACGACGGTGAACTCCTGGTCGTCGGTGACGGGCTTGGCGTTGTAGGTCATCTTGACCACCCGGGACCCGGCGGGCTGGGCATAGTCGATGGTGTAGGAGAAGCCGTCGCCGTAGATGACATCGTAATAGGTCAGGCCGTCCTTAAAGTAAATTTTGCCGTTGCTCTTATAGATCTTGCTGGCGGAGCACTCCAGCCAGGTGCGAACCTCCTTGCCGCTCATTTTGATCTGATAGAACCAGTTCTCAAAGCGGTAGAGGCTGAACATATCGCCCAGGTGAATGTCGCCCTCGGCGATCAGGTTTTTCTTGCTGCCCGCGGTCAGGGGTGCAGAGATGGAAAGCTGGGCGGGGGTGTCGTCGTTGGGGTTATCCGGGGTGTTCTTCCCGGTGCGGTCGTAGGCGCCCAGGATCTGCACGCGGTTAATAAGGTCCATAAAGGCGGAGGGGGCAGAGCCCAGAACGGCGGCGGGATAGTCGCCATTGGCCCGGCCAATGACCTGGAGCATATAGTCCTTCCAGGTGGTCTCCTCGTAGGGCTTCAGGATCTGGTCAAGCTCCGCGTCGATGTCGTAGCTGGCTACGGTCTTGCCGCTGACCTTCTTGGTCATGGACACATCCTTGGCCGCCAGGTCCACCACCTTCTTCTCGGCCTTGTCGTAGGTCACGATGACCTGGCCGATGGCCTTGGCCTTGGTATTGGGCTGGACAATGGGGATGCTCTTGCCGTCGGTGTTGTCGGCGTAAAGGACCTTGGTGCCGTGCTCGTGGCCGGAGAACACAAAGTCAATGGAATTGGTGTTCTCCACCAGGTACTTCACCGAGTCTATAGCCAGGTCCCCGGCCTCGGATCGGGTGGCGATGCCGCAGTGAGCCATAACGGCGATCATGTCGGCCTGGGCCAGCATCTCGGCCTCATAGTGCTTATAAGTCTCGTAAATTCCCGCGAAGTGAATGCCCTCCCAGTTGGCGGGGATGTCCCACTTGGGAATGTTTGGGTTGGCCAGGCCGATAATGGCGACCTTCACGCCGTCAAAGTCCCGAATCTCGTAGGGCTTATAGTTTTTCCAGGTCTTCCAGCTGTTCGCGTCGGCGGCCCTGGCATTGGAATCCAGATAGTTGGCAGCCATCACCTGAACAGAGGTCTCCTTGCCGCTGGCGGGAGAGGTCAGGTAGTTCAGCTGGCGGTTGAGAATGTCCAGGCCGTAGTTGAACTCGTGGTTGCCCGGGACCCAGAGGTCGTAGCCCAGGGTGCGGAAGGCCTTCATGGCGGGGTCGTCCACCTCAGGCTTATTGAAAGCGTAGTAATAAGTCAGCGGCGCGCCCTGGATGGTGTCGCCGATGTCCGCGAGATAGAGGTTTTCGCCGTACTTCTCGCGCATTTGCTTGATGTAGGTGGCGATGCGGGTCAGGCCCGTGTTGGCCGTCCCGCTGGCTTCATATCCGGCGGAATAATCCGTGGTATAGATCTGACCGTGCAGGTCAGAGGTGGTGAGGAAGGCGAACTCCGTGGTCGTCGCTCCCGGTGTGGCGGATTCTGCACTTGCCGCAGGCACAAACAGGCCAATAACGATCGCAAGCGTCAGAATTAGGGACATGATTTTCTTCATGTTTTTCCTCCTTCATTTCTGGTGTGTGGTCGTTTTTTGCGGGGTCTCTCCCTTCATTATACAGGAACAGTGTCACAATGGAAAGAATTTCCTTTCCGGGATAATTATCAAATTTTTCCGCCTATTTTTATGTATTTCGCCGTATTACATTATAAAAAAGTTCATATTTTTTATAGGCAGTATTTTCGTTTTTTCACCACACGCAGATAAAACCAGTGGGTGCCGAGGGCCACTTTCATGAAACAGTCAAAAAAGTCGCCTGGAGCCGCGGGACTATAAAGGAAGTTTTTTTCGCCCCAAGTGCGCAGCAGAAATCGCCCCCAAATCCCGCCGACATACAGACAGGCCCCCTCCGCATACGGTAGGAAAAAAGAAAGGTGGCGGTTTTATGGCGCGTAAGGGTGTAAGGGTGGTTTTGATTCGGCGGAGCGCCGCTTTGGCTGTGGGGGCGGTGCTGGCGGCGGCGGCGATTTTTGGGGCGGTGCATATTCCGGCGGCGGTTTCTGCGGCGGGGACGGCCCGGCAGCTGCCCATTTACAGCGTGGAGCGGCCGTCTCAGGAGGGCCAAAAGCTCTGCGCCATCTCCTTTGACGCCGCCTGGGGCAACGAGGACACCCAAATGCTCATTGATATTCTCGGCAAGTACGATGTGAAGGCCACCTTCTTCCTGGTGGGGGACTGGGTGGATAAATACCCGGAGTCCGTGAAGGCCCTGGGGGACGCGGGGATGGAGGTGATGAACCACTCCAACCACCACGACCACTACAACAGCCTCACCGCCGACCAGATCGTGGCCGATGTCACCGCCTGCAATGACAAAGTGCAGGCCATTACAGGCACCGCCCCCACGCTGATCCGCTGCCCCTACGGGGAGTACGACGACCATGTGATCTCCGCCATCCGCTCCATGGGCATGGAGCCCATCCAGTGGGATGTGGACAGTCTGGACTGGAAGGACTACGACGCCAAGACGATTTTTAAGCGGGTGACGGAGAATTTGCAGCCCGGGAGCATCGTCCTGTTCCACAACGCCGCCCTGCACACCCCGGAGGCCCTGCCCTCCATCCTGGAATTCATGCAGCAAAACGGCTACACGGTGGTGCCCATCGGCCAGCTCATTTACACCGAGAACTACACCATCGACCACGCAGGCCGCCAGTGGCCTGTGCAGGCGGAAAGCGCCGCCTCCTAAGCAAAAAAACATCCCTGTCGGACACGACCCGGCAGGGATTTTCTTCGTCTTTTCACTTCAGCGCCCGGGGGGCGTAATCAATGCAGATGCGGCCAATGCCGCAGGTCACGCGCAGCTCCTTGCCGCCCTGCCCGTCCCGGCAGACCGCCCGGCCCATGCCGGAATAGCCGTCCTCGCCGCAGCGTATCTCCCCCAGGCTGCACTCCAGGTGGTGGGCATATTCCTCCCTTTGTCCCCGGAGGACCAGGCTCACCTGGCCCACGGCGCAGGACACCTGGAGCTTTTCCTCCGCGTCGCCCCGGGCGCACAGGGACCCGGCCCCGCAGGAAAGCCGCGCCTGACGGGCCCAAAAGTCCTCTATGTTCACCTGGCCCGCGCCGTTATCCACCAGCAAGCGGCGGGCGCAGAGCCGCCGGGCGCTGAGCTCCCCGGCCTTCAAAAGCAGCTCGATCTCCTCCAGAGCCCCGTCCCCGGGCAGGGTCACGGTGACGATCCCCCGGCTCATGCCGCCTTTGATGATGCCGCCCTTGTGGGTCTGCAAGTACAGCACGCCGTCCTCCTGGTAGGCGCAGAAGCCCATTTCCTCCTGGGTCCCCACGCACTCCACCGTAACGGCGTCGGTGTCGGCGGTCTCAAAGCGGATGTGGCCCGCGTACAGGTCCCCGCGGATACCCCGAATATTGCGGTATTCTTCTTTTCCATTTCCCTTGAGCATATCCATTCTCACTTTCTTTCACCGATGGGCTCGGGCGAAACGCCGTAGTAGGCCGCCAGGGCGGTGAACTCCCGGCGAAAGGCAGCCAGCAGCTCCCCGTCCGTCAGGGCCAGGTGGCCGGTGTTTTCCAAAATAGCCAGGCCGTAGGCGTAGTACATCATGTCCCGGTGCAGCTTTTGAGCCAGCTCCGGGGCATAGCCGTATTCGTCCGCCATGACCCGGAGGATCTCCTCCAGCAGCACATCATCCTGCCGGGGGCCCGGCTGGGGGCCATCCAGATACAGCCAGCGAAACAGGTGCTTTTCCCGGGCGGCGAACTGCACGAAGCCCAGGCCGTAGCTGCTGTACCGGCTGTACCGGCTGTTCACACTGCTGCTGTCCTCCCGAATGCGCAGCGAGTCGCGCACATGCTGGGTGTGCCGGTCGATGGCCCGCTGGGTCATGGCGGCCTTCAATTCCTCCATATTTTGAAAGGACAGATAGATGGGCTGGGTGGAGCAGCCCAATTTCCCGGCCACGCTGCGGGCGTTGATGGCTCCCGCGCCGCCCTCCCGCAGCACCTCCACCGCCGCGTCCAAAATGGCTTCCTTGGTCACTTTCTTGCTGGCAGGCATTCTCTCTCCTCCAAATAATAACAGTTGTTATTGATAACATATGTTATTATAGGGCCACACCGCGTTTTTGTCAAGGGATAACGGGGAAAAATAGCACAAAAAAAGACGGGCAGAGAAACCTCTACCCGTCTTATATTCTCAATTTCACGCCCCGCGCAGCCGCTCCTCTTCCTCCCGGAGAAACATGACCAAGAAGCTCACCGTCAGCAGGGCGCTGGAGAGCCAGATGGTCTTTTCGCCCCAGTGGAGGGTGGCCACGCTGCCCAGGCCCGCGCCCAGGGCAAACAGCAGCACCACGCCGAAGTAGGTCAGGGCATTGCGCAGAATCTCCTTGTCCTTCGTGTGGAAATAGGCGCACAGGGCCTCGGTGCCGCTGCGCATATTGCCGATGCACATGGTGCTGGCGTAGGCGTGGCCCCGGACCTTACGGAAGGTCTGCACCTGCATGGCGCACACGAAGGACACCACCGCGTTGGCCGTGGTGTTCATCGCCTGGGGCAGGAAGCCCACGACCATAAGCAGCACGATCTCCGCCAGGAGGATCAGCTGCCGCCAGTGTACCTTCTCCATGTGCTTAAACCGCCGGTGGACACACTCGGCGATGTAAATGCCCAGCAGGAACGACAGCAGCGGCACCAGATAGCGCAGGGTGTGGCCCCAGTCGCCCTCGAAAAGATTGGTGCTCAGCAGGACGATGTTGCCCGTTTGGGCGTTGGCAAAGACCTTGCCCCGGCACACATAGGTGTAGGCGTCCTGAAGACCGCCGGAGAGAATGATAAACAGCGCCGTGACCATAGAATCGGACATCTGCCCACGGCGGCGGTGGAAAAATGACATGGTATCGCTTCCTTATTTTTTCGCAGACAGTATAGCACAGTTTTTGCCCGGTGGATAGGGGCAATTTCCCCTTACGCCGGGATCAGATGGGGCCGAATTTTCTTGCGGTACAGGCACACCCAGCACACGGTCAGGGCGATCAGCAGCACCAGCCAGGAGGCGGGATAGGAGGCGTAGACCCAGGTGACGGGCATGGTGTCCGTGTTCAGCGCCGCGATCCACAGCAGGCGGAAGGCGCAGGTACACAGCAGATTGATGACCACCGGGCGCACCGGGCTGCCGCAGCCCCGAATGGCTCCCGTGAGCACATCCGCCAGCCCGAAGATCACATAGGGCCCCGCCACGATGTAAAGCCGCACCACACCGGCGGCCACCACATCCGGGTCCTGGTTGTAAATGCGCAGCAGCGGCGCGCTGAACACGCAGGCGATGGTACACAAAACCGCCGCCGTGACCACGGTACACAGCAGACACTTTTTCAGAATTTCCTTCACCCGCTCATATTTCCCCGCGCCGATGTTCTGGCTGAGGAAGGTCTGGGCCGCCTGGTGGAAGGTGTTCATGGCCACATAGATGAAGCTGTCGATGCTTCCGGCGGCGCTGCTCCCGGCCACCACCACGCTGCCGTAGGTGTTGATGGCCCCCTGGATCGCCAGGTTGGACAGGCTGAACAGGCACCCCTGCACCCCCGCCGGAATGCCCACCTTGCTCATGAGGGCCAGGCTCCTGCGGTGAATGCGCAGCTTGCGCCAGGAAAAGGCCAGCTCGTCCCCGGAGCGCATGAGGCACAGCACCACCAGCACGGCGCTGAGGGTCTCGCTGATGATGGTCGCCAGGGCCACCCCCGCCACATCCATCTGAAATTCAATGACAAACAGCAGGTTCAGCCCCACATTCACCAAGCCGCTGATGGTGAGAAACAGCAAGGGCCGCTGGGTGTCTCCCCGGGCGCGCAGGATGGATGCCCCGTAGTTATACACTGCAATGGCGGGGGTACCCAGGAAATAGATGTTCAAATAGAGCTTTGCCAGGTCAAAAATATCCTCCGGGGCGGAGATCATCTTCAGCATCCAGGAGGCCGAGACGCAGCCGATACCGCCCAGGACCGTGCCGCCCACCAGGGCCACCGCCACCGCCGTGTGGACAGCCTCGGAGACCTCCTTCTGCTTGTCGCCCTCGCCCAAATAGCGGGCCACCACCACATTCACGCCCACGGAAATGCCGATGAGCAGGTTGACCATCAGGTTCACGATGGCCGTGGTGCTGCCCACGGCGGCCAGGCTGGTGTAGTTGGCATAGCGGCCCAGCACCACCACATCCGCCGCGTTGAACAGCAGCTGCAATACGCTGGAGGCCATCAGCGGCAGGCCGAAAAGCAGCAGCTTTTTCAGCAGCGGCCCCGTGAGCATGTCGATGGAGCCGCCCAGCCTGAATTTTTGGGTATGTCTGTGCCCCAGTTGTCCGTGCATGGTCTATCCCTCCCCCACCCCGGCGCGATGCCGGGACGGCTTTTTCTTTTAAGTATAACAGACGCGGCCCCGGGGCGCTTTGCTCCATCCCGCATGATTTTTGCTCTGTTATTATATCGTTAAGGGCCAGGAAAAACAAGGCCGCAAGGGCCTGGGAAGTGCATAAAAATCACCGCCCCATCCCCCAGCTTTTTAGTCGTTTTTAGGAAAGAAAGGAATAAGGAAGTTGTTGAAAGATCTCGTCAGTTATGCTATTTTATATTTAGCAACACTCTACTTTATTGTGAAAGGAAATCCAAGTCATGAAAGAGACCTCAAATGGCCGGACTGGCAAACTCGTTGCTTTAGCATTGGTTTTGACTGTTTCTCCGGTCGGTATATCATACCTCATTGTGATTGCTTTAGTAAATTTTCTGCATATTTCCTATGATACCGCCTCAACAATCGGCAGTATTAGTCAGGTGGTAGTACAGGCCGTTGCCGCCGTTATGATCGTGATCCAGCTTAGCCAAGATAGCAAGGCCGGGCAGGTACAGAGCGACATAGAGGCAGCCAGATTTCTTTTTCAATACAACCAGTCATTTCTAAAAGATGATCAAATGACTGAAATGGAGCGAATGATAGACCGGGAGTATATGGACGAAATGGAGGGGATCCCCCGGACGAATGCTGTAATCACACCCGAAAATCGCCAAATGATGGTCAATTATCTTGTCTATTTAGAAGGCTTGGCCCCTTTGATAATCAATCACACTCTGAAACTTGAGGACATAGATGACCTCATGTCCTATCGTTTTTTCTTGGCAGTCAACAACCCAGAGGTGCAAAAAAAGCATCTATTCCCCTTTGCAGACGATTATCGAGGCTGTTTTAAGCTGTACAAGATGTGGCGTGACTATCGAATCAAAAACGGGAGAGAGATCGTGCAGGCCCAGTATGCGTTAGACAAATGGAAGTATTTCGAATTATTTGCCTCAAATCATATCAAAGGCACTCTTGAAATTACATCTGGTGCCGCAGATGAAGATCTTGAGGAGATAGCTGGCATAATGTTTGGTGCAGACCCCTATATTTTCCCCGCTGCATTTGAACGACGCTCTATTGCTAAAAAAGTTCTTCCTAAACTCTTTGCCGAAAAGGATGGGCCATTTGCCAAGGATCACATGTATGTTGCCAAGAGCGATGGCCGCGTAGCCGGTGTACTGTGTTGGTTCGACCAAAATGTTGTGAATTCCTATCCGTATTACAAACTGGCAGATGAATTTCCCGAACTCCCCGCCAGCTTTCCGTTTGCGTGCGAGCATTACTTCACTACTATCCCAGACTGTCTAACGGGGCCAGAAAAAAATCGAAAAGGTGTTTATATCCACAGCTTCTGTGTCGCCGGAAATTTCCGTCGGCGCGGAATTGGAAGCAAACTCTTAAAACAGCTTGTTACAACCCACAAGAATCAAGACCTGCATCTCCATGTATTGGCCAGCAACGAAAGCGCAATAAATCTCTACAAGTCACTTGGTTTTGAAATTATTGGCAAAGCAAATCCGGGGTTTTCAATTCCTCCAGAAAAACGCCCCGATGTATACTACATGAGAAGGTCCAGTAAATAATTTGCTTCAATGCTTTATAGCGTATACACAAGGCAAGCTGACGACAGCAGCCCTTGTACCGCTCACTCCAGAAACGCGCGAAACTGTCAGGCAGTTTGTTTGGGCATTGGTGGTAAAGATGGATTTGTAAAAGTGAAAATAATGCCACAAGGACCGCCCCTTTACCGGGGTGGTCCTTGTGGCTTGGCTATTCTTCTTTTATCCTGTCGGCACCGCGTAGCTCACATCATACTCCGTCCACCGCACATTTACGGAGCACCGGGCCCCGGCGGCGGAGAGGAAGGAGCTTATTTCGCACAGGGACCAGAGCTTTGTGGCCGGGTCCTGCTGGCGGATGACCATGCGGTGGGTCTCCTGGGACAGGGTGTAGACGATCTCGTCCAGCACCGTCCGGCTGGAGATGGTGGCGCTGTTCAGGGTCAAAGTCTCGATGGTGCTGGCGTTGTAGACCGAGGTGCGCCGAATGTCCACCAGCACAGCGGCGTCCGCAGGCGCCACGGTAATGCGCAGGGCGCTGGTGGAGGTGGTCTGATAGGTGAGCACCAGGTCCTTCAGCGGGATCACCAGGCTGCTGCCCACCGTGGAGAGGTCCGCGTGGTATTCGCTGTCCGGGGCAAAGAGATTGGGCGTGAGGAGCACCTGGTCGCCGGTGGTAAATTGCAGCTTGTAGCTGCGGGGCGTATCCTCCGCCACGGTAATGACCGGCGTCTCCCCGGCTTCCCCTTTGGGCCCCGGTTCGCCCTGCTCGCCTTTCTCTCCCTGTTCCCCCTTTTCCCCTTGTGGCCCTTGCTCTCCCGTGTCCCCCTTGGGGCCCGGTTCGCCCTGCTCCCCTTTCTCTCCTGTGTCGCCCTTTTCTCCCCTCGGGCCTTGCTCCCCCGTGTCCCCCTTGGGGCCGGGTTCGCCCTGCTCGCCTTTCTCTCCCTGTTCGCCCTTTTCTCCCTGCGGGCCTTGCTCCCCCGTGTCCCCCTTGGGGCCGGGTTCGCCTTGCTCGCCTTTCTCTCCCTGTTCGCCCTTTTCCCCTTGGGGGCCTTGCACGCCCTGCTCTCCCTGGGGGCCGGGGCAGCCCCGGTCGCCCTGGACGCCCTGGGGGCCGATGACCCCCTGCACGCCCTGTTCGCCCGCAGGCCCCTGCTCCCCGGCGGGGCCGCGCTCTCCCTGCTCGCCCCGCTCGCCTTTGGGGCCCATAGGCCCCTGTGGGCCGGGGTCGCCCTTGGGTCCCACGGGGCCCCGATCTCCTTTCGGGCCGATGGGGCCCGGATCCCCCTGCACCCCTTGCAGGCCCATGAGCCCCGTGTCACCTTTGGGCCCGGCGTCACCCCGGACGCCCTGAGGCCCCCGGGGTCCCATAGGTCCCGCCGCGCCCCGGGGGCCGATGGGTCCCGGGCACCCCTGCTCCCCCTTAATGCCTCGCGGCCCCATGGGCCCCTGCTCACCCCGGGGCCCCTGTTCGCCCCGGGGTCCCTCCGGCCCCATAGGCCCCGCAGGCCCCCGGATGGTCACATACGCCCCGCAGCCGTCCCCCGGACAGCCGCCCCTGCATCCGCCGTTGTGATAATTCATAGTCCACTCCCCCTACGCGCTCCGTCAAATTTGTCACTCCATTCTATGCCTCCCCCGCCCCCCGGGTGCTTTTCCCCCGCCCAAAAATTTTTGCGCAAATGTCCCCCATCCGCGCAAATTTGCGGTTTCCGCCCGTTTCCGC
>CAVHCH010000026.1:0-22778 GCA_963634265.1 Bacteroidaceae bacterium | reverse complement strand
CTCCTCTGGCTTTCTCCCAACGAGTTCACTGTCCAATATGTTTGACAAACCTACATGGAACTTTTTCTCGCTGCAACAGGCCACCCGCTTTATTTACTCTCTTTGTTGGCAAAAATTACGCCAATAGTGATCAGCACGGCGCCCAGGATGCTCATGAGGGAGATCTTTTCATCCAGCAGCAGCCAGCCCACCACCACGGTGACGAAGGGGGTGGCGTAGAGGTAATTATTGGTGATGACCACGCCCAGGCGCTTGAAGGCGATGTTCCACAGGGCAAAGCACACGGCGTTGCCGAAGACGCCCAGGAACAGCCAGCTCAGCAGGATGCCCGGCTGGGTGAACAGCGGGGTCAGGCTGGGCATACCGTCGGTGATAAGCATCAGGGGCACGGCGGTGAGGAAAGCCCAGAGGAATACACGGCGGGTCACCAGGAAATTGTCATACTGCTCGGTATACTTCTTAATGAGGATGGAGTACACCGCCCACATCAGGGCCGCCGCCAGGGCCAGGAGGTCGCCCAGGGGGCTCAGGTGGAAGGTCAGGGTGCCGTTGAGCACCACCATAATGACGCCGGCGATGGCAACCACTGCGCCGATATACACCCACTTGCCCAGCTTCTCGCCCTTGCGGGAGAAGAGCTGTGCCAGCACCACGGTGATGATGGGGGACATGGACACGAGGATGCTCACATTGGCGGCGGAGGTGTGGGCGGCGGCGGTATTTTGCAGGAAGAAATAGAAGCTGCCGCCGGTGATGCCGATGGCAAGGAACATCAGCTCATCCTTCCAAGAGAGCTTCAGCGTCTTGGGGCGCAGGGCCCACAGGGCCAGGTAGGCAAGGCCCATACGCAGGGGGATGATCTGGATGGGGGTGAAGGCCTTGAGCATCACTTTCGTCAGCACAAAGCAGCTGCCCCACACCAGGGTGGTGAACAGGGCAAACAGATGCCCTGTGAGCTTTTGGTTTCTGGTGGCTCCGATTTCCGGCATAGTCTTTCTCTCTCTTCCTCATACAGCGGCATTGCCCGCCTGTATCTGCGGGCAATGCTGCTTGATTTATTTTTTTACTCAGCAGGCAGGACGATCTCCTCGCCGTTCATCACCTGGGCAATGACCTCGCGGATGCGGTTGACAGAGTCATAGTCCGGGGGCATGACATACAGCACTTCGCCGTAGGCGGAGTAGCAGGGCTGCATGGTAGAACCCTCGCCCTGGGTGGCAGAAATGGACTGGATATTCCAGGAAGCACCTTCCTTCTGCATCATCTGTACCAGGGAGGAAATTTGGTCGTAGGAAATGTTGGTGATGAAGTTGTCCGACACGGCCTTCAGCAGGTCCTGATAATTGGAGAGCACGCTGGGGGAGGTGGCCTTTTCGATGATGGCCTGGATGACCTTCATCTGATTCTTGCCCCGCTGGTTATCGCCGTCGGAGAAGGCGTAGCGCTCGCGGCTGAAGGTCAGGGCTTCAATGCCGTTCAAGTGGTTCCAGCCCTCATCAAAGCTGTAGACCTGGTCGTGGTATCCCTCCACATCTCCTGCACTGGTACTAAATTCGTAATCCGAATACACATCAATGCCGTCCAGGGCATCCACGATGTCGATAAGGCCCCAGAAGTTGATACGGCCATAATAGGAGGTCTCGGTGCCGTAGAGGTTATCCAGCACGGCCATGCTCTCCTGCACACCGTAAAGCCCGGCGTGGGTCAGCTTATCCAACTCACCGTTGAAGTCCAGGGGCAGGTAGTAGTCACGGGGGGTATTGATGAGCAGGATCTGACGGGTTTTGGGGTTCACCACGGCCAGGATATTCACATCGCTGCGGCTCTTGGCGTTGATGTCGGAATCCCGCTCATCGCTGCCGCTGCAATAGACCACGAAGGGCTGCTTGGTGATGGAGCCGGAGGGCTTGATGGAGGTGATCTCATGCTCCGTAACATACTCGTAGATGATCTTGGTGCGGGTGGAGAAGTCACTGTAATCCGTCTGCTCGGTCAACAGGGGGATATAGCCCTCGTTGAGGATGATGGCCTGAACCTCGTCGTCATAGAGGGCATCCACCATGGCGGCGGGAGTCTCATATTCCAGGGTGTCTACCTGGCCCAGGCTCTCCTGCATGGCGGTCAGTATCTGCTGGGTGTTCTCTTGGTCGCGGTTAGCCAGAATACCGAACTTATAGCCCTGGGTATCGCCCAGCTCCGTGGCGTCGTCCTCTTTCATGACGATCACCGCTGTCACCTGCTTTTCCACCATGATGCCGGAAATGCGGGTCAGAGCGGACTGCACCGCTCCGGCGGCCACGGTGCCGTAGATCATCGCCACCGACAGCACCACGGCCAGGATGCCGCAGATCAGCTTGCCCAGCTTATTGCGCCGCAGGGGCAGCTGCACGAAAATGTGCAGTCCGTTCACCACCAGCAGGGCCACCATTATGAGCACCATGTTGCCGGTGGTGAGCATTTTGGTAGCCATGACCCGGGCGAAAATAGCCAAGCTGCAGGCCAGCAGCACAAACATCATGATGATGCCGAACCAGTCCAGCTTGGTGCGGCGCATTCGTCTGGCTTGAGAGCTTTCCCTTCGTTTATCCATATTGTATCTCCTTTGGTCCATGCTCTCCTTCGGGAGAGCAGCCCTTTTCGGGCGGTTTTCTCTTTATTTACCGAACCGGCCGGTGAAGTCCGTGCTGGCCACATGGGAAAGGGGCAGCTTCACGGGCTTGCCGGTGGCGGCGGACTGGTAGATGGCCAGGATCATTTCCAGAGCGTTACGGCCGGCCACGGCGTCCACATAGGGCTTGCGGTCGTGCTCGATGGCATCCATCATGTCGGCAAAGAGGCTGGTGTGGCCGTTGCCGTAGACATTGCTGGTGGCCTCCTGGAGGCCCTTATTCTTCTGGTCGTCCGCGGTCTCATCGGCGAAGTTCCACACATCAATGTTGTTGGTGGAGGTGCCGCCGATCTTCACGGTGCCGGTCTCGCCGAAGAGGTAGAGGGTCTCCTCCAGGTTCTTGGGGTAGACATTGGTGGTGCCCTCGATGGTACCCACGGCGCCGTTCTTGAACTTCACCACGGCCATGCCGATGTCCTCGCACTCCAGGTAATCATGGAACTGCTGCTTCGTGACGCCGTAGACCTCGTCCACCTGGTCGCCCATCATCCAGCGCAGCAGGTCGATGCCGTGGATGCACTGGTTCATCAGGCAGCCGCCGTCCTGGGCCCAGGTACCGCGCCAGGAGGCCTGGTCGTAATAGCTGTGGTCGCGGTTCCAGCGCACATGGATGGAGCCATGGGAAATTTTTCCAAACCGCCCGGCCTCCAGGGCCTTGCGCATCTGCTGGATAGCCACATTGAAGCGGTTCTGATGGCAGGCGGCCACCTTCACATGCTTCTCTTCGCTGCGGCGGACGATCTCCTCGGCGTCGTCCATGCTCATAGCCATGGGCTTCTCGATGATGACATTGACGCCGTGGTCGATGCAGTAGAGGGCGATCTCGGCGTGGATGCCGCTCTCGGTGGCGATGGAGGCCAGGGTGATGTCGTTCTCCGCCAGCATCTGCTTATAGTCGGTGTAGCGCTTGATGGAGGGGGCATTTTGCAGGTCGTATTTGGCAAGCAATGCCTCCATTTTCTCCGGGAGGACATCGCACACGGCGACGATCTCCAGCTTGTTGTTGACGGCGGCCTTCATGTGGTTCACGGCGATGCGTCCACAGCCGATGAGTGCGTATTTCATAATCAATTCCCTCGCCTTTGTATAGATTTATATCCTTTCAAGGGCAATTTCCTTACAATCTCCAGAACCGCATATCGGAGGCTTTCAGCTCGTCCATGCGGTAGAGGCTCTTCACATCCACCAGGACCTTTTCGCTGTCGGGCAGGTCGCTCTTGAAGAGGGCCTTGAACTGCATCATGGACATGGAGCGGAACTCATTATGGCCCACGGCCACGATGACGCAGTCGGCCTTGGGGATCTTATCAAAGTCCGTCAGGGTCACGCCGTACTCATGCTGGGCCACGGCGGCGTCCGCCCAGGGGTCGGTGACAACGGGCTGGATGTCATACTCTTTCAGGCGGTTGATGATGTCCACCACCTTGCTGTTGCGGGTATCGGGGCAGTTCTCCTTGAAGGTGATACCCAGGATGACCACGGTGGCCTTCTTGGGGGCCATACCCGCCTCGATCATCTGCTTGATGGCGGCGTCGGCCACGAAGCCTCCCATGCTGTCGTTGACCTTACGGCCGTTGAGGATGATCTGGCTGTGATAGCCCAGGGCCTCGGCGGCGTTGGTCAGATAGTAGGGGTCCACGCCGATGCAGTGGCCGCCCACCAGGCCCGGCTTAAAGCCCAGGGCGTTCCACTTGGTGTTCATGCCCGCCAGGACCTCGTCGGTGTCGATACCCATACGATCGCAGATCATGGCCACCTCGTTCATAAAGGCGATATTGATGTCGCGCTGGCTGTTCTCCACCACCTTCACGGCCTCGGCGGTCTTGATGGTGGACACGGGGAAGGTGCCGGCCTTGATAACGATGTCGTACACCTTTTTGATCTCCCGGGCGGACTCCTCGTCCATGCCGGAGACGATCTTGCGGATGTTGGTGAGGGTATGGACCCGGTCGCCGGGATTGATGCGCTCGGGGCTGTAGCCGATCTTCCAGTCCACGCCGCACTTGAGGCCGGACTCCTTCTCGATGATGGGCACGCAGATATCCTCGGTGACGCCGGGGTACACCGTGGACTCAAAGACCACGATGGCACCGGGGGTCAGGTTCTGGCCCACGGTGCGGGAGGCACCCTCCACCGGGCGCAGGTCCGGGGTGGTATCGGGATTCACGGGGGTGGGCACGGCCACTACGATGAACTTGGCCTCCTGCAAGCGGGTGGGGTCGGAGGTGAAGTCCACGGTGGTATTCTTGATGGCCTCGCCTACCTCGTTGGTGGCGTCAATGCCATTGGCGTACTCATTGATGCGCTTTTCGTTGATGTCGAAGCCGATGACGGAGATGTGCTTGGCAAACTCCACGGCAATGGGCATGCCCACATAGCCCAGGCCCACCAGAGCCAGCTTCTCCCTGCCCTGAATGAGACCGTCGTAAATGGTGTCGAATTTCATTTTATTTGCACTCCTCTACTTTATTTTCTGCTTTCATCTCATAGCTTCTGCCGCAGTCTGCGCAGATGGCCTTGCCGCCATCAAAGTGCAGCCGTGCGCCGCACTCACAGGCCCAGCCAATGATCCGGGCCGGCACGCCCAGCATCAGGGCATAGTCGGGTACATCATCCGTCACCACCGCGCCTGCGCCTATAAGGGCCCAGCGTCCGACGGTATGGCCGCAGACGATGGTAGCGTTGGCGCCGATGGATGCTCCTTCACGCAAATAGGTTTTTTTATACCCGGCGCTGCCCTTGGGGTACTTGGCCCGAGGGGTCAGGTCGTTGGTAAACACGCAGGAGGGGCCGCAGAACACATAGTCCTCCAGCTCCACGCCCTCGTACAAGGAAACATTGTTTTGCAGCTTGCAGCCGTCGCCCACCTTCACATGGTTGCTGACATTGACATTCTGCCCCAGGGAGCAATGCTTTCCGATGCGGGCACCCTTTTGGATGTGGCAGAAGTGCCAGATCTTGGTGCCCTCACCAATCTCTACATCGTCATCCACGAAGCTGGAGGGATGTACAAAATATTTCTCCTCCATCACAGTGCCTCCAAAACCGCGTCAATGACCTGCTGCTGCTCGGCCTCGTCCATATACGGGTGCATGGGCAGGGACAGGGTCCGGGCGCAGTAGTCATTGGCATTTGCATAGGTCTCGCCGTAGTGGGGCTCCGCCTTGAACACAGGCAGGGCGTGCTGGGGGGTGGGATAGTAGACCATGTTGGGGATGTTCTTCTCCTTCAAGTGGGCAATGACCTTATCCCGGGTCTGGGTATCCTTGGCCAGGATGGCGTACTGGGCCCAGGCGGAGACGCAGCCGTCTGCCACGAAGGGGGTGGTGAAATCCTTGCTGAAGGCGGCGTTATAGCGGCCGGCCACCTCCTGGCGGCGGTCAATCTCATAGTCGCGCAGAGCCTTCAGCTTGGGCAGCAGAATGGCCGCCTGGACGGTGTCCAGCCGGGAGTTCATGCCCACACGGATGTTATCATACTTGCCGCCGGGGCCCTTGCCGTGGACGCAGAGGGAGCGGATGATGTCCGCCGCAGCATCGTCGTCGGTGAAGATGGCGCCGCCGTCGCCGTAGCAGCCCAGGGGCTTGGCCGGGAAGAACGAGGTGGTGGCGATAGTGCCGAAGGAGCAGCACTTGCGGCCCTGGTTGGACGCGCCGAAGGCCTGGGCCGCGTCCTCAATGAGGAGCAGACCGTACTTCTCGCAGATGGGGGCGATGGCGTCATAGTCGCAGGGGTTGCCCAGAATATCCACGGCCACCACGGCCTTGGGCATGAGCTTGCCCTCGGCCAGGACGGCCTTTATCTGCTTTTCCAGGCTCTCCGGGCAGAGGGTGTAGGTGTCCTTTGTGATGTCGCAGAACACGGAGGTGGCGCCGAACATCTTAGCCGGCTCCGTGGAGGAGATGAAGGTCATGTCCGGGCAGAACACGGCATCGCCCTCCCCTACCCCGGCCACCATGTAGGCGATCTGCAGGGCATCGGTGCCGTTGGCGCAGGTGATGCAGTGCTTGCGGCCCACAAAGTCCGCCAGCTCCTTCTCCAGCTCCTTTACCTGGGGTCCGCCGATGAACTGGGCGGAGTCCAGCACGGACTGGATGCCTGCATTGATCTCGTCTTTCAGGGCCGCGTACTGGGCTTTCAGGTCAATAAATTGCATAGGATCACTCATTCCTTTCTTTCGTCGGCTTTGCAGCGCGTTTCAGATTCTCCATAAAAATGTCATGGTCAATGGCGAAGTTTCCGGTAACGGCTTGTCCGTCCGCCACATCCCGAGAAACAATGGCGCCCATATTCGCCCGGGCGTTATTGCCGACATGCACGCCGTTGCGGATGATGCAGCCATACCCGATCCAGCTATTCTCGCCGATCTCCGTGCGTCCACCGATTCCGGAAAGGCCCACGATCATAGTATCTCTGCCGACCTTAACGCCGTGAGAGACCTGCACCAGCATATCTATCTTGCAGCGGTCGCCGATAATCGTATTATCCCAAGGATAGAGCGCTTTATTGACGCAGGTGTTGGGGTGCAGCTCCACATCCTCGCCCAGGATCACACCGCCGTAATGCGCCACCGTAAACAGCTTCCCGTTTTCTTTCTTATATTCAAAGTCATTAAATCCGATTTTTACGCCTGCGTGGATCACGCAGTTGTCGCCAATGGTCACATTGTCCCGGATCACGGCGAATTCTTCGATAACCACATTGTCACCGATGATGACATTTTCCTTGGCTACCACAGCCAGGGGGCTGATGGCGCAGTTTTTCCCGATCCTGGTAGCATGGCGGGGTCTGGCATACTCTCCATGCCGGCCCAAGGCATTGTGCAGCCGGAAAAACAGCACCCGGGGCTGGGCCGTGATGCACACACCCCGTCCCTGCTCCAACAGCTTAGGGGCGATCTCCGGCGTTGTAATGACCATGGTGATGCCGTCGTGCAGGTCCTTCAGCGCGCGCTCGGTATCCACAAAGGTGCAGAAAGGCTTGTCTATTTCCGACACGACCAGTCCCAGGGTGGAAAACTCCTGTTCGTTTTCCAGCGTAAACTCATACTGCGGCAGAAGCTCCGGCAGCAATACGCTCAACTTCATAAAATCGACCTCATTTCCTTATGCGCTTGGTTTTTTTCGGTTATCTTATTTTCCCTTCGGGATCGACTGGATCACTTCCAGCAGCTCCTCTGTCAAATTCTTAAAGTCGTACTTATGGGCCGCCGCGCGGCTGTTTTGCTCATAAAGCAGCCTCTCCTGCTCGGGCAAAGCGGCCAAATGCTCGATAGCCCCGGCAATGTTCTTGGGAGAACCATCCTCCACAGTAATGCCTGCGTGGCACTGCAGCGCCGGATTATATTCCGTGGGAAAATCAGACAGCACGATCTTTCCGGCGGCCAGATAGTCAAACATTTTATTGAAGCTGATGCCGTACCGATCCACCGGTGTGCTGATGCAGTGCGCAATATTCACATCCGCCCGGCTGACGATGGAGGGCACGAATTTCTTCTCCACCCGGCCCTTGAAAACAACATTGCCGATGTTTTCCTCTTTTACCCGCTGCTCCAGCATGGGCCGTTCATCCCCGTCGCCCCAGATGAGGAAGCGCACACGGGGATCCTTGATCTCCTTGGCCGCATCCAGCAGCAGACCCAGGCCGTTGACCTTGCGGATAGAGCCGGTATAGATCACCTTGAAGATCGCGGGGTCGTCCAGGTCCTTGTCTTCCACCCGGAAGTTTTCCTTGTTGTAATCAAAAAGCTCCAGGTCTACACCATTATTGATGTAGTACACCTTGCTTTGGGGAACTTCCTTTTCCCAGTGCTGCTCCTTGATATAGTCGTAGGCACCCTCCATGGTGAACACCACGGCATCAGACTTGGTATAGATCCATTTTTCCAGGCGGCGCAGCCAGAGGACGGCGGGGTTATGGGGCCCGGCAACGCCGTAGGCGATGATGCTCTCCGGCCAGAGGTCGGCGATCTCTGCGATGCCGCGGCAGCCGTATTTGCGGGCCAGCTTGATACCCGCCGCGCAGGACATGGGGGGCATGGAGGTGGCCACGATGGCATCGGGGCGGGGGTATTTATCACACACGGAGGGCAGCTTCCGGGCAAACTCCAGCATATTGAGAATGCGGGAGACGCCGTTGCCGTGATAGCCCTTGCAGCGGATGAGCACATAGTGGACCCCGTCCACCACATCCTCCCGGTAGGGGGTGTCGTCCTCGATGAGGTTTTTATCGGAATTGTGTACGGTGCTGGCGGCGAAGATGGTCACCTCGTGGCCCAGGCGCATGAGGTTTTTTGCGAAATAGTTCTGCCGGGCCAGGGGGTAATACTGGGGCGGCACCGCGTAGTGATTGATAAGCCAAATTTTCATATTATTCCCTCGTTATTGCACGGCATCCAGCAGCGCTTTGCTCTCCGCTTGCCGTTTTTTGTATTCTTCTTCCGACACTTGACCGGTACGCAGCAAATAGTCTCCGAAATCCTCTGCCGTCTCCATGCCGTCGGCGGATATATCCTCGTGGCCGAGCACCTTTTTTACCGTCCGGGCAATGATCTTCACATCGCCCGCAAAGGTAATGTGCTCCACATAGCGCAGGTCCGTTTGCAGCTTGTCCTCCCAGGAGATGGCATTGCGTCCATTTACCTGGGCCAAGCCCGTCAGGCCAGGCAGCACCGTATGGCGGCGGCGCTGCTCCGGCGTCATGAACACCATATCCCGCACCAACTGGGGCCGGGGGCCTACGATGGACATATCGCCCTTGAAGATATTCCACAGCTCCGGCAATTCATCCAGACTGGTGGCACGCAGGGCCTTTCCGAACTTCGTAATGCGCACATCATCCGGCAGCAGCTCGCCATTTTCATCCCGCGCATCCGTCATGGAGCGGAATTTATACATCTTAAATATTTTCTCATTTTTGCCCGGACGCATCTGGCAGAAGATCACCGGGCTTCCCAGCTTCACGCGCACCAAAACGGCCACCACCAGCAAAATGGGAGACAGCACGATCAGCGCCAGGCCGGAAAGGAAAATGTCCAGAAGCCGTTTTATACAGCGGGCATAGATGCCTTGTTTTTCATTTCTCATGCAAAGCAAGCCTTTACGATCTCAATGATTCGCTCCTGCTGGGCCGGGGTCAGCTTGTTATCGCTGGGCAGGCAAAGCCCTCTTTGGAAAATATCGGCCCCCACATCCACCGTCTCGCCTGCAATATAGGCATTGGTCTGCGCCCGGCCGCTGCCGTGGCGCGTAACAAAGCCGTTCATGCGGTAGATGGGCTGCAGGTGCATGGGCTTCCAAATAGGCCGCCCTTCAGCGTTATACTGCGCCAGGGTTTCCAGGATCTCCGTGGGACAGCTCTTGCCGGACTGGCTGCGGTACAGGGCTTCCTGCTCCCCGCGCACCTGGGGGCACATAGCCTCCTCGTCAATGAGCAGGCAGGAGAGCCAGAAGTTGGGCTGGGCCCTCTCCTCGTCGTAGGGATTCATGGAGACGGGCAGGCCACGGAAGCCTTCCCGGTAGCGCTCATAAATGGCGCGCTTTTGGGCGATGTGCTCCTCCAGGTACGGCAGCTGGCCCCGGACTACGCCGGCCACCACATTGCTCATGCGGTAGTTATAGCCCAGCTCCTCGTGCTGATACCAGGCGGCATTTTCCCGGGCCTGTGTGGACCACTTGCGTGCCCGATCGGCAGCCTCCTTGCTGTTTGTCAGCAGCGCGCCGCCGCAGGAGCCGGTGATGATCTTATTGCCGTTGAAGCTGATGGCGGCGATGTCTCCGAAGGTGCCGGTCTGGCGGCCCTCGTAGGTGGCGCCCAGGGACTCCGCTGCGTCCTCGATGACCACCGCGCCGTGGCGGTGGGCCACCTCGCACAGCTCGTCCATTTTGCCGGGGGTGCCGTAGAGGTTGGCGATGACTACAACCTTCACCTCGGGGTACAGCTCAAAGGCTTTTTCCAGAGCCACCGGGTCCATGTTCCAGGTGTCACGCTCGGTGTCGATGAAAACCTGCTCCGCGCCCTCGTAGGCAATGGGGTTGGTGGTGGCAGAGAATGTCATATCGCTGGAGAACACCTTGTCGCCGGGTTTCACCCCTGCCAGCTTCACCGCCAGGTGCAGTGCTGCCGTGCCGGAGGACAGGGCCACCGCATAGCCGCAGCCGATCTTCTCGGCGATCTGCCGCTCCACCTCGTTGATGTTCTCACCCACGGTGCTCATCCAGTTGGTCTCGAATGCCTCTGTCATATATTTTAGTTCCGGGCCGTGCATAGTAGGAGACGACAACCAGGCCCGCGTTTCCAGCGGTTTGAAGTCGTTTTGTTTGCAAAAAGCCATATAATATTCCTCTTTCCCGACCACCTATCTCAAATGGGCATAGTGTGGTATGGTATTAAACATGAAAAATTATAGCACTGTCGCCTATGCAAATCAAGGCTTTTTTGTGAACATACGCGCCGGGGGCGTGGGGTGACATTTTTGTCCTGCAAGAGAAAGTGTGGTAATCTGCGGCAAAGTGTGATATAATGATTACCCGGCAGAGAAAAAGTCAATACGAAGGGTAATATTTCGACACAATTATACAATTTATTATCACTTTTTGATAGGAGATCACCGCTTATGTCATTCTTTTCATCCTTTTTGCTGGGCCTGATCCAGGGCCTGGCCGAGTTTCTTCCCATCTCCAGCAGCGGCCATTTGGCCATTGCGCAGAACCTTTTGGGTATGCAGGACGCCGGTGTGGTACCGGAATTTTTCGATGTGCTGCTGCACCTGGGCACCTTGGTGGCCGTGTTCGTGGCCTACTGGAGCGAGATCAAAGACATGCTCCGGGAGCTGGTGTACGGCGTGCGGGACATCGCCCACCACGCTACCCCCACCCCGGTGCCTCCGGCCCGACGGCTGATCCTGCTCATCATCGTGGCGACGCTGCCCCTGTTCGCGGTGCTGCCCATTAAAGATGAGGTCCAGGGCCTCAGCAGCAACATGGTCTTTATCGGTGCGGCCCTCCTCGTCACGGGCTGCCTGCTCTTTGCCAGCGACCGGGTGAAGAAGGGGCGCAAGACCGAGGCCAGCGCCGGGGTGCTCTCGGCCCTCATTGTGGGCGTGGGCCAGGCTATCGCCACCATGCCCGGCATTTCCCGCTCGGGCATGACCATCACCACCGGCTGCTTCGTGGGCTACGAGCGGAAGTTCGCGGTGCGGTTTTCCTTCCTGATGAGTATCCCCGCGGTGCTGGGGGCGAACATTTTGGCTCTGAAGGACGCTATAGACGCGGGCATTGACTGGAGCCAGGTGCCGGTGTACCTGGTGGGTGTCATCACCGCCGCCGTGGTGGGCTACCTGTGCATTCGGCTGCTGAAAATGATCGCCGACAAGGGCAAATTCGGCTTCTTCGCCTACTACTGCTGGGCGGTGGGTCTGCTGACCTTGCTCTTGACCGCCGTGAAGCATTAAATTATAGTATAATCAGAACATTTACCGTCATAAAAAACGCGCCGCCGTGGGCGGCAGAACGGGAGACAACATGGCTCAAACCACCAAAAAGAAAACCACAAAAAGCTCCGGCAAGCGCTCCGCGCCCCAGCCGGCCCCCGCGCCCCAGGCTCCCAGCCAGGCGCCGCGGCTGGTGGGCGGCGGGCTGTGCCTGCTGCTGGCCCTGTGCGTGGCCGTGAGCTATTTCAACGCCCAGGCGGTGCTGCTGAAGCTGCTGCGGGGCGCCCTCACGGGCCTGTTTGGCTACGGGTACTGGCTGTGGGCGGTCATGCTGCTGGTGGGCGGCCTGTTCCTGCTGCTGCACCGGGAGCGCAAGGCCGCCGGGCGGGTCCTCTGCGCCCTGCTGACCCCGGCCCTGGGGGGCAGTCTGCTGCACCTGATCCTGGCCGGGCCGGTAAAGGCGTTGACCGTCTCCGGCCTGTGGGCAGACGGCCAGGCCCTCAAGGGCGGCGGCGTGGTCTGCGGCGGCCTGGCGGAGCTGGGCAAGGCGTATATCAGCGAGGCCGTGTTTGCCATTTTGGCGGCGGCGGGGCTGCTGGTGTGCGTGTTTGTGATGCTGCGCACCACTCCGTCCCAGGTGGCGGAGAAGGCCCGGCAGCAGCGGGCGGCCCGCCGGGCCGAGGAGGACGAGGACGAGCCCGTCCCGGAGCCGGAGCAGCCTGCCAAGCCCGCGCAGAAAGCACCTGCCCGCCGCCGCAAGGCGCAGATTGACATTCCCCTGGACGAGCCCGCACCGGCGGAGGACAGCCCCCTCCAGCCCGGGAAGAAGCCTTTCTTCACGGGCCGCCAGACCCCCACCCCGGACGAGGTGCTCCAGCCGCCCCAGGCGGAGCCCGTCCCGGAGCCTGCCCCGGAGCCGGAGCCCGCTGCCCCGGTGGAGCCGGAAAAGCCCGCCAAGGCCGCCGAGCCTGTGGATCTGAAGCAGGCCGCCGAGGAGGTGAGCCGCCAGATCGAGCAGGAGCTCTCCGAGCCGGAGGAGCTGTATCAATATCCCCCCATTACCCTGTTGGACCAGGGCGGGCCCGGCAACTTTACCGCCGCCGGAGCGGAGATGCGCAGCAACTCCAAGCGCCTGACCGACACCCTCCGCAGCTTCGGCGTGGATGCCCAGCCCGGAGAGGTGGTGCGCGGCCCCAGCGTCACCCGGTATGAATTTGCCCAGCCCCAGGGGGTGAAGCTGTCGAAGATCACGAACCTTTCCGACGACATTGCCCTGGCTTTGGGTGTGGGCAGCGTCCGGGTGGCCCCGGTGCCGGGCAAAATTTCCGCCGTGGGCATCGAGGTGCCCAACCGGGCCGTGACCCCGGTGCGCATTCGGGAGGTCATCGAGTCCCGGGAATTCACCGGGCACAAGTCCGCCGTGGCTTTCGCCGTGGGCAAGGACATCGGCGGCAACCGCATCATCGGCGACATTGCCAAGCTCCCCCATGTGCTCATCGCCGGTACCACCGGCTCCGGCAAGTCCGTGTGTACCAACTCCCTCATTGTGAGCCTGCTGTATAAGTCTACCCCGGAGGAGGTCCGCTTCATTATGGTGGACCCGAAAATGGTGGAGCTAGCCCCCTACAACGGCATTCCCCACCTGCTCATTCCCGTGGTCACGGACCCTAAAAAGGCCGCCGGGGCCCTGCAGTGGGCGGTGTTTGAGATGATGAAGCGCTACAAGCTCTTCTCGGAAAACGGCGTGAAGGACCTGGCGTCCTACAATGCCCTGGCCCAGCAGTCCCAGCCGGACGAGAGCGGCGAGCAGATGAAAAAGCTGCCCTCGGTGGTGGTGGTCATCGACGAGCTGGCCGACCTGATGCTGGTGGCCGCCAAGGAGGTGGAGGACTCCATCTGCCGGGTGGCCCAGATGGGCCGCGCCGCCGGGATGCACCTGGTCATCGCCACCCAGCGGCCCTCCGCCGATGTCATCACCGGCCTCATGAAGGCCAACATCCCCAGCCGCATCGCCTTTGCCGTGGCCTCCTCCATGGAGTCGCGGATCATTTTGGACACCCCCGGCGCGGAAAAGCTGGTGGGTAAAGGCGATATGCTTTACGCCCCTCTGGGCGAGGGCAAGCCCCGGCGCGTCCAGGGCTGCTTCATCACCGCGGAGGAGATCGAGCGGGTGGTGGACTTCGTGAAGGAAAAGGGCGAGACGGCCTACTCCGAGGATGTGATCCGCCAGATCGAGCAGGTGGTGCAGGAGAAGGACAAGAAGGGCACCCCGGCCCCGGAGCCCACCGGCTCCGACGACGGCGACGAGCTGCTGCCCGCCGCTGTGGAGGTGGTGCTGGAAACGGGACAGGCCAGCGTGTCTATGCTCCAGCGGCGGCTGAAATTGGGCTACTCCCGGGCCGCCCGGCTGGTGGACCAGATGGAGGAGCGGGGCATCGTGGGGCCGTTTGAGGGCTCCAAGCCCCGGCAGCTGCTCATTGACAAGGCCAAGTGGCAGGAGATGCAGATGGGTAATGCCGAGCCGGAGCCGGCGTTTGACCGGGCCGGCACCATCCGGGATGTGTTTGAGAGCCACGACGCCCTGGAGTAATACTGTCGGAAAATTCTGCGATACTTTCTAATAATTAAAAACGCGAGGACGATGCAATGCAAATCGTTCTCGCGTTTTTTGATTTTACAGGGCCGGGAGGGCATCCTCGGGGTCCGTTTGCTTGCGGGACATTTTTTCTTCGTACATGACCAGGTCCGCCTCGTTTAGGGCCGCTTCCAGCTGGTCTACGGTCCTGAGCACGGCGCGGCCTATGCTGATGCCGTAAAACTCCGGGCAGTTCTCCCCCTGAAAGCCCGCCCGAAGCCGCTGGCACAGGCCGTCTACGCTCTTGCCGTGGTAGAGCACCACGAACTCGTCGCCGCCTACGCGGTACATCTCACCGTCGCCGCCCAGGGCCTCCACGGCGCTGCGGGCGAAGCTGCGCAGGTACTCGTCGCCCACGATGTGGCCGAAGGTGTCGTTGACCCGCTTGAAGGAGTCCATGTCCAGCACCAGCAGGTGCAGCGGCCCGTAGCCCGCCGCCAGCATGGCCTTGGCATCCCGGCCCAGACGGCTGCGGTTTTTAAGCCCCGTCAAGGCGTCGTAGCCCACGGTGCGCTCCAAGCGCTTGATGCGCATTCGGTCGGAGGAGAGCAGAAAGGCTACGCCGTAGCCGCACAGGGGTACCAGCACGGCGGAGAAATTGTGCATGGCACTCTGGAAGGTCAGCGCGGGCCACGGGCCCCACACATCCGTTACAAACAGTGTGCCGAAGTAGGCCAGCACCGCAAACAGCGCCAGCAGGCGCATATCGCTGCCCAGGAAGCCCGCCAGGGACCGCCGGATCATGGGCCGCAGACGGAGGTGGTACAGCAGCAAAAATGCCGCCGTCAGCGTCAGATACAGCGTAAGCGTCGTGGCGTCCAAGGGCAGGGCCAGCACCGCCGCCAGCACCTCTGACAGGGTGCGGGCGAACAGCAGCATTAAGATCAGGCAGTTGCCCACCATGAAGTAGGTGAACACGCAGTTCCACACGGAGAGCTGCGGGAATAGGTAGCGGTACACCACCGCAGCCGCCGGGCCGATGAACATACAGATGCGCTCGTGGGTGAGCCCGGGCAGGGCCGGCTGGCCCAGCAGCCAAAGGTCCAGCAGGGCGCTGGCACCGATCCAATAAATAGCCACCCCCAGCCACGCCATGACGCACTGGACCAGCTTACGGGGCGTTTTGTACAGGGAGTGGGCCACGAAAATGCTGCCGACGGCAAAGCCGATGTTCATGACCGATCTCGTCAATTCGCTCAGTTCGTGCACGGTTCGATATTCCTCTCATTCCATTCCCTCGGGGCGTTTTCCCCCCGCGCCCGGCGTGGGCGCGGCGCCCCGGTTTTTCCAATTTTCCCCAGTTTTTCTCTATTCTACTTATATTATAGCAAATTCCTTCGTTTTTTCAAGAGTCTTTTTCTGTCTTAACGGGGGCTGAGCGGGGTCCCTTCCTTGCGCCGCCCTGAAAGGCTGCCTGGCACCGCTTCGCACCCGGTCCGTTTGTCGGCCTCCCACCCCCTCCACAGTGCCCTCTAAAGGGCCCGTTTCTCTTTTTGTCGGAAGGCGAAATTTCTGCAATTTTCTTCACTTTCTTAAAAAATATTTCATTTTCCTGAAATTTCTTTATTTGTACATTTGAAGAGAACAAATATTCTCTTTTTTGTGATTCTTCTCCTTGCTTTACTGCCCGCCAAACTGCGTCAAGCCCTTGCACTGTAAGGAAAAATTGCATCTTCTCTTTCCGCGCCCCGGTTTTCTCCGCCGGGGCGCTTTCTTGTTTCTTCTGTCGAAAATTTCCGACAATTTCATTTGATACAAGACTTGAAAATTATTTTAATAAACTGAAAATAATTTAGATTATTTGACAAAATAATATCTTTGTATTATATTCCTCCGTGTTAAGTTGCATATTTCCATAAGTTGAATTTGGAATTAAATGGGAAGCGGTATATTTTTCCTTATGTTTTGTACCGCCACAAGATTTTTTCACTGGAGAAAGGGTCGTTGCAACATGAATCGTGCATGGATCGAACTGGATAAAAACGCGCTGACCCACAACATCCGGCGCTACGAAAGTCTGCTGCCTGCGGGATGCGCGGTCATGGGCGTGGTAAAGGCCAACGCCTACGGCCACGGGGCCAAGGCTGTGGCCACCCATCTGGCGGAGCTGGGGATCCGGCACTTTGCCACGGCATCCCTGGGCGAGGCGATAGACCTGCGCAAATGGGGCGTGCCCGGCGAAATTCTGATCCTGGGCTACACGGACCCCGATTCCTTTTCTCAGCTGTATCGCTACGACCTGACGCAAACCGTCACCTGCCCCGCCCACGGCGCCCTGCTGGAGGACTATGGCCGCCACACCGGCACCCGCCTGAAGGCCCACATCGCCGTGGACACGGGTATGCACCGCATTGGCTTCCTGCCGGACGACCTGGAGGCCATCCGCCATTTCTACGAGAGCGACGCCCTCTGCGTCACCGGCATTTTCTCCCACCTGTGCGTGGCGGACACCGACGAGCCCGAGCAGGTGACCTTCTCCATCGGCCAGGCGGAGTCTTTCAAAAAAGTGGTGGACACCCTGCAAGCCCAGGGGCTGGACCTGGGCACGGTGCATCTGCTCAGCAGCTACGCCGCCGTCAACTATCCCCAGTACGCTTACCAATATGCCCGACTGGGCATCCTTATGTTCGGCGTGAAGAGCTCCCCGTCCGACTATCTGCGCCAGGATCTTCAGCCCCAGCCCGTGATGACCCTCAAGGCCCGCATCACCTCCGTCCGGGACATTGGCCCCGGCGAGACCGTGAGCTATGGCCGCATTTTCCGGGCCGAAAAGCCCACGAAGGTGGCCTCCGTTTCCATCGGCTACGCCGACGGCATCCCCCGCTGCCTCAGCGGCGGTAAGCTCCGGGCCATCGTCCACGGACGCTACGCCCAGGGCATTGGCCGCATCTGCATGGACCAGCTGATGCTGGATGTCACCGGTATCGAGGGCGTGGCCGTAGGCGACGAGGCCATATTCATTGGCCGCAGCGGCACCTGCGTCATCTACGCCGAGGAGCTGGCCCAGAACGCCGGCACCATCACCAACGAGCTGGTCAGCCGTCTGGGGGCCCGGCTGGAGGGCCGGGAATTTACCGAAAACACCTGTCACTTGCCCCGGTCCGGGGCCGGTGTTTATCCCGCCGTAAGGCGGGTGGGTGCCAAAACAGCAGCCCCTGATTTTGGAGAGAAAAAAGAAAGAAAGGAGGAATTACTTTGGAACGCTATGTAGAGTGCAAAAGCAGAGGTCTGACCCTGCGAGGTATGATGCACATTCCCGAACACTATGAGGGGAAGCTCCCCTTCGTGATCCTGTTTCACGGGTTCTGCGACGACCGCAATGAGATCAACTTCGTCCACACGGAGCTCTCCCGCAGACTTTGCGAGAAGGGCATCGGCAGCGTCCGCTTTGACTTCGCCGGCAGTGGCGAGAGCGATGGCCGCTTTGAGGACATGACCGTGTCCAACGAGGTGGCCGACGGCTCCGCCATACTGGACTATGTGCAGTCTCTGGACTTCGTGGACAAAAAGCGCATCGCCCTCCACGGCCTGAGCCTGGGCGGCTGTGTGGCCTCCATTTTGGCCGGACGGCGCGACGCCGACATCTGTGCCCTGAGCCTTTGGTGTCCGGCTCCGGATGTGGTGTACAACCTCAAGGAGCACAAGACCCTCTGCGGCGAAAATGTGTCCGATATAGAGGAGCGAGGCTGCGCAGATTATGAAGGTCTGAAAGTGGGCCTGAACTTCTATAAGGACACACTGAGCCTGGATCCTTTCGCCGAAGCAGCCCATTTCACCAAACGGGTGAATCTGGTTCACGGGGATGCGGACATCACCGCCTCCGTCCACTGCTCCGAGCGGTATAAGGAGATCTACGGCGACCGGGCGGAGCTTCTCATCGTCCACGGCGCCGAGCACCGCTTCAAATCCTTTGCCTTCCGCAAGGCACGCATCGACTCCGCCCTGCAGTTCCTTACACGGGAACTCCTGGGACAATACGAGTAAACAAACGGCGCACTCCTGTGCGCCCACGAAAAAATGGAGAAAATTGATATGGAAAACACGAAAAAGACCCCGGAGCGTAAGACTCCAAGTGCGGCTTTTGCTGTTATATCCTTTTTGGTCATTATCGCCGTACTGATCGTACTGATCAACCTGGGCGTGGACACCACCATGTCCGTGTTCGCCGCCGCAGTGGTCTCTGTTGTGATCGCTGCCATCCTGAGAATTCCCTGGGCCGACATCGAAAAGACCCTGCTGCGCGTGGTATCCGACTGCATCCCCACCTTCCTGATCGTTATCATGGTGGGTATGCTGGTGGGTATCTGGATCGCCGGCGGCACGGTGCCGTCCCTGATGTACTACGGCATGAAGCTCATCTCCCCCAAGATCCTGGTTCCCCTGGCCTTCGTGCTGTGCTTCCTGACCTCTGAGTTCACCGGCACCTCCTTCGGCAGCATCGCCACCATGGGCCTGGCCCTCACCGGCGTTGCCACCACCACCGACATCCCCCTGGCCCTGGTCATCGGCGCTGCGGTCTGCGGCGCCTGGTTCGGCGACAAGATGTCCCCCATGTCCGACACCACCAACCTGGCCTCCGGCGTCAGCCGCGTGCCTCTGTATGACCACATCAATTCCATGATGTACACCACCATACCGGCAGCCGTGGTCTCCCTGGTCCTGTTCACCATCGCGGGCCTGGCCCACAGCGGCGGCGCCCTGGATACCACCAAGGCCGACCTCATCTGCAACACCCTGCTGGATAACTTCAAGATCAGCCCCATTCTGATCCTGCCCGCCATCCTGGTGCTGCTGGTCTCCGTGTTCAAGCTGCCTGCCCTGCTGGGCATGGGCATCACCGTGGTGGTCAGCACCCTCTTCGCCATCATCTTCCAGGGCACCGACTTCGTGGACCTGATGAACTACGCCGCCAACGGCTTCAGCATTGAGACCGGCGCCGGCAGCATCGTGGACAATATGCTCAACCGCGGCGGTATTGCCAGCATGACCGGCCTGCTCATCACCTTCATGATCGCCAGCGTCCTGGGCGGCATCATCACCGCCACGGGCATCCTGGATGTCCTGGCCAAGGATGTCCTGCTGAAGTTCATCAAGAACAAGACCGTCCTGGTCATCGTGACCCTGGTCTACTGCTACATCGTGAACTTCCTCACCGCCGGCGGCCAGACCGTGTCCATCATCGTCACCCAGCAGACCTTTGAGGATGCCTACGATCAGCTGGGCATTCACCGTAAGGTCCTCTCCCGGACCCTGGAGGATGCCGGTACTCTGAGTGCCCCTGTGGTTCCCTGGGGCGTTGCCACCCTGTTCGTTATGAGCACGCTGGGCTGCGGCACCGAGTACATTCCGTACTGCTGGTTCATCTTCATCGTTCCCATCTTCTCCATCCTCTGCGCCATCACCGGCTTCGGTATGTGGGACAAGGACGGCAACAAGCTGTGGAGCAAGAAGAAGGCCTGATCGGTTTTCACCCAATCATTCAGAGATGTTCCCCCTTTCCCAAGAGAGCGGCTGCCCGGTATTTTCGGGCAGCCGCTCTCTCCTTTTGACCCGCTGCGACAGCAAAAAAGAGGCACTTTCGTGCCTCTTTTTTCTTTCAAATTCAATTCCAGATCCATTAAAAGAACTTCGGCGTGATGGCCCAAACAGACAGGCAATCCTCCTCCGCGCAGTTGATGTACAAATGCGGGTGTGCACTGGAAAACCAGATGCTGTCCCCGGCCTGGAGCTTCAGCTCCTCGTCGTCAATGAGGAGGGTCAGCTCCCCGGCCAGTACATAGCAGTACTCCTCGCCCTGGTGGGCGATGCTCTCCCGGTCATAGGTCTCGCCGCCCTTCAGGGTCAGCAGCAAAAAATCCAAAGAACGATTGGGGCGGTCGGGACTGAGCATCAGGTGCTTATCCAAACCGTTGTTGGTGGTGATGGTCTTGTGGGTCCCCTGCCGCTGGATCACATAGGGCACCTCGGAGGTGGAGAAAAAGTAGCTGATGTCCGTGCCCAGGGCCTGGGCCAAATGGTACAGGCTCACCACCGACGGGGCCACCATGTCCCGCTCGATCTGACTGATAAGGCCCGTGCTCACACCGCTCTTCTCCGCCAACTGCGTCAGGTTCATGCCCCGTTCCTTCCGCAGCCGCCGCAGTCTGCTCCCGATTTCCAGTGGTTTCATATCCTTTTTTATCCCTTTCTATATTATATATGGTATGTTTTTATTCCGTCACGATGTCGCCGCCGTGGTTATGGAGCTTGCCGCTCTCCAGGACCAGGCTTTCTTCGCCCTGGGGCAGCACCAGCTTGCCGCCGGAGAGGACTACATCCCCCTGGCCCAGCCACAGGCCGTTCTCCAAAACCACCGTGCCGCCGGAGATGCGCAGCTCGCCTTGCTCGATGCTGCTCTCGCCCGAGAGGGTCACGGTGCCGCCCCGGACCTCCAGGATGGCGTTTTGCAGCCAGAACTCGCCGTCTACCGTCAGGCTGCCGCTCTCCACCAGGAGAGTGCCCTGCCCGGCGGCCTCGCTGCCCATATGAAGCTGGCCGCAGCGGACGGTGCAGTCCTCCTGCACCGAAAGGGTGGGTTCATGCACACCGCCCCAGCCCCAAATGTTCACCGAATCGGCACCGATTGCACCGCCGCCGGTGAAGAGGAGACTGGTGCCCGCAATCTCGCCGGTCACGGTATTTTCGCCCCGCAGACGCAGGTGCAGCGCACCCCAGGGCTGGACATTTTCCGCCGTGGTGCCCTCCAGGGTCATCTGCCCCAGGAACCATTTTTCCGCCCCCTCCCGGGAGGGAACCACCTGCCGGGAAGTCAAAGCGTCCCACTGTGCGTTGGGGATGGAGGCCGCCCAATCGGGGCTGTGATCCGTGTAGCACAAGGGGGTCCCATCCTTTTCGCTGTCGCGCACTTGGGCGCCGCTGTGGTTGACCTGGGCGTTCTCCAGGCCCGGGGCGCAGAGGGTCCCGGCGCCGCTCTCTATGGCGGTATTGGCAGGGAGCGCGCCCTGGATATAGGCATCGCCGCCGGAGAGGACCAGGTGGGCGCCGTCGCTGTCATTCATATTGCCCAGGAGGGCCGTGCCGCCCCGGAAGGTGGCTTCGCCCAAGTTGAAAATATCATAGGCCCCCAGGATGCCGCCGGCCTGCACCAGGGCGCTGCCGTCCAGCCACAGGGACTGGGCGTAGACCGAGGCATCTCCCAGCAGGACCAGGGCGGGGGCGGCGCTGGCCCCGGCGCTGAGGTGGATGCTCTCGCTGCGGAGGGTCACGCTGCCGTCTATCATGAGGGCGGGCAGGCCCAGGTCGGTGCCGGTGCAGCCCAGGCCGCTGGCGTTGGTGACGGTGAGGGTGCCGGTGCCGGTGATGAGCACGCTGTCAAAGCCCTCGAAGCAAGCGTAGTCCGCGCCGCCGCCGTCCACGGTGCAGTCGCCGGAGATGTCCAGGCGCAGGATGCCGCCGTCATTGGGGCGCAGGTTGGGAATGGTGCAGTCCTGGGCGGCAAAGGTAAAGGCGTGGTAGGCTTCGCCGTTCCACTTCACCCGGCTGCCGGAGCTCAGGCGCTGCATTTTACCGTCTGTCAAGGCAGAGAGCTTTACGCCCTGGGTGATGGTGTCGTCTTCGTCCACCAGGTCGGCCTCCGTCAAGTCGGGCAAGCGCACGGACAGGCCCGTGTCGGTAATGCCGCGATCTGCCTGGGCGGCCACGGGGAGGTCGGTTTTTTCCTCCGCTGCCCCGGCGGTCTGGCCGATGTCGAACCAGGCACGACAGGACTCGGGCAGGTCCTCCGCCCGGAGCTGGCCGTCGGGGGCTTGATTTCCGCACCCGGCCAGCAGGAGGATCACACAGGAAAGCAGCAGGGACAAAGTTTTTTTCATGGTCGGTTTCCTCTCTTTTCCGTGTTGTGGGATGTTATTATATAAGGTGGGGGTGGCGCGACCCCTCAGTCACGGCGGAGCCGTGACAGCTCCCCTTGCGCAGGGGAGCCTTTGAAATGCGGATTGCCACACCAGTGACATCGGTCACTGGTTCGCAATGACACCTTTTGCAAG